>JBBIUR010000404.1:0-2004 GCA_037440145.1 Myxococcales bacterium | reverse complement strand
GCAGGGCGTGTTCCGTGCCGCGGCGAGCATCGGAAGCGGAGCCCGTCCAGCGCACGACGCGGTAGCCGAGGCGCTCTGCAGCGGCGGCTGCGCTGCGGTCGAGCCGGCCGTACGGGGGCCGAAAGAGCGCGGCCAGCGGGCTTCCTCCTGCGCTGCGGACTGCGCGCTCGACGGCGTCGAGTTCGCGCGCGATTTCCGCCCCCGAGCGACCCGCCAGCAGGCGGTGGCGCAGCCCGTGACTTGCCACTTCGTGCCCCGCAGCCTGGATGCGGAGCAGGAGCGCCGGGTTGGCGCGCACCCACTCCCCGGTGACGAAGAACGTGGCTGTGGCTCCGTGATCGCGGAGAACTTCCAGCACCCGAACCAGCGTGCGGCGCGCCTCGTGCCCGTTGGGAATTTCTGTATCGAACGTGAGCGCGATTGCACCGCGTGGTTTCCCGGTGCTCCTCGTTTCCCCGCGCTCGTAGGCGTGCTCCACCTGGAGTGAAGGTGGCAGTGAGTGTTGCAAGGGCATTGTCGGGACGTCGCCGGCCGGGCGCGTCGCCGCCAGAAGAAGGGTGGCCGCGAGCGCGCATTCGACATGCACGCCGCAGCGCTTCCTCCGCCCGCCCATAGACCACACCACCGGCGCCAACGTACACAGGACGAGGCCGCGGGGCAAGTGCGCGCTCCTGCGGTGGGTGGCGAGAAGGGTCCGCGCAGTTTGGGCGACCAGTTGCTCTCGCCGACGTCGGGCACGCGCTCGTCCGCGGTGTCGGCAAAGGAACTTGCGAAGAATCGGGGCGTACAGATTTCGCGTTCATCGCCGCGTATAGTGCCGCGGCGGACTCGGTCCGACCTGGGGTATTCCCCCGTCTCGAGCTCACGTGCCCTCCCGCAGCGACTTGGGGCGGGGAAGGGCGACGGCTTTGGCGATGTCCTTCCAGCCGTCGATCCGCCGCATCGGGATCTGCCGGCTCTCGTAGAGGCCGAACAACGAGCGCAGCACGCCCGACCCGTTCGGCAGCGAGGCCTGGGCCTTGATCTGGTGCCGGAACTCCTCGTGGAGCCGCTCGATGGCGTTGGCGGTGCACAGGCACTTCCACTGCGACTTCGGAAAGCGGAAGAAGCGCGGCAGTTCCTCCCGCGCCTCGACGAGGCTGCGGACCACACCTTCGCACCGGGCTTGCCAGACCCGGACGAATCTCTCCTACGCTTTTCTCGTGGCGGCCTCACCCTTGGCCTCGGTGATCGCATGGAAGTCCTGGCGCGGCTCCTCCAGGAGCCGCCGCGGGCAGCGAGCCCGAGGTTCCGCAGCTTGTGCACAGCGCAATGTTGAATATTCGTCGCCCTCCAGTGGGCTCGGATGGCCGCCTCAGCCCGGGGTTGCCGTCGATGATGCAGAGCAGCCGCTCTGCGAGCCCCCGCGCCACCCAATCCTCCGCCATCGCCTCCCATGCCTTGGCGGACTCGCTGGGCAGTGGGCAGAAGCTCGATCGCCAAGAGCTCCTTCTCCCCGCTCTCGCGAACTCCCATCGCCCCCGGTACCGGCATCGAATCCGCTCGGCCTCCCGTGCGCACCCGCCTCGTCGATCGCGTCGAGGAAAAGATAAGCCATCCGCTTGTCGTCGAGCCGCGTCGTCCGCCACCCATCGGAAGGCCTCCTTCAGGCTTCGCACCACACTGCTCACCGCACTCCTCGACAGCGGCGCCCCCTTCGGGAGGCGTCGAAGCGTCCCGCAGAGAGCCGGCGGCTATTGCCCCGCTCAAGTACGCAGCCAGGAGTGCATGGTTCACACCCAGAAACGGGACGCCACCTCCCATCCTACCCGCTCGGACTAAAAGCCACCGATAAGGCTGCGGGAGAAGGAGTGCCATTTTTGACCTCTGGGGCCCGCCCCGGAGACCCGCTACGCGGCCTGCGTCTATGGCGGCCTGCCGTTGCCCCGGCGCTTGAAGACGTCGGTTGGAACTGTAACGCGAGTGGCTTCTGGTAACCTTCAGGCGCAACGCGCCTCGTCTACC
>JBBIUR010000403.1:0-2044 GCA_037440145.1 Myxococcales bacterium | reverse complement strand
CGGCGCCTGCGGCAGCGGGTTGGGCGCGGCGGAACGCGAAATACTCGCAGAAGTTCCCCCGCTCTTTGTCCGCCACCGGTTCGGCCTGCGGTTCTGCGCAGTCGTTGCGGCGGCCGGGAGCGTAAAAGCGGCAGTTCTGACAACACCGCAAGTCCGCGCCGCAGTGCAGGCACCTCTCCTCGCGCCCCACGCGCTCCGAGCTGCGCACCTCGGATCCGCAGGCATAGCACGCTCTCACGGGCACTCCGTATAGCACTTCGCGCCACGCCGTGTCAGCCGGCCAAGCCGAAGCCGCGTGCGCGGCGGCGCCGCGCGCAGGCTTGCCCGCTTGGGAAATGCTGCTATAGGCGGGAGGGATGCTCGGGGAGATCGCCGCCTTCGCGCAAGCACTGCGCGCCGAGGAAAACGCCTCGCCGCACACCGCCCGCAATTACACGAGCGACCTCCGGCAGCTCCGAGCCTATCTGCTCGAGCGCCGGCTCTGCTTGGCCCGGGGCGGGAACGAAGTGGACCCCCGCCGCCTGGATGCGGAGGCCGTGCGCAGCTACCTGGCGTGGCTCCTGCGGGGGCATCGCAGGAGCTCGGTGGGTCGTAAGCTCTCGAGCCTGAAAAGCTTCTGCCGGTTTCTGCGCCGGCGCGGGATTCTGCGCGAGGACCCGACAGCGGGGATCGTCACACCGCGGCGGGAAAAGCAGCTCCCAGTGCACCTCACGGTGGACGACGTCTTCCGCCTGCTCGAAGCGCCTCCGCGCGATCGGCCCGCGGGCCTTCGCGACCGGGCCCTTCTCGAAGTGGCCTATTCGTCGGGGCTTCGCGTGAGCGAGCTCGTCGGCTTGAACTGGGAGGACATCGACGCCGCACTGGGCATCGTGCGCGTCCGCGGCAAGGGAAACCGGGAGCGGATCGTGCCCATTGGCAACAAGGCCTTGGAGGCCCTGCGCGAATACCGCGCCCGCATCCCCGAGCTCTGCCGAGGGCGCGAACCGGACCCGCGCCCCGTTTTCCTCAATCGCAGCGGCGGACGCCTGACGACCCGCACCGTGGCGCGGGTGGTGGAGCACTATCTCCAAAAGGCCGGCATCGCCGCGAAAGCGACGCCCCACACGCTCCGGCACAGCTTCGCGACGCACCTGCTGAACGCGGGCGCGGATTTGCGGTCGATCCAGGAACTGCTCGGCCATGCCAGCCTTTCCACGACCCAAAGGTATACCCACCTGCACCTCGATCACCTCATGCAGGTGTACGACAGGGCTCATCCCCGTGCGTAAAATGCTGGGAGAGACGGGTCGGCGCCGCGGCACCGCGCCGTCTCCTGCGCGCGGGATTGTGGGAACTACGATCCTTGCCGTGCGGCGCGACGGGAAGGTCGTGCTCGCCGGCGACGGGCAGGTCAGCCTCGGCACCACGGTGGTCAAGCGCACCGCGCGCAAGGTGCGCAAGCTGTACCAAGGCAGGGTCCTGGCCGGCTTTGCCGGTTCGACGGCGGACGCCATCACGCTCTTCGATAAGTTCGAGCGCAAGCTCGAAGAGTTCGGCGGACAGGTGCTGCGCGCGGCCGTCGAGCTGGCCAAGGACTGGCGGACGGACCGGGTTCTGCGGCGCCTCGACGCCCTGATGATCGTCGCGGCGCGCGAGGGGCTACTGCTGATCTCGGGAAGCGGCGATATCATCGAACCCGACGACGACGCGATCGCCATCGGGTCGGGGGGCAACTACGCCCTCGCTGCGGCGCGGGCGCTGCTGAAACACACGGCGCTCGATGCCCGCACCGTCGCCGAGGAGGCGATGCGGATTGCGGCCGGGATCTGCGTGTATACGAACGAGGAGATCTTCATCGAGGAACTCGGATGAGCCAGATGACGCCGCGCGAGATCGTTTCGGAGCTGGATCGCTTCATCATCGGCCAGCGCAAGGCGAAGCGAGCGGTGGCGATTGCCCTGCGCAACCGGTGGCGCCGCCAGCAAGTCCCTCCGGAACTCCGCGAGGAAATCGCGCCGAAGAACATCATCATGATCGGCCCCACGGGCGTGGGGAAGACCGAGAT
>JBBIUR010000402.1:0-2089 GCA_037440145.1 Myxococcales bacterium | reverse complement strand
TGCGTGCAAGCTAAGTAAGTGGTTTTCCGCCCAACTCCATCCCGTAAAAGCCACGCAACCCCAGGCAGCGGCGCCGATCGCCGCCCGCACGGCGCCAGAACGCCCCTCGAGGGCGCGGCCTTTCAGCAGGTAGAGCAAATAGAAGCCCGCGACGAGTACGGGCACGATCGCCATCCAGCCGTGGAGCAGAAGAAGGTTCGCCGTGTAAAAGACGTGTTCATACAGCACCTGCACGAACAAAAGCGGCGCAACCCCGGTCGTGATCGTCGCCCCCAGCGCGAACGGCATCCAGTCGCGCAGCACCCGCGCTGCCGGCCGCATGCCCGCTGGCAGCCCGTGCCTGTCCCCGCGCAGCGCCACCCACGCCAAATACCCGGTGCCCGCGAGCACATAGCTCATGAAGACAACGTGCAGCGCCAGCACGGATACGTACAGGGCCAAGTAGCCTGCGGTGCGCGCGGGGAAGCCGAACGGGAACAGCGCGTCCATTAGCGCTCCCCGCGGCGGTCCCTGCCTGCGGCCCGGGGGCCCGCCTCGTCCAACCACCGCCCAATGCGCTCCAGCACCTGGGCATCCGTCGACACGGGCCAGGTCTTCGGCTCGCCGGCTGCCGTCCACGCAACGAGCTGCACCACCGCCTCCACTTCCTCCGGCGTGCCGGCAAAGGGCGGCATGTAGGGCTTGGTGTACTGGAGCTTTGCGATGTTCATCCTCCTTTGCTCGACCGTCCACGAACCGGCCAGGTGCACCAACCCATTTGCACCCGTCAGGGTGTGGCAAACGCTGCATTGAAACCGGAACACGCGCGCCCCGAGGCGCAACTGCTCGTTGGGGTAGCGCGCCGCATCGCGCAGGGGATAAGGGTCGCGAGCCACGGAGCCGATGCGCCGCAGCATCGCGACGTCTGCGGGTCGAATGGAATTCGAATAGAGCACCTCGCGGACCGTATACGGCTTTCGGACCCCCTCGCGCACGAACTCTCCCGCCGCCGTGGCGCCGAACGCCAGGGCGCACAAAAGCGCCGCCCCGGGGCCGTCGATGGAAAAGCTCTGCCGCAAAAGTCCAACCGAAGCGTAGGTGCCGATCAGGAGCGACACCGCCACGGCAAGACTCGAGAACAAGGTCATGGCTGCGCTCCCGCCCAGAGCCCAGGTCCGGCTCTCGGGCGGAATGACCCCAAGATACCAAGCAGCGAGCAATGGCATGAGCGCCATGGGAGCGAGAAGATGTGCCGCTCGCTGAATTAAAACCGCTCGGGAACGGGCGTCCAGGTTGCCGAGAGTGTTCACCACCAAGCACGCCACCAGCGCAGCGATGGTCGCCGAGACTACAGTGCGGAAGAGGAGCGACGGCCAGAAGCTCGGATTGAAAAATCCCGCCCACACGCTCCCCTTCTCGGCCCAACTGCCTGGCGTGAGCTGCCAGGACAGAATCCCATTGACCCAAAACAAGCTAAACCACGCCGCGCTCGCGTACAGCACCAGGAGGCCCATGCGCCCTCGATGGCCCATGGCCTCGCCATACCGGTAGAACGCGTAGCCCGAGACGATTTCGAGGCAGAAAAACGTCCACTCGGTAGCCCAGATCCAGTGGAACTCTTTCACCATCAGCCCGATGGTCCGAGGACTCACTTGGATCGCGGTCAGCCACATTCCCACACCTGTGAGCGCGCCGAGTACGAAGCTGACAAGCACGAGCGCAGTGAAGTAGCTCTCCATGAGCCGCCGCGTTTCGGGCACTCGTCCCGTCTGCGTGAGCCACTGGAAGTAACACATGAGAATGCCCGCACCGACCGCAAACTGGGCCAGAAACACGTGCACGACTCCCATTCCCCCGATCACCATGCCCTTCATCAGGGGAGAGAAATCGTTCACCGGATAATATGGGATGGCGACCTCGCTCACTGCGCCTCTGCCCCCCTGCGGGCGGCAGAGGCTTACCGCAACGACCGGAAAAGGAAAAGAAAGGGTGGCGCTGCCGGCCGCGTCACACCGGCGCGTTGCGCACCTGCCGAGGCCGCGGCCGCCTCAGCGCGCGCTTCGGTCCGGCTCCGCAGGTACCTCGCGGCCCACAAGGTCGACCGAAGTTG
>JBBIUR010000401.1:0-2093 GCA_037440145.1 Myxococcales bacterium | reverse complement strand
CCGTGCGTAGGCCAAAGCAGCGCGAAGGCGATGAGCGCGTGCTTGAACTCGGGCCGCGACTGCCTCGGGGCCAGCAGTTATGCCCTTTTGGCTTGGGCCGAAGCGCCTCGAGCCGCCGCCTTCGACCCTTTGCTCCCGGCGGTAGAAGGGGTCCGCAAGATCCCAAGCTGGCGGCAGGCTTGCGAGACCCTCCCCTTACCGAGATTGCAAGGACTTCGGTCGAAGCCTGCAGCCTGACCCTCGCCTTCCACCGGCGCTCCCAGCCACCCCAGGTATATACACTACATCTTGCAGTAGGGCGCCGAAACCCACGCGAACGGCGAGCGGTACAGGTGCGACGTGCAAGCCGACTCCGGGGACCTGCACCGGCGAGCGCGCCGGAAGCGTCCGTGGGGAGATGCGGATGAAACTACGTCCCCCAAAGTGAAACCAAAGTGAAATTGCAGGGGTTGCGTGGTAGAAAGACCGCGCATGACAGAACGCACGCGCGAGATACTGAGCTGGTACGCCGGCGAAAATCCGGGCACGCTCACAAACTTGGCTCGCCTGCTGAACCACGGCCGCCTAGCGGGAACCGGGAAACTGGTGATCCTGCCCGTCGACCAAGGCTTCGAGCACGGGCCAGCACGCAGCTTTGCTCCCAACCCCGAAGGATACGATCCGCGCTACCACTTCGAGCTAGCCCGAAGCGCAGGCTGCAGCGCGTACGCGGCGCCGTTGGGTTTCCTGGAAGCCGGGGCCGCGGAGTTCGCCGGCGAGGTGCCGCTCATCCTGAAGCTCAACAGCTCCGACTCGCTAAGCGCGGGTACGGAGCCGTGCCCCGCGCTGACTGCCACCGTCGACGATGCCCTGCGACTCGGGTGTGTCGCGATCGGGTTCACCATCTACCCCGGATCCTCGCTGCGCAATGAAATGTACCGGGAGGTCCGCGACCTTACCCGCGAGGCGAAGAGCAAAGGTCTGGCTGTGGTCCTCTGGTCCTACCCGCGCGGATCAGGGCTTTCGAAAGAGGGGGAAACAGCCGTCGATGTCGTCGCCTATGCCGCCCACATTGCCTGCCAGCTCGGTGCCCATATCGTGAAGGTCAAACCTCCGTCCGCGCATATCGAGCAGGCGGTTGCAAAAAAGGTGTACGAGAGCGAGCACATCCCCGTCGCAACGCTTGCGGACCGCGTCCGGCACGTCGTTCAGGCCGCCTTCGCAGGGCGGCGCATCGTGATCTTCTCGGGAGGAGAGGCGAAAGGTCCGGCAGCCATCTTGGACGAAGTGCGCGCTATCCGGGATGGCGGCGGCTTCGGCTCTATCATCGGGCGGAATTCGTTCCAGCGGCCGCGCGAGCAAGCTGTCGAACTGCTGCACGCGATCATGGATATCTACGCGGGAAAGGCGCGCTGACCGCAGCCCCGGACGCGGAGGCAGGAGAACCGCGGCGCTGCCCCGTGCGATCGCCGGCCCGGATGGGAGCACGCACGGGGCTCAAGACTTCCGCGGCGGATCGTCACAGCTCGCTTCCAGGCGAGCCCGGATTCTCCACAGGCGCAACATCGTGTACGGGCCGAACGAGAGACAGGCGGCGTTGATCGCCACCTCCACCGCCATCGCGGGCGTCATGTCGGCGTACTTGCCGTGCTCCAAGTTGAAAAGAACATCCATGCAGCCCAGAAACACCATGGCACTCGCGGCGGCAATGCCGAGTGCGACGGCGCTGGGCCGCCGGTGCCACAGTTGCCGGGCAGCAGCGAGGTAGCATGCCGCCATGTACGCATCGGCGAGGGGAAATGCGTTTTCGAAGGCTACGTATGCCGCATCTTCCCCAGTTTGCACCGCACCCCACCCGAAATACGCGATCCAGTAGGCAGCGGTGCCCGCGGCCGCAATCCCCATGAGCACTGCGTGCACCTGGTCCGCGATCTCGCCGCGCCGGCCACGATCCACTACTTCGCTCACGCCTCGCCATAAGGGCCCGCGCAGCGACCCGCCGGACCCGATCGCCCCGGTCGGTCCGGCACTTAGACCCGCCCGCTCCACCGACTGCCGCCTCGCCCGCATGTTCCTCAGTACTCCAGCGCCCGAGCCAGCTTGAAGAGCCCCGG
>JBBIUR010000400.1:0-2099 GCA_037440145.1 Myxococcales bacterium | reverse complement strand
CGGCTTTCTACGCACACCTGCCGGACCGAGTTGCAGAAGAGGAGATTGCCGCCCAGCTTGTCAACCCGCGATTCGCCCCGAGCCCCCCGGCGGTCGTGCTCGGCGGCGGGCGCAGCTACTTCTTGCCTGCCGCAGCCCGAGACCCGGAGTATGCGGATCGCGCGGGAGCGCGCTCCGACGGCCGCGACTTGATCGCGGCAATGGTAGATCACGGGTACCGCTACGTGTGGAACCGGGAGCAGTTCGAAGGCGTCGATCCAGCAGGAACGCCAAAGCTACTCGGCCTTTTCGAACCCGGCGATATGCGGTTCGAGCGCGAACGCCCTCTGGACGCTGGCGGCGAACCCTCGCTGGCCGAAATGACCGAACTGGCCATTCGGATCCTCTCCCGCGCGCCCCGCGGTTACTTTCTGCTCGTGGAAGGCGGGCGGATCGACCACGCGCTGCACGCGAACTACGCAGCCGGCGCGCTGGAAGAGGGCGCTGCCTTCGACGACGCAGTTGCTCGAGCGCTCACCCTCGTGAGCGAAAGAGACACGCTGGTCGTGGTCACCGCGGACCATTCCCACGGCCTCGCCATCAACGGCTATCCCAAGATCGGCCGCGCGCCAGGCAGCCAGGCAGAAGCCCTCGAAACAACGCGGCGGCGCCTTCTGGGGACAGCGGGCCTCGACGCCCAGGGACAGCCCTATCCCACCCTTACCTTCGCGACCGGCCCGGGGGGCTTTTCTCCCCGCGCCGCCGTCGCCGACAGCCCGGCCGCCTTTGCCTTATCCAGTGCGGCGCACACCGGCGAAGATGTATTCGCAGCGGCCCGCGGGCCGGGAGCGGAGCGCGTGCGCGGCTTTCTGGCCAGCGCCGATGTCTTTTTCATCCTGCGCGATGCGCTCGGCCTGCGGTAGCCCCCGCGCGACGGCCGACTCCACCCCATGGGGCTAGGAGAAGTTGCGCAAGTAGGGGAGGCGAGCCGCAGTAGCTCGGATTTGTTCCTCCGGAGCGAGCAAAACTCGCGCTCCGTTCCACGTCCCGTCCAGGAGCTGCTGGCGCGCGCTCTGCGGCATGTGCACCGGGTACACGCGCCCGCGGAATTCCACCTGCATGGCCTCGAGGTCGACTGCCATCGCGGCATCGGGGCTTTGCTCCACTGCACCCATGAGCTCCTGGATTGCACCCTCGCTGGCCGTCACACAAGGGACCCCAATCGCGATGCAGTTTCCGAAAAAGATATCGGCAAAGGACTCCCCTACCAGGGCGCGGATCCCCCAGCGCAAGAGCGCCTGCGGCGCGTGCTCGCGCGAGGAACCGCAGCCGAAGTTCTTGTTTACGAGGGCGATGCGCGGTCCTTTCGCGCGGAAGCGCGGATCGTCGAGCACGTGCCCTTTCGGCCTGCCCTCGGCATCGAAGCGCAGGTCGTAGAAGAGGTGCTCCCCCAGCCCGTCGAAAGTCACCGCCTTCATGAACCGCGCAGGAAGGATCTGGTCCGTGTCGATATCGTTCCCCCGCAAGGGAATCGGACGCCCCACCAGGCGGACAATGCGAGGAGATTCGTTTTTCCCGCTGGCCATGGCTTGCGCCTCAACGGCTGCCCTGGAGCAGCTCGCGCACGTCGGTCACTGCCCCTTCGATTGCCGCTGCCGCCACCATGGCCGGGCTCATCAACAGGGTTCTGCCCGACGGGCTGCCCTGGCGGCCCTTGAAGTTCCGGTTGCTCGACGAGGCACAGACCTCCCGCCCCCGCAGCCGATCGGGGTTCATAGCGAGGCACATCGAGCAGCCGGGGAGCCGCCACTCGAAGCCCGCCTGCCGAAAGACTTCGTCAAGGCCCTCCGCCGCGGCGGCGCGGGCTACCTGCTGCGATCCGGGTACCACCAGCGCCTTCACGTGGGCCGCCACCTTCCCGAGGCGCGCCACGCGAGCCGCCTCGCGGAGGTCTGACAGGCGCGCGTTTGTGCACGACCCGATGAAAGCGACATCGATGCGCGTGCCGCGAATCGGCATGCCGGGACCAAAGCCCATGTACGCGTACGCGTCCTCCACCACTGCCTGCTCGTCCTCGGGGAACGCCTCCGGCGGCGGAATCCGCTCGTCGATTGCAATGG
>JBBIUR010000399.1:0-2108 GCA_037440145.1 Myxococcales bacterium | reverse complement strand
CATCGACGGGCGGGTCGTGTACGTGTTCTCGCAAGACTTCACGGTCTTCGGCGGGAGCCTGTCCGGCGCGTTCGCGGAGAAGGTCTGCAAGATCATGGACCTCGCGATAAAGACGGGAGCCCCCGTGATCGGCATCAACGACTCGGGTGGCGCCCGAATTCAGGAAGGCGTCGTAAGCCTAGCGGGCTACGCGGACATCTTTCTGCGGAACGTGATGGCCTCGGGAGTCATCCCCCAAATTTCCGCCATCATGGGTCCGTGCGCAGGCGGGGCCGTGTATTCGCCTGCGCTGACGGATTTCATCTTCATGGTTCAGAAGATCGGGCACATGTTCATCACCGGCCCGGACGTGATCAAGGCAGTCACCCACGAGGAGGTGACGAAAGAGGAGCTGGGCGGAGCGTTCACGCACAGCACTCGCAGCGGCGTGGCCCATTTTGCAGCTGCGTCGGAGCTCGAGTGCTTGCAGATGATCCGCGAGCTGCTTTCTTACATCCCCAGCAACAATCTGGAGGACCCCCCCTTTGTGGCCACGGACGACGATCCCGAGCGCCGCGACGAGAAGTTGCGCGACGTCGTTCCGGACAATCCCAACAAGCCGTACGACATCAAGGAAATCATCACCTCCGTGGTCGACGAGAACCGATTCTTCGAGGTCCACGCGAGCTATGCTCGCAATATCGTCGTGGGCTTCGCGCGCCTCGGCGGCCGTTCCGTTGGAATCGTCGCCAACCAGCCTCTCCACCTAGCCGGCTGCCTGGACATCGACGCGTCGGTAAAAGCCGCGCGGTTCGTGCGGTTTTGCGACGCCTTCAACATTCCAATCGTGACCTTCGTGGACGTCCCGGGCTTTCTCCCCGGTGCCAACCAAGAATACGGCGGGATCATCCGGCACGGGGCGAAACTGCTCTACGCCTACTGCGAGGCCACGGTGCCCAAGGTGACAATCATCACCCGAAAGGCGTACGGCGGCGCGTACGTGGTGATGTCTTCGAAACACATCCGGGGCGACATCAACCTCGCGTACCCGACTGCCGAGATCGCCGTGATGGGACCCGAGGGCGCAGTGAACATCGTCTTCCGCAACGAGATCGAAGCCGCAGCGAACCCGGCAAAGGAGCGCGAGCGGCTCGTCGAAGAGTATCGCCGCCACTTTGCGAACCCGTTCAAGGCGGCGGAGCTGGGGTACATCGACGATGTCATCGTGCCCGAGGACACCCGGCCGCGGCTGATCCACTCGCTGCGCGTCCTCGAAAACAAGCGCGACCGCAACCCGGGAAAGAAGCACGGCAGCATCCCGCTCTGACCCGCTGGCGCCCCGCGCCTCGGCTCAGCCGCCGGCCAGTTCGCGAGCCGCAGCGGCGATCCCGGACGCATCCAGGCCGTGAATCCGCAGGAGCTCCGGGTAGGGCTCGACCTCCGTGCAGAACACGTCTCTCACGCCGACGCGGCGCAATCTCCCAACGCCGCACTCGGCAAGCACCTCGGCCACGGCACTGCCCAGGCCACCGACGATCGAGTGCTCCTCCGCAGTCACCAGCTTGCCCACCTCCCGAGCCGCCCGTTCCACGGCTGCGCGATCGAGGGGCTTCAGCGTGTGGACGTTGACCACCCCCGCTTCGATCCCCGAAGCTCGGAGTTCTTCGCAAGCGGCAACCGCCGAAGCGACGCAACCGCCCGTTGCGAAGATCACTACGTCCTTGCCTTCCCGCACCGTCACCGCCTGGCCAACGCGGAACTCCACCGCGTAGCCTGGCACCGGCATGAGGAAACCCAGGCGAATATATACCGGGCCCTCGATCTTCGCCGCCGCTCGCACAGCCTCCGGGACTTCGCCCGGATCCCCTGGAGACAGAATCGTCATTCCGCGAATCGCGCGCAGCAGCGCGATGTCTTCGATCGCGTGATGCGTGGCGCCCCACGGCCCGGCCTCGAGACCTGCAAAGGGGGCAATGATTTTCACGTTGTTGCGATTGTACGCGCAGTCGTCGCGAATTTGCTCGAAACCGCGCATGGTGACGAACGGTGCCATGGCCAGCACGAACGCCAACTTCCCCGCATGGGCCAACCCCGCCGCCACCCCGATCAGGTTTTCCTCGGTGCTGCCG
>JBBIUR010000398.1:0-2112 GCA_037440145.1 Myxococcales bacterium | reverse complement strand
CCGACGGGGTCGGAGCGAAAGCGGCTGGGAACCGGCGATGTAGGGACCATGCCGTTTCTTTCGGCGCGGTACATGCGCGGCGGCGTCGCACTGGGAGCTCACGTGGGGTATCAGTTTCACACCGACGAGCTCGATGACGTATTTCAGTGGAGCGCCCAGGCCATTTTGCGGGCTCGGCCGAGTTATGCGATTCGGGCCGAGGTAACCGGGCGCCACTTCGATTACGGTGGCGCGTCCTTCGACGACGTCGTCGTCTACCCCGGATTTGACTACAACTACTCGCCGAATCTGACTTTTCGCCCGACAGCACTTGCCGGCATCACGGACGAGGCGCTGGACTGGGGTCTCGGGATTGGGGTCTCCTTCACGTTTTGAATGAGCGGCCGGCGCGGTCCTTCGCGCCGCCGGGAGAAACTGGCTCCTCGGGATACTGAACGGCGACAAGACACAGCCCGTGAGCAGGCGCGGTGAGCCGCGGCAGGTCACGGCTTCCAGCCACCAGGTCGCGAAACTGCCCGACCGAGCGCGTGCCCAGACCGACTTCCACCAGGCCGCCCACGATCCTGCGCACCATGCGGCGCAAGAATCCTGTCGCCTCGATCGCATACTCGATCAGCGGCGGCTCGGCGGACAAATCGCTCCGAAGGACGCGCCGAACCGAACTCGGTGCGTTCGAGCCCGTGACCTGAAAAGCCGCGAAGTCGTGCTCTCCCACCAAAGCCCGACTCGCTTCCGCCATGGCCGCGACGTCCAGGGGAAGCGCAACATGCCACGAATAGCGCCGCCAGAAGACGCTCGGCGCCCGGTTGTTCCAGATCCGATAGAGATACGTTCGGCTCGACGCCCAACGCCGGGGATCGAATTCCTCGGGAACGATCTCTACGCTCCAAACCGCAATGTCGGGAGGCGTCAGGGCATTCAACGCGCGGGCCAGTGCTTCCGGGCGGATGGGTTTGTCCGTGCGAAAGGACACGACCTGCCCTAGCGCGTGGACGCCCGCGTCGGTCCTGCCCGCCGCCTTCATCCGGGTTCGGACCCCGACCAACTTTTCCACGGCCTCCTCGAGTACGGCCTGAACGGTGCGCACGCCGCCCGCCTGCGCCTGCCATCCGTGGTACGCCGTCCCCTCGTATTCCACGGTCAGCTTGAAACGCATCAGCGAGGAGCGCTGAGTCTGGGTCCTAGCGGCTCACAGGTAGTCGCGAATCAGGATCTCGGCAATCTGCACTGCGTTGGCCGCTCGTCCCTTGCGCAGGTTGTCGATTGCGACCCAGAGATTCCAGCCGTTGGGAACCGTCGGGTCGGGGCGTACCCGGGCAACCACTGTGGCATCACTCCCCACGGCGTCGGCTATCGAACTCACCCGATCGTCTCCTTCCTCGAGCAGAATTCCCGGTGCTTCCCGCAACACAGCCGCGATCCCCGCCGGCAGGGCCCGCTCGAACTCCAGGTTGAGCGCCACCCCGATGCCGTAAAAGGTCGGCACGAGCAGGCGGCTCACGGTCAGCTCGAGCCCTTCGTCGCCCAAGACCCGCCGCACCTGCGCGACCGCGCGCCGCTCGGGCTCCGTGTCGCCAGTGGTGCCCGCCCTTTCCACGGACGACAGGACGTTGAAGCAGACGCGTGCGGGCAGCACTGCGGGCTCGATGCTCCGCCCGTGCAGGGCGTCGATCGTCTGCTGGCTGAGCTCCTCGATGCCCTCGGAGCCGAACTGCGAAACTCCCTCCATGCTCGCTGCCACCGCGCGCCGCAGCGACGCGCACGAGTGCAGGGGCGCCAGGACCACGCTCAGCGCAACCGCCAGCGGGTCTGGCGACGCGATCATTCCGCGCACCCGGTAACCCGCGATGGCGGCGGCATTGCACTCCGGAACGACCAGCGGGACGTCGGGCTCGAGCGCAAACCGGTCGCTGCAGTCGACGATCGCGGCCCCAGCTTCGCGCAGGGCATCGAGCACGCCGAACTCACAGTGGACCTCGCTCGCCAAGAAGGCCACATCGAGCGCGCCGAGGGGGCGTTCCAAAGGCTCCACTGGCTGCACCCTGTCACCCACCTCGATTTCCTCGCCCTGCCGGTCTGCCTGATCCAGCAACCGCAACGTTGAGAACGGAA
>JBBIUR010000397.1:0-2130 GCA_037440145.1 Myxococcales bacterium | reverse complement strand
TTGGCGTTGCCTCCGTGCCGTAGACCGTGATGCCCATGGCGTTGCGACCGCGGATTTCGTGGATGCGGTTGTCGCGGATTTCGATGTGGGAGCCGGAGCCGATGATGCGCACCCCCGAGCCGTCGGAGACGCCCGTGTGGTTGCGGATCTCGAAGCCGATCAGCCGGACGTAACTGCGCGAGGGGATGAGCACCATGTTGTCGCCGGCCACCCCCGACCCATCCAGCACGGGCCGGTGCCCCGGGTAGACGGTGAGCGTGATGGGGCTGCCCGGCAGGCCGCTTGTGGGGAAGGCGATTTTCTCGAAGTACGGACCCGCAGTTTCCTTCACCAAAATCGTTTCGCCCGGACCGGCAGCGTCCAGCGCTGCTTGAATGGTCGCATACTCATCGGGAACGACGCTGGCCTGCGCTGCCACCGGCAGGGAAAAACAGCACAGGACTGCACCGAGTCGCGCGATCGATTTGCAGCCCGAAACGCCCATCTTTGGCAACTCGCCGCGTTATTAGCCCACAAATCGCCGGCCGAACGCAACCGGCTTGGCGTGGGCCAGCCACGGGAGGCCAAGGACCGATGGAGCCCAGCGCGCAGCGGCCGCGCCGCAGCCTCCGCCATTGGTCGCTGCTTGCTGGCGCCTGCTTCAGCTCCATCGGGGTCGCCGAGTGCGTCGTCAGTTGCCGGACGTGGATCCCCCAGACGCGCGCTGGTTCCAGGGGCGCGACCAGACATTCACGAGCTGAAATCTCGGATCCCCCACGTGCCCGCTGGTTGCAGGCGTCGGCACGGCACCGCCCGGATCAAACGGTTCAGTTCTTCGCAATAGCGGGCCGCGTCGCTCCCGAACTCCGCGAGGATGGCGATGCCGAGCGAGGAGAGCCCGGCCTGGGCGAAGTCGACGGTGAGGGCGCGAGGGCGAGCGCTCGCTTCGCGCTGCGCGAGAGCTGCGCACGGATGCTCGCGCGGCATTGGCGGGAACGGTTCGTGGCCCGCCACTGGGGCGATCGGCACCGCCGGAGCACAGCGCGCATCCGGCGGCTGCGGGAGGCACCGTACGGTTTTCTGTGGCGAGGGGCAGCACTGGGACGGCGAGCGGGAAGGGCAGGGGGAGGTGGGTTGTGCGCGGCGCCATTTCGGCTCTTTTCCGTTCTCGCGAGGCGTTCCCTCGGGGTCTATCCGCAGACCTCCAAGATCTCGCGCTCCGCGAGTTCGGCCCCGCACGGGCCGGCGAAGCGTTCGAGCGGCGCGGCCGACGCGTGCACCGCATGCCATTTCCCGTTGCGGCCGCGCCGCAGTGCGCTCGCTCTTGTGCTCTTCGCGGCGCATTTCCGGGCGCGCGCCGCGGCCTTGCCTTGCCGCCGCGCGGTCCTGTCGCAGATCCGTGAGGGAGCGGGCCGATGCGCGGCAGGCGCCGCGCCAGCCGCAGCATGAACGGTCGTGTTCGTTCCCAGCTGCGGAAAGCAGGCCGTGCCGAAGTGGGCCCCTTGCTGCGGCGGGTGGCTTCCAGGTGCAGGACGTCGGCGCGGGTGGTGGCGCTGCCAGCGCACGGGGCCGGGCGGGTGGAGATCGAGACAGCCGAGGGCCTTAGCGCCGCGGGCGAGGCAGCGATCGCGTCTGCTGCGCCAGCCGCTCGCGGAGGCTGCCGCAGACAAGGTGGCAGAGCTCGAAGATCGTGGGGTCGGCGATGAAGTAATAGGTCCGGGTGCCCTCGCGCCGGCGTCCCACGATGCCGCCCGTCGCGAGCGCCTGGAGATGGCGGGAGACGTTGGCCTGCGTGAGGCCGGTGCGGCGGACGAGGTCCGAGACTGCGTGCTCGCCTTCTTCGAGAATCGTCAATAGGCGCAGGCGGTTCGGCTCGCCGAGAAGGCGAAAGCGCGCCGCGACCAGCTCGAGTGCCTCCGGTGTAGTGGGAAGAGGGAGACGTCGTGCCATTGGTTGACGGCTGAGCCGTTCATGAGTATATGTCTTATTGCTCATTAAAGCAACGCGGAAGAGGTGGTCATCCATGAAAGCAGAAAATGCAGTTCGCGCCCTCGCCGGATCCTTGACGCTGGCCGGCATCTCGCTGGGCTACGCGGTTCATCCCGGTTGGTTCCTGGTCGCAGCGTTCGTCGGCCTGAATCTGCTGCAGTC
>JBBIUR010000396.1:0-2137 GCA_037440145.1 Myxococcales bacterium | reverse complement strand
TACGGCAATGTTCGGCGCTGCCTACCTCGCCGCGGCGGCAGCGGTCTGGGGCGGCGTGGCGTGGCTCGGGCAGGGGCTGGCAGCGGCAGCGGCGCCGGGTGGCGAGGTGCCGCTGCGGCTGGTCTCCGGCCGCGCTTATGAATGGATCGCCAATGGTGGCCTCGCAGGGATCGTGCTGGCGTTTTTGTACGGCTACGCAGTCGGGCAGCGGCGGCTGGAAATCACTTTCGTGCGGGTGCGGCTGCCGCGCGGCGAACCGGGGCTCGCCGGCCTGCGCATCGCGCACATCAGCGACATTCACCTCGGGCAGTACATGGCGCCGAGCGCGCTGGCGGAGTACGTGGAGCGAGTCAACGCGCTCGACCCGGATGTCGTGGTGCTGACCGGAGATGTGGTCGACACGGTGCAGGCCATTCCCGAGGGGTTTGCCATCCTCGGCAGGCTGCGCGCTCGGCATGGGGCGTACGCGGTGCTGGGCAACCACGACTTCTACGCCGGGGCCAACGCGGTGGAGGAGGGACTGCGTCGCTGGAGCCCGTTCACCGTCCTGCGCAACTCCATAGCGACCCTGCACGTGCGGGGCGCGACGCTGCACGTGGCAGGCGTGGACGACGAGGGGCGCGACTGGTGCAGGGGCGTGCGCCAGCACTCGGGGCTCGCCGCCCTAGCCCCACGTCTGCCGAAAGACGGGCCCATACTCCTGCTCTCCCACCGGCCCGATCTGTTTCCCCAAGCTGCAGCGCTGGGCATCGACCTGGTGCTCTCCGGGCATACCCACGGAGGGCAACTCGCCCTGCCGGCCCTCGGGGGGCGCCGCCTCACGCTGGCTCGGCTGGTTACGGCATTCGACTGCGGGCTCTATCGCGAGGGGCGGTCGCTGCTGTACGTGAACCGCGGACTGGGCTGCACCGGCCAACGCATCCGGCTCTTCGCGCCCCGTGAAATCGCCGTGATCGAGATCGCGCGTGTCGAGGCCAGCAGCTGCTGAGCGCCGCGCACTGCCTGAAAGAGATCTCCTTCAGGCCGGCGCTTCACCGTGCTATGCCGCCGGACCATGAAAGCGATTGTCTTCCAGGGGGTTCACGACGCGCGCGTCGAGCAAGTGCCCGACGCCTCGCTGCGCGGCGACCGGAGCGCAGTGGTGCGGGTCACCCGTGCGTCGATTTGCGGGTCGGACCTGCACGTCTACCACGGAGCCGTGCCCGGCGTTCCCGGTACGATCATGGGCCACGAGTGCGTGGGGGTCGTGGAAGAACTCGGCATGGCCGTGCGCCGCTTCCGCAAAGGCGATCGAGTGATTGTCCCCGCCGTCGTCGGCTGCGGGGACTGCGAGCCCTGCCGGCGCGGCTATCCGGTGGGCTGCGACGCGCTTCCCGTCAAGGTGTACGGCATTTTGCCCGATCTGCCGGGCGCTCAGGCGGAAGCGGTGACCGTGCCCAACGCCGACGCGAATCTGTGGCCCGCGCCGGCCGATCTTTCCGACGAGCAGATCCTGTTCCTCACCGACATCTTGCCGACCGGCTACTTTGCGGCGGAAGGCGCTCGCCTGCAGCCGGGATGCTCGGTAGTGGTGATCGGCTGCGGTCCCGTCGGCCTGTGCGCCGTCCTGTGCGCGCAGTTGTTCGGGCCAGCGAAAATTCTCGCCGTCGATCGAGTCCCACACCGGCTCGAACAAGCGCGCGCCTTCGGGGCCGTTCCGGTGGACACTGCGCGCGAGGACGTCAAGGTCGCAGTGCTCGAAGCCACGGGCGGGCGGGGCGCACACGCGGTCATCGAAGCCGTGGGCACGCAGGAAACGGCGCGCCTCGCGTTCGACCTCGTGCGCACCGGCGGCGCGGTTTCCATGGTCGGCGTTTTGATCCGCGACGACTTCACCTTCCCAATGGGCACGGCGTTCATGAAGGACATCGCCTTTCGCGTCGGTCTCGTGAACGTACAGCGGACTCTGCCCGCTCTGATCCCGCTGGTCCAAGCGGGGCGGATCGATCCCACGGTGCTGATCAGCCATCGCTTGCCGCTGAGCGAGGGCAAGCGAGCCTACGAGCTTTTTGACCGCCGCGAAGATGGCTGTTTGAAGGTCGTGCTGATCCCCTGAGCCTTGCACCGCGAACGCCGCGGCGCGGCTCGGATCACTCGC
>JBBIUR010000395.1:0-2169 GCA_037440145.1 Myxococcales bacterium | reverse complement strand
GCGCAGGAGGACGCCATGAATACAGCACGAGCGGAAAAAAAGGGTCAGGCGCGGATCGCAGAGCTGGCCGAGCGCTTTCCCGCCATGCCCCGCACGGCGATCGTCAAGGCCGATGTGTTTCGCGAGGGCGTGGCGTGGACCCCCGACCTGCGCACCATCGGCCGCTGGGCGATCCCGCACACGCACATGATTTTCGACTGGGATCACGATCACCTCGACGCCCAGGTCGGGGTCGCCGAGGGGTGGATGCTAGTGCCGGCGATCTTTCAAATGCGCGACGGGACGACGACGATTCTCAAGCTCGCGGCCGAAAGCCCGTACGAGGTCCGCACCCTCGAGGGCGACGCACGCTACATGCTCTACCGCGACGGCGAGCCGATCGAGGAGGTGTTCTTCGAGCCGCGGCCGCAGTGGTTCACGCGGCGCACGGCCGACGGCACGCTCATGTGCAAGGTCGTCTCGTCCGCTGGCCGCCACTGTATCTTTGCGATCACGCTGTTCAGCTACTGCCAGTATTTCAAGACGCAGGAGCAGTGCGTGTTCTGCTGCATCGTGCCCGCTGTGGACCACGCGCGCGAGCTCGGCATCGAGCGCGTGCTGAAGCCTACGGCCGACCGAGTGCTCGAGGTCTACCGTGCTGCCAGCGCGGAGCACCCGATCGGGCATTTCAACCTGACAGGAGGCGGCCTGATCGACCGCAAGCGAGAGGCGAACCTCTACGTCCAGTTTCTGTCCCGAATGATGCAGGAGCTCGGCGACGACCCCACCCCGTGGCACGTGATCACGCAGGCTCTGGACGAAGACGACCAGCGGCGGCTGTACGAGGCCGGGCGGGGCCGGATCACCCTGTGCCATCCGCTGGAAGTGTGGGAGGAGCGCCTGTTCTCGGTAATCGCGCCGGGCAAGGCGCGCTACGTGGGCCGCGACGAGTGGATCCGCTCGATGTTGCGGGCGGCGCGGATTTTCGAGCCGTGGCGAGCGACGACCACGGTGGTGGCCGGCTGCGAGCTCGCCGCGCCCGGGGGTTTCTCCACCGTGAGCGCGGCGGTGCGCAGCATGGAGGAGTACCTGCGGTTCTTCCTAGAACACGGGGTGCTGCCGCGGTTCACCTTCTGGACTCCGGCCCCGGGTTCCCCGTGGGAGTTGGCGCCCCCTCCGGCCACGGAGTACTTCCTGGAGATCTCCGAGCTGCAGAGCGAAATGTACCGGGCCTTCGACGTGCCGCTGCCGCGCAGCACGTGCCGCAAGTGCCGGGCAGTGAGCCTGGAGTCGGACCTTCTGGCGCCGCGGGCTGCAGAGGCCGCGAGCCACTGAGAGGAGGGCGATTGCCATGAGCCGCATCGACGAGCTGTGCAGCAAGTTCCCCGACGTGCCCCGCCCCATCGTCGTGAAGATCGACGTGCTGCGCGAGGCGCTGCGCTTCACTCCCCTGGCCCTTGCCATTGGCAGGTGGGCGATCCCGGAATTCTTGCCGTGGGACCGCGAGGTCCATCGCGACTACCAGGCGATCGAAAACGAGCTGGTCGGCCGCGATTGGGCGTGGCTGCCGCACAGCATGAGTTTTCCGGAAGGGATCACGGCGAAGGTCATCTACGACTTCATCCGCCATCACCGCAGCCGCTACGAGATCCGGGAGCGAGACGGGCAATTCTGGCTGTGCGAGGAGGCCGAACCGGTGACGCCGGTATCCTTCGAACCGCGACCGCAGTGGCTATCGCGCCCGCTCCCCGATGGGCGGCAAATGGCGAGCGTGTTCGTGCTCTCCTCGCCGGACCGCTTGCTGGGCTTCCCGATCCGCTTTTGCGCCTACTACCACGCGGACGAGATCTGCCGCTTCTGCTGCCTCAACCCGGCCGACAAGAACATCGCGGGCGGCGACGGCTATCACGACGTCGTCATGGAAGCCGACCTGGCGGCCCGATGCCTGGCCGACGCCATCGCGGAGTCGCCTATCCGGCACGTGACGCTGACGGGCGGGGCGCTGCGCGATCAGCGCAAAGAAGCATCGATCTACGCGCGCGTGGCCGCAGCGCTCGCGCGGGTTCGGGAGCAGGCCGGGGCGAACTTCACGATCCAGGTCATGTCGACAGCGCTCGACGACGAGGGACAGGAACGGCTCCGCGAGGCGGGCGTCGACGTGCGCGTCGTGAAGAACCGGCTCTTCCAGAT
>JBBIUR010000394.1:0-2175 GCA_037440145.1 Myxococcales bacterium | reverse complement strand
GGGACGGGCGAGGCGGTCGGCGTCGGCGAAGGCAGCGGCCCGTCGTTTCGGTCTTTGAACAGCTCCGGTTCGTTCCTCAGCGCGGGCGACGTGTACCGGGACTCCCAGCACTGTCCGCCGGTGTGCTTGAGTTGCGCGACGACGGTTTGGTCCTGTTGCAATGGCAGAGCCGGAAGGGGAAGTGCGGTCCCCTTGCCACGGACGACCGCTCGCGCCTTGCCATCGGCTCCAGCAACGAGCTTCACGGTCGCGATTCCGGCAGTGGCAGCCATGGGGTCGCGGTACAAAAAGCCGCTTTCTTTCGCCTGCCAACAGGGCTTGTTGTTGCACGTGCCCGCGGGCGGAACGATTGCGGTGAAGGCCAGTTGCGGCGTTCCCGCCGCCGCATCGTAGATGCACAGGGTGTACGCCGTGTCGGCGAGCGGGTTGCCAAACTCTGCAATGCTCGTTTGCTCGCCTTTCGTCCACCGCCACACGAGGGTTCTGCGGGCCGGGTTTCCTGCCGGGTCTTTGAGCTTCAAAATTCCGGCCCCTTCTTGGATTTGCTGGCGGCAGCCATTGAGGGGTTGCGCCGGGCACGCCGATGTGGGAGTAGGTGTAGCCGTCGGCGTGGGAGTCGGAAATTCGACTTCCAGGATCAGCTTTGGGCTTTGCCCGGCTGTCCCCTCGCGGGATGTGTAATCGACGAAGCCGTCTGTGGATTCGCTCTGTTTCTTTACGAGCCAGCCGTAGTTCGGCGTTCCTGAAAGGAACGCAGCTACGTCGGCCGTCACGTCGAACTGCACCGGTCCCAACAAATCGTTGGTCTGCACCATGGTGTCGGTCGGCGTCGCATCGAAACTCCCGCCATCCCAGAGCACCGGGCAGTCCGGATTGGAATTGCCGGTGTTGGTGTCGTTGGGGCAGTTCCACGTGGCTCCGAGCTCCGTCCAGTCCTCGGTCACGCGATGCACATCGACCGGCCTTCCGCTGGTGCCCCAACTGTTCGCTGCTTCTACGTACAGCTCCAGAGTCGCGGCCACCAGCGTCCCGCCATTTACTGCTGCGCCGATCTCGGCCTGGCTGAAGCGCACTAAACTCCGCTTTGGACCGAGGCGCTGCACGCGCAGAAAAGTTTGGTCACCTTCGTTGCTGTTCTGCGACCCCCCGCGAATGTAAGTATCGGCAACGGGGCTCAGCGTGACGACATCGGCACCTGCGGCCGCGGGCTGCATGAGTGCGAGGAGGGGAAGGGCACGTGTTATCGCGCGCACTTTCATTGGCATGTCTCCAGTTCCTCCTTGTCACTGGCCCCCTATTCAGCGTACGCACGGCTTTGCCCCACTTGTCAAGGAACAAAATGCGGGTCGCAATTGGGAGCGCAGACGGCTCAGCGCGGATCGCCCGCGGCGCTGGCCCGGGAACGGGGGTGGCGAATGCGGCCCGGGAGGCAGCCACGCGGTAGTCGTCCGCGCGGGCTAGCCAGGAACGGTCGATCTCGCTCACGGAGAATCGGGTGCGCTGAGCTGTACACGGTAACGCCGCAGCTCGGGCAGGGCGGCGGCAATGACGGCGAGAACCACGAGCGCAGCGAGTCCGCCGCTCACCACCGAGAACGTCGCGCTGGTCAGGGCGGCCACGAAACCCGACTCCATCGCGCCCAGGTGATTCGACGCCCCGATGAAGATCAAGTTCACGGCGCTGACTCTGCCTCGGAGTTCGTCTGGCGTGGAAAGCTGGATGATTACCGAACGGGTGACCATGCTGATCTGGTCTGCCATCCCAGCGATGGCGAACGCGGCCATCGAGACGGGGAAGGAGCGCGAGAAGCCGAAGACCACCGTTGCAGCGCCATAAACGCCAACGGCGGCGAGCAGGGCACGGCCGGGCCGGCGGATCGGTGGGGCAAAGAGGAGCAGCACGGACATCGCGAGGGTTCCCATCTCGAGCGCAGAGCTCAACAGCCCGTAGCCCCGCGCGCCCACGCGCAGAATGTCGGCCGCGTAGACGGGCAGCAGGGCCTTCGCGCTGCCGAAGATCACGGCGAGCATGTCGAGCGTCATCGCCCCTAGCACGGCGGGCGCAGAGCGAACGAAGGCGATTGCCTGCCGGATCGCCTCGAGGCTTACTTCGGCTCGGTTTCCAAGCCGCCGGCCGCCGCGCACGCCGCGAAGCGCGAGGAGCGAACACGCCACG
>JBBIUR010000393.1:0-2187 GCA_037440145.1 Myxococcales bacterium | reverse complement strand
ACGCCTTCTCAACTACGCGCGCCTCACCTCGCCCCCACTGGCGGGCGGGCGGCTCGAAGTCCAGGGAACAGCTTTCGGCATCTACGAGCGCGAGCGGTTCGACGATCGAAAGGGGGAGTTCGGCCTGGCCCGCATCAACCGCAACGCAACTGCGACGGTGGGCGGCAGTGCAGGCGGCACGGCGTACCCGGGGAAAGCGCACGCCGTCGACTGGTTCCTCGAAGCGACCTATGAGCGCCTCTCGCCCGTCGAGGAGCTGGCGAGCCCGGCGGCAGGACCGGTGCAGAATCGCGTCGCTCTTTCGGCGGGCATACAGGATGAGGTGCGGCTGGCAGGCGAGCGCTTGGCCATTGTACCTGCGTTGCGGTACCAGCATTTGCGAGATGCCGTGAGTGCGAGCTTCGATCTGGCAAATCGCCCTCGCGGGCCCAGGCGCGTGGTCGAGCGCGACCTCTGGAGCCCAGGGTTGGGAGTGTCGGTGCGGCTGCAGCCCTGGCTCGAGCTGCGGGGGAATCTCGGGCGCTTCCAACGCGCGCCGAACTTTTCCGAACTCTTCGGCGTGCGCGGCAGCATCCAGGGCCGCGCCGATCTGCGGCCCGAGCAGGGTTTGAACCGCGACGTCGGGGTCGTAGCCACCGCCGAGCAGGTGGGCGGGTTGCGCGACTTGAGAGCCGAGTACGTGTACTTCAACAACGACGTGGAAGACCTGATCGTCCTGACCCCTGTCTCCCCGCGCGCCTTTCGTCCGGAGAACATCAGCGGGGCCCGCTTGCGCGGCCATGAGCTGAGCTTGCGGGCGAGTGCCGCAAAGGCTGGCTGGGAGCTGAACTACACGCACCTCGACGCTCAGGATCGAAGCCCGATTCCGGCGCGGCGGGGCAACCAGCTCCCCGGTCGGCCGTCGGACGAACTCTATACCCGCATCGATCTCTTTCACCGCTGGGGCAGCGTGTACTACGAGTTTAACTTCGTGAGCGGGAATTTCCTCGACCCAGCGAACTTTCAGCGCGTGCCGAGCCGCGACCTGCACACTCTGGGTGTTCACCTGGCGTGGGGGTCCCACGTTCGTCTGACCTTCGAGGCCCGCAACCTCACCGATAACCAGGTGCGCGATGCTGGGGACTTTCCCCTGCCAGGTCGCGCGTTCTTCGGCGGCGTCCGCGTGCGGCTATGAGAAGTCCAATGCAGATCCGGGGCCTCGCACAGGTCGCACTGGCTCTGATTCTGGGCGCGTGCGCCTGCGGTGGTGGGCGCGATCTAGCCTTTCCCGGGGTGCCCGGGCAAGCCTCTGTCTTCGTGCTTGCCGGCGACTTCGTCACCGGGTCGTTCGCGACGATTGCGCGCTCGGACGGCGGATGGATCGTAGACCCTGCTCGACCCGAGCGGGTGCTCGCCCCGGACACGACCGTGCGCGTGATCGACGGGCTGGTGTACGTCCTCGAGCGCTCTGGCCCTGGAGACATTCAGGTCCTCGACCCAGCGCTCGGCTTTGCGCCGCGGTGGCAGTGCGGCTTCGGCATCGAGGGTTTTGCAAACCCGCACGATCTGGCGCTCGTGGGGCGGAAAGGGTACGTGACTCTTTACGAGCGGGCCGAGCTGCTGGTCATCGATCCGTCCCCGGCTCCCGATTGTGGCGGTTTCGTCCGGGGCCGGATCGACTTGCGCCCCTTTGCCGACGCGGATGGGATTCCCGAGATGGACCTGATGGCATCTTTCGACCGCCTGCTGTACGTCGCGCTCCAGCGCCTCGATCGCGCGAATTTTTTCCTTCCCGCGGCGCCAGGGCTTGTCCTGGTCATCGACACCGGGCTAGATGCCGTCGTCAACGCCATCCCGCTGAGCGGTACCAACCCGTTTGCGGCGACGAAGGGCCTGGTCGTTGCCGACGGCGTCCTGCTCGTCCCGGAGGTCGGTGAGTTCGGCGTCCTGGACGGTGGGATCGAGCGCGTCGATCTTTTCTCCGAGCGAACTGCGGGGTTCGTCGTCACCGAAGCCGAGTTGGGAGGAGACATTGTGGACTTCGCGCTGGTCTCGGAGGAGCTTGGCTACGCGATTGTTTCGGACGCGGACTTCGCGACTTCGCTCATTGCGTTCCGCCCCGCGGATGGCCGGCGGCTCGGGACGGTCGTGCGCGCCCCGGGCTTCGCGTACTTCGACATTGAGCTGGGCCCTGGGGGCGAGCTTTTT
>JBBIUR010000392.1:0-2191 GCA_037440145.1 Myxococcales bacterium | reverse complement strand
GAGCAAAAACCACACAAAGCCCGCAAACCCCCCGATCCCGCAGGACCGCATGGTTCCCCCGAGCAACACGATCGCCGCCACGCTGGCCGCCACGATCTGCGCTGCTCCGATCACAAAGCGAAGATAGGGATATCGGTCTTCCATCGCATCCTCCTGCAACCCTCGTTGGGCCAATCACTCGTGCCGAAAATCCATCGTCCTCGCACCAGCCCCACGATGGAGCGCCGACGCTACCGCATTTGCAGTGCGCGCTCAACCGAGCTCGGGCCAAGCCCGCCGCACAAACTTCCAAAGCCCGACGTCCCGCAAAGCTAGCGCAAGCACCTCCAGCCGGCGAGATCCCAAGGGCCCCCGCATCTTCTCGGCCCAGGCGCTCCTGTTCCCCGAACCGCTCACGCCGCCCGGTACCGAAACGCGCGGCTGCGACGCGTGGAGCTGCGGAGTTCTTGAAACAGGAGCCCGCGCAACACCATCGCGTAGTACAGCACCCCGCCCGTCAGAAAGTCCCGCACCAGGCCCCCCGCACCCGGCCAGACCAGAAGCGCGATCGCCGCCAACACGAGACCCGCTGCAACGGTTGGAGGAAACCATTCGATCCAGTTCTCACTGATGAACTCGTAACTCTGGCGGAGGAGATCCACGATCGGGGCGCCCCCTAAATAAATCAGCTCAGGCAGGGGATTGAAAAAGACGAAAAGCGCCAGCTGCACGCACAGGAGCACCAACCGGGCTTGCGGCGCGGAGGCCAGCGCGATCTCGAGCACCCGGAACAGCAGCCAGAAAAAGAAGGTGACCGCGACCACGTCCCACAAATAGGCGCGAAAACTGCGGCGGAAATCCCCGAGCATGATCCTGGAGGTCCGTACGATCCCTTCTACCAGCGCGAGAAAAGAACTCGCGCACGCTGCCCACAGCAAGGTCAAAAGGAATCCGCCCAGAAAGCCCAGTCGCCACGCAAGGGCAGTCCCCGCGGCCAGCACGGCATCGTACACCACTACCGTGGCCATCACGGGCCAGTTCTTGAGAAGCAAGCTCCCAGCACGTAGAAACACCTGCCGATAGAGATGCGCGGTCACCCGCAACCATTCCACCAAGGCAGCCTCCTTCGCGCAGTTCCGGCGCTGACTCTAACGGCAAGGACACAATCAGGTCAAATCCGGAGGCCGCAACGCGCACGCGGCCCCGTGAGCGCCCCAAATGCGCGGGTCCTGCCCGGGGCAGAGGCGCTCTCCCGGCCAAGACCAGCGCAGCGGCCTTGCCGGATCGGGCGGTCATGACGCGAACGGGCGGCCAAGCGCGCGGCGCTCGCGCCGCGCCCAATCCGGACGCCCCAGATCGACCCCAGAGCGCGGGAACCCTGTACGTCGTCGCGACCCCTCTGGGGAACCTGGAGGACATCACGCTCCGGGCCCTGCGGGTCTTGCGCACCGTGCACCTCGTAGCCGCGGAAGACACCCGCCACAGCCGAAAACTGCTGCGGCACTACGACATCTACACGCCCGTAGTGAGCTACTACGATTGGGTGGAGCGCTCAAAAGCGGAGATGCTTCTGTCCGAACTCGGGAATGGGCACGACATCGCCCTGATCTCGGATGCCGGCACGCCGTGCATCGCGGATCCCGGCTACAGAGTGGTGCGCGCCGCAGCAGAAGCAGGGTTTCCCGTTGTTCCGATCCCGGGCCCCTCCGCGGTCGCCGCGGCCTTGAGCGTCTGTGGCCTGCCAACGGACCGCTTTGCGTTCGAGGGCTTCCTGCCCGCGAAGCGGGCCGCACGCCGCGGCAGGCTTCTCGAGCTCCAGTCCGATCCGCGCACCCTAGTCTTTTACGAGGCGCCACACCGCGTCCGCACCGCACTGGACGACCTCGCATCCGTACTCGGCGACCGCCCCGCTGCCATCGTGCGCGAGGTCACAAAGATGCACGAGTCGGTTCTCCGAGCCACGCTGGTAGCCCTGCGCGACCGGGCGGCGGAACTCGAGCGCGGCGAAATCACGATCGTCGTGGCAGGCGCGCCAGCACAGCCGGCGCCGCTGCGCTCTGACCTCGACGCCGAGATCGCCGCACTGCGCAAGGCCGGGCTCCGTCCCACCGAAATCGCCAGCGAGCTGGCAACCAAGTATGCCCTGCCCCGCCGCGCCGTCTATCGGCGCGTGGTTACCAGCAAAGGCGCCGCGGAACCGTGACCACCGGGA
>JBBIUR010000391.1:0-2221 GCA_037440145.1 Myxococcales bacterium | reverse complement strand
CACACCGCGAGCAGGATGATCGCCGGCATAGCCCAGCGCGGATTCCCGAGCCAGACGATCGCCGGGAGGCCCAGTGCGCGGAGGAGCTGGTTCAGCAGCCCGTACCGCGGGTGGTAGAGGTAGCGCCATGCAATGGCCACTGCCACCAGCGTCGCGACCACCGGGAGGAAAAACGCGGTGCGAAAGAAAGACGGGAACCGCGCCAGCCGCGAGTGGAGCAGCAGTGCTGCGGCCAAGGAGGCTGCCACGGTGAGTGGGCCACCGACGAGAACGAAATACAGGGTGTTCCGCAGCGCGGTCCAGAACCGGGGATCCCCGAGAAGCCGGCGGTAGTTCTCGACTGCGAGGAGCCGGAGTGCGGGGTGGTCGGCAAGGGCGTAGATGTCGAAGTCGGTAAAGCTCAGCAGGAGCGCGGCGCCGACCGGTACGAAGAAGAACAGCGCGATGGCGATCACCGCCGGTGCGATGAAGCCGTACGCCGCTGCCAGCGGCCGCCCCCCATTCCCCACGGCGCCGCAGTCTACCGATTTCCGGGCGCGATCTCCAGCCGCGCGCCGGGCGTTGCAGCGGCCTGCCGCGGGCGGGCGCGGCGGAGGAGCCAGCGGCGCTTTTCGAGGATCCGGTCCGCGTCCGCATCCAGCGCTGCCAGTGCTTCCCCGACCGTCCTTTGCCCCCGGATCGCCGCTTCGGCGTGCGCGGCGATTTTTGCTGCAATGCGCTCCCATTCCGGCACCTTGGGCGTCGCGCGCAGCCGGTGGAGCTGGAGCCAGAAAGCCCCAGCGCGGGCGTCCGAGGCCAGTCCCGCTTGCTGCCACGCGCTCCGGCGTGCCGGCAAGTCTCCTGTCAGGCGGTAGAACGCCACCTGCGTTTGCGGCGCGGCGAGGTATTCGATCAGGCGCCAAGCAGCGCGCCGCCGAGGCGAGCGGCGCGAAATCGCGAGGCTGGCACCGCCGGCAAGGGAGACACCGGGGTACTCTGCCGCGTCCGGTGCGGGCAGCGGGGCCACTGCCCACAGATCGCGAACGGCGGCGGGCAGGCGGATCGCGAACTCGCCCAGGTTCCAGGGACCGGTGACCACGAAACAGAACAATCCCTGCGCGAAGTCGGAATAGAGATTTGCGAGCTGTGCTTCTCCGGTGCGCGGGGCCAGGCCCAGCGCGAACAGGTGCAGGTAGAACTCGAAGGCGCGCCGGAACGCTGGGCTGCGGAAATTTCCGTACTGGTCGCCTTCCCGCAACAGTTCCGCGCCGAGCTGGAGGGCGAGGATCACCAGGGGTTGCCATTCGCGCAGCGGGAGCAGGATCCCGTACGTGCGGCCGTCCGTGTACCGGTGTACGCGGCGCATGATTTCCAGCCACTCGTCCCAGGTGCGCGGGGGGCCGGGAGAGCCGGTCGCGGCGGCGAGGTCGCGGCGGTAGAAAAGCAAGCGCGTGTCGACGTACCACGGCAGGCCGCAAAGGGTTCCTTCGATCACATTCGTTTCCACGATGCCCGGGAAGTAATCCGAGAGGTCCACTGCCCCCGAGGCCCGAGCGAACGCGTCGAGCGGCTCCACGGCTCCCACGGCGGCCAGCTCCGGGAGCCAGGTGTTCCCCGCTTGAAAGACGTCCGGCATGGTGCCGCCGACGTAGGCGGTCAGAAGCTTTTCGTGCGCTGCGCTCCAAGGGATCTGCTGGACGCGGACGCGGATGCCCGGGTTTTGTCTTTCGAATTCCGGCAGCAGCTTCGCCACTACCTCGCCCTCGCGGCCCATGGCCCAGAACTCCAGGGTCTCTCCGCTTTCCGCGCGGTGGCCGCACGCGGCCGCACAGAGCAAGAGCAAACCCAGTAGGGCACGAGCGCCAGCCATCGGCACGCTGCCCCGCAAGCGCAGGCGAGGCCGTGCGGTCAAGCGGGCAGTCCCGGCCGACCCCACAGCGCCGCTTGCTCTCGGTCCGGCAAGCCCCACACCCGAGTGTGGAGCTCTTGGGCGAGCTCGGGATGCAGAAGCAGGATCCGGCGCCCCTCCGCGCTCAGGTGTGCCGGCCCTTCGGCCAATGCGCGCTCGAAGAGCTGCCGCCGCCGCGCGCGGATGTCGGCCCGCAGGCGGCGCGGCGTAAGTCGCAGAAACTCGCCACTCCCCTCGGGATGGCCTCGTCGTCGTTGGTGTACATCACTCTCTGCTACCCGCACTCCACCAAAAACCTCCACAACACCCACCCCCCCCCCCCCCCCCCCCCCC
>JBBIUR010000390.1:0-2305 GCA_037440145.1 Myxococcales bacterium | reverse complement strand
GGGACGGGGCATGGGCACGGTGTTGCTGGAACACCTGGCATAGCTCGCGCGCGCGAACGGTATCACGGAGTTCGAAGCGGATGTACTCTGCGAGAATAAGCAGATGTTGCAGGTCTTCGCGGACAGCGGTTTTCGCGTCGCGCGCAGCCTCGAGGGCGGCATCGTGCACGTGGCGTTTCCAACGGGCGAGACCGAGGAGTTCGTGCGCGCGGCGGAAGCCCGCGAGCGGCGTGCGGCCGCCGAGAGCGTGCGCGCTTTCCTGGAGCCCCGGGCGGTCGCGGTGGTCGGCGCGTCGCGCCAGCCGCACACCATCGGGGCGGCACTGGTCGAAAATCTGAAAGCCGCTGGCTTCCGCGGCCCGATCTACCCGGTGAACCCGCACGCGCGGGAAATCGCCGGCCTGAAGGCCTACCCCACGGTGTGTGCCATCGGAGCACCCGTGGATCTGGCAGTGATCGCGGTGCCGGCGCGCGAGGTCGAGGAGGTGGTGCGCGACTGCGCGCGGGCAGGGGTGCGCGGGGTGGTGGTCATTTCGGCGGGCTTCGCGGAGGCGTCGGAGGAAGGCAAGGCCGCGGAGCGGCGCCTGCGCGATTTCGTCCGCGCCTCGGGAATGCGCATGGTCGGCCCGAATTGCATGGGCGTGCTCCATACCGACCCCGAGGTGAGGCTCAACGCGACCTTTTCGCCGCACTGGCCGCCCCCTGGGAACATCGGCATGCTCTCGCAGAGTGGGGCTTTGGGCCTGGCGATTCTGGACCTCGCCGGGAAGCGCAATATCGGAATCTCCTCTTTCGTCTCCGTAGGCAACAAGGCGGACGTCTCCAGCAACGACCTTCTTTGCTACTGGGCGGAGGATCCGCGCACCCGCGTCGTGCTGCTTTACCTCGAGAGCTTCGGCAACCCGCGGCGCTTTGCGCGCATCGCTCCCGAAGTGGCGCGACAAAGGCCCATCGTCGCGGTGAAATCCGGAAGGTCGGCAGTAGGCACGCGGGCGGCCTCGAGCCATTCCGCGGCTCTCGCCAGCCTCGACGTCGCGGTCGACGCGCTTTTTGAACAAGCAGGCGTGATCCGGACGACCACGCTGGAGGAGCTCTTCGACGTCGCAGTGCTGCTGTCCACCCAGCCGGTGCCCGTAGGACCTCGCGTGGGCGTGGTGACAAACGCCGGCGGCCCGGGAATCCTGCTCGCCGATGCGTGCGAGGCGCACGGCTTGCGGCTGCCCGAATTGGCTTCGGAGACCGCAGCGGAGCTGCGCGCTTTTCTGCGGGCGGAGGCCAGCGTGGGCAACCCGGTGGACCTGCTGGCCGCAGCCACTCCGGATGACTACCGGCGGGCGGTCGGGGCCGTGGGCCGCGATCCGAATGTGGATGCGCTCGTGGTGATCTACATCCCGCCGCTGGTGAGCGCGCCAGAGGCCGTCGCCGCTGCCATTGCCCGAGGCGCCGAGGCGGTTCCGCGCGAGAAGCCGGTGCTGACGGTGTTCCTTTCTTCCGCCGGAGCGCCGCCCGAGCTCGGTTTGGGCGCGCGGGGGCCGCTGCCGTCGTTCAGCTTTCCCGAAAACGCCGCACAGGCGCTGGCGCGCGCGGAGTGGTATGGCCGCTGGCAGCGGCGCCCGCGCGGAGCGGTCTTCGCCTTCGATCGCTTCGCAGAAGGCGTGATCCGTGCCGTCATCGACCGGGCTCTGGCGGGTGCCGAGGGGCCAATCTGGCTGGCGCCGGAAGACCTGGCGACGATCCTGCGCGCTGCAGGAATCGAGTTCGCCACCGCGGAGCGCACCACCGTCGAGGCCGCTGCGGCCACGGCGGAGCGCATGGGCTATCCGCTGGTGGCGAAGGCGATCGCGCCCGGGCTGCTCCACAAGAGCGACGTGGGCGCTGTGATCTTGGGCCTGCGCGACGCGCAGGCAGTGGCCGGAGCGGCGCAAAAGCTCTCGGCGCGGATGCGGGAGCTCGGGATGCCTCTGGAGGGGATCCTGCTGCAGCGCGAGGTCCAGGGCGGGCTCGAGGCGCTCGTGGGCGTTACGACTGACCCGACATTCGGCCCGCTCGTCGTCTGCGGGCTGGGCGGTGTGCTCGTGGAGTTGCTGCGCGATGCGTCCTTCCACCTCGTGCCGGTGAGCGACCTCGATGCCCGCGAGATGGTCGTCCGGCTGCGCGCAAGCCGCTTGCTCGATGGCTACCGTGGCGCACCGCCGGGTGATCGGCGCGCGCTGGAGGATGTGATCCTGCGCGTATCGGCTCTGGCGGAAATCGCCCCCGAAATCCGCGAGCTCGATCTCAACCCGGTCAAGGTGCTGGAACCCGGC
>JBBIUR010000389.1:0-2334 GCA_037440145.1 Myxococcales bacterium | reverse complement strand
ATGGACATCGAGCGCGAGCGGGGCATCACGATCAAGGCGAGCCCCGTGCGGTTGCGCTACCGCAGCCGCGACGGGAACGAATACTTGCTGAACTTGATCGACACGCCGGGGCACGTGGACTTCTCCTACGAAGTCTCGCGGAGCCTGGTTGCGTGCGAGGGAGCTGTGCTGGTGGTCGACGCTGCGCAAGGCGTGGAAGCGCAGACAGTTGCCCACGCATACCTCGCGCTGGAGCACGACCTGGCGATCTTGCCGGTGCTGAACAAGATCGACTTGCCGAGCGCGGACCCCGACCGCGTAAAGCGGGAGATCGAGGAAATCATCGGCCTCGACTGCTCGCAGGCGATCTTGGCGAGCGCCAAGGAGGGGCGCGGGACAGAAGAGGTTCTCGAGGGAATCGTTCGGGTCTTTCGACCCCCGCGGGGAAGCGTGCAGGCGCCGTTGCGGGCGCTGATCTTCGATAGCTGGTTCGATCCCTACCACGGAGCCGTGTGCGTAGTCCGCGTGTTTGACGGCGAAGTGTATCCCGGACTCCGCATTCGGATGATGGCGAGCGGTAGCGAATTCGAGGTGAGCCGCGTGGGTGTTTTCGCTCCCCGGCCCACCGCAGTGGAGCGGCTGGGACCCGGAGAGGTCGGGTTTCTCATGGCCGGTATCAAGGAAGTGCGGGAGACGCGGATCGGGGACACAATTACCAGCGCGGAGGGGCCCGCGGCCGAGCCATTGCCCGGCTTCAAGGCGGTGAAGCCGATGGTGTTCAGCGGGCTGTATCCCGCAGATTCGCATCAGTACGGCGCGTTGCGGGACGCTGTAGAGAAATTGCGGCTGAACGATTCGTCTTTCAGTTACGAACCCGAGACCTCGCAGGCGCTGGGTTTCGGCTTTCGTTGTGGGTTTCTCGGTTTGCTCCACATGGAGATTGTCCGCGAGCGGCTCGAGCGCGAGTTCGGCCTCGAGCTGATCACCACCGCCCCGACAGTCGAGTACGCGGTGCACACCGCGGATGGAAAGGAGCTTCCGGTCGACAATCCCGCGAAGCTGCCCCCCGCGCACCAGATCGAGCGCATCGAAGAGCCGTACATTCGGGCGTCGATCCACTTGCCGGAATCTGCGCTGGGGGCTGTGCTCGCGCTGTGCGAGGAAAAACGCGGCGAGCAAAAGTCGTTGAAGTACCTGGGCCACGGCCGGGTCTTGCTCGAGTACGAGCTCCCGCTGAACGAGGTGGTCCTGGATTTCCACGACCGCCTGAAGTCCGTGAGCCGCGGCTATGCCTCGCTGGACTACGAATTTGCGGGACGCAAGCCCGGGGACTTGGTGAAGTTGGACATTCGCATCAACGGCGAGCCCGTGGACGCCCTCTCGCTGATCGTACCGAGAGAAAAGGCGTATTCGCGGGGGCGGGATCTGGTGCAAAAGATGCGCGCCGCGATCCCGCGGCAGATGTTCGAGGTTGTGATCCAGGCCGCGGTCGGCTCCCGGGTCATTGCGCGCGAGAGCATCAAGCCGCTGAGGAAGAACGTGACCGCAAAGTGCTACGGCGGGGACATTACCAGGAAGAGGAAGCTCCTGGAAAAGCAAAAGGAGGGAAAGAGGCGGATGAAACAAGTCGGCCGTGTGGAAATTCCCCAGGAAGCTTTCCTGGCAGTGTTGCGCGTGTGATGCGGCCGGCAACTGCCGCTGTGAGGCGCCGGGCGGGGTGGCTTCTGCGCTGCGGCGCGCTCTAGCTCCGGAGTCGGCGATCGTCTAAATAAGCGCGGGTGGCACAAAGGGGCGAGATGCGAGCCGCAACGAGAGAGCCGGCGGAAAAAGCCATGGTCGCGGAGCAGCGCGGACGAAGCGCCACAGGGGTGAAATCGGCTCTTCGAGAATACGCCGAGGCTCTCGGCATCGCAGTACTGTTGGCGCTGGTGATCCGCACCTTCGTCGTGCAGGCGTTCAAGATCCCATCGGGGTCGATGCTGCCCACGCTGCAAATCGGCGATCACATTCTCGTCAACAAGCTGGCGTACGGCCTGCGAGTGCCGTTCTGGGGAAAAAGGCTGCTCGTATATCGCAAACCGCAGCGGGGCGACGTGATCGTGTTCGTGTACCCCGTAGACCCAAGCAAGGACTTTATCAAGCGGACGGTTGCTGTCGAGGGCGACGTCGTGGAGGTGCGCAACAAGCGCGTTTTCGTGAACGGTGGCCCTGCGGAGGATTCGCGCGCGTATTTTGCCGACGGGGAGGACGGAGCGGCAACCGCCCCGCGAGACAAATTCGGGCCGGTCACCGTTCCGCCCGGTCACGTATTCGTGATGGGCGATAACCGCGACCGTAGTTACGATAGCCGGCTCT
>JBBIUR010000388.1:0-2365 GCA_037440145.1 Myxococcales bacterium | reverse complement strand
GGGTTCCCGGTGTCTGCCACGTAAATCGCGCCGGCGGGCCCGAATGCTACTGCCTTCGGGTCCAGGAGCTGCCCTGGCAAGACTCCAGGCGTTGTCTGCCAGAGGCCGGCTTTCGGGACCCCCGTTTCGCTGCGGACTGCGCCGCTTTCTGGCTCGACCAAGAGAGCGCGCGCGAACACAGCGCCGCCGTGCGTCGGATCGTGCAGGTCGACAACCCGGTGCTGCGGAAAACGGCGCTGGAGTTCCGCGAAAACGCGAGGCCCCTGGTCGATCGTGGCCAGGATGAACGCCATGCCCCTTCCGGGGGCGGGCGCGGGTGGAGACGCCAGCAAGCTCGCCGGGTTGTCCACCCAGAGGTAGTGGCGCTCCCGTGGATCCCCGCCCTGGTAGGTGAGATACGTCAGAGTATCGCGCGGGAAATTCGCCCCGCCGACCCAGATCCTGTATTCGGGCACGAGTTGCTTCATGAAGCGGGCGAGCACCGTCGTCTCGGGGTAGAATCCCCAGATGGGCCTGCGGTTCGGACCGAAGTACTGGGTGTACGTTGCCCAGGTCGCTGCTGCGCCCGTAACCGCCAGGAGCGCGCCCGCCAGCCAGGGCCCGATCGACCGCACCTGGCGGAACTCGCGGAGCAGGAATGCCGCGCCGAGAGCTGCGAACGCATAGGCGAACGGTAGTGCACCGATAGCTCGATTGCCGTTCGGCTTCGTCACTAGCCCCGGGGCCATCGCGGCGGCGAACCCGAGCAGCAGAAAAAGCGAACGCGGGTCGAGGGGGCGCGAGAGGCACCAGGCGAGACCAAAGGGGAACAGGACCGCAGCCGGGTATTCGAGCAGCGGCGTGTCTATGAAGAAATCGTCGCCGTTCCCCCGGTAGGAGAAGATCAGCGCGGCTGCTTTCGAGTTGTCCCACCACGAGCCTCCCGACAGGTACGTGGCTGCAGCCCGCCCCTGCCACACGGACCAATGGTGGTACGCGTAGTTCGCGATCGGATATGCCGTGATGGTGAAAGATACGGCCATTGCGGCGAAGCCCACCCAGTGCCGCCGCTGCAAGGCGGCGCGCCCGGTGGCCACAGTGAGAATCACGAAGGCGGGAAAGAGAGCAGGGACTGGGCGTGCTGCGTTGTACGTGTACACAGTGCCCGCAGTTGCCGCACCCGCCAGGGCGAAGGTCCACAGGCGCGGCGAGTTCCACGCACGCCAGAAAAGGCAGTACGCGAGCGCGCTCACAGTGGGTTGTAGAACAGCGCGCCAACCGACTCGGCCGAATACGATGCTCCAGCCCGACACGGCGACGAGGAAGCTCGCGCCCAGAGCCAGGCGCGGGCCGAACATTTCGCGCACCCATCCGTAACAGAGCGGGACTAGCAGAATCGCTGCGAGAATGGCGGGGGCAATCACGGCGAGGATATCGGGACCGAAAAGCCGAATCGCAGCCGCTTGCAGGTACATCATCAGCGTCTCCCGTCCCCACGCTTCGCTCACGTACGGCGTAAACGGTTCCCCGCGCAGAATCCGCAGGGCGTAGAGGCCGTTCCACGCTGCATCGTGATTCAGGCCGGGAGGCAATATGTCGAGGCGCCAGACGCGGAAGAACACCGCGATGCCCATAACGGCTGCGAACAAAAACGCTTCCATCCGCGGGGGCATGGGGCGTTCGCGCTCGGGCAGCTGGTGCTCGCTTCGAGGGGTTGCGAAGAGCAGCGCCAAAAAGGCACTTCCCGCCACCGCCCAGGCTGTCTTCGAGCGCGCAGGAGCGTGGGCTACCGAGAGCCAGTACTGCCCCGCGGCGGCGGCAGCAAGCGCTGCCGCAGTCAGAGCGAGCCGCCACAGGCGAGGCCCCTGCGCGGGCGAACCCGCGGAGCTATTTCGAGGGCACATCGCGGAGGGCTGCAAGCCGGTGCTCGAGGTCAGAAATCACGAGCTGCCGAGAGTTCGGGTCGACGGCGATTCCCAGCGGGGTCGTGAAAGAGGCCTCCCCTGCTTCGGCACCGCGGATCGACCGCACCAGCCTGCCGGAGGCAGTGTAGGCGCGTACTTCCTTTTCGAGAGGGACGGTTACCCACACCAGCCCTTGCGGATCGACAGCAATTTTCGGCTCCGAGAACACCTCGCTCCGCCACCCCGCAACGGGAAAGGCGCGGACGAACTTTCCATTGGACTCGAACACCTGAACTCGCCCGTTCCCGTTGTCAGCGACATAGAGGAGCCCCTGCCGGTCGATTGCGAGTCCCATGGGCTCGAACAGCTTCCCCGGCTCGCTCCCCCTCCCGCCCCACTCCGCTTGCAAACGCCCCTGGAGGTCGAACCGGACGAGGCGATGGTTTCCCGTGTCCGCTACGTACACGGAACCGCGAGGGTCC
>JBBIUR010000387.1:0-2378 GCA_037440145.1 Myxococcales bacterium | reverse complement strand
GTACCGAATCGGCCCCTTCGAAGTCGAAAGCGCTCTCCTGCAGCACCCGGCAGTGGTCGAGTCCGCGGCAGTGGCAAGCCCGCATCCGGAACGCGGCTCCATCGTGAAGGCGTTCGTCAAGTTGCGCCCGGGCTACGAACCCACCGAGTCCCTCGCGCGAGAGCTGCAAGAACACGCCAAGCGCGTGACCGCCCCTTACAAGTACCCGCGGGAGATCGAGTTCGTCGACGAGCTGCCGAAAACGATCAGCGGCAAGATTCGCAGGGTCGATTTGCGCTTGCGAGAAGAGGCCAAGAAGCGCTCCCAGGGGCCGCAGAAGTCCCCTTGACCGCATTCCGGGTGCGAGGGTATCAGAGTCGCCCGATGGCGATCCGAACCGTCGAATGGCGCAATGGCGCGGTGGTCATGCTTGACCAGCGCTTGCTCCCCGCGCGGGAAGTGTATCGCGTCTACCGCGACTACCGGGGGGTAGCGACAGCCATCAAAAACATGGTGATCCGCGGTGCGCCCGCCATCGGCGTGGCCGCTGCCATGGGCGTCGCCCTCGGAGTGGTACGAGCGCGCGACCGAGAGCTGCGGCGCGCATTCGACCGCATCTGCCGCTGCTTCGCCGCGACACGGCCTACGGCCGTGAACCTATTCTGGGCAATCGACCGCATGCGCCGGGTATATGCCGCCAACCGCCAGCAACATCCAGACGTCATTCGCGAACTCTTGCGCCAGGAAGCGCTCGCCATTTACCACGAAGACCTCGCGGCCAACCGCGCGATGGGGGAACATGGCGCCCGCCTAATCCCCAGGGGAGCCACGATCCTCACCCATTGCAACGCGGGGGCACTGGCCACTGCCGGTTACGGCACTGCGCTCGGAATCATCCGCGCCGCGTTCGAGAAGGACCCGAGCATCAGCGTGTTCGCCACCGAGACGCGCCCGTTCCTGCAGGGAGCTCGGTTGACCGCCTGGGAACTGAAGAAGGACCGGATTCCGGTGACCGTGATCACGGATAACATGGTCGGCCACTTCATGCAGCAGGGAAAAATCCACTGCGTCGTGGTCGGCACGGATCGCACCGCGGCCAACGGCGACGTCGCCAACAAGATCGGCACGTACACCGTGGCGGCACTGGCACACCGGCATCGAATCCCCTTCTACGTCGCCGCCCCAACTTCTTCGATCGACCTCCAATGCAAGAGCGGCCGCGACATACCGATCGAGGAGCGGCCGGCGCGAGAGGTCACTCACGTGGGCAACCGCCAGCTCGTTCCCGCCGGCGTGCGGGTGGCAAATCCCGCCTTTGACATCACGCCGCACGAGCTCGTCACCGCGATTATCACCGAGCGAGGCATTGCGCGCGCCCCCTACACGAAAACGCTCCCGAAGCTTGTCCAGGGAGCGCCGCCCGCCCTGGCGAAAAGGGCTGCCTCCGGCTAAGCGAGGCGCGGCCCCACAGCGCAGGACAGGAAGCGGCGCGCCGGGCCCAAGCCACTGCATCCCGGGCGCGCCGAAGTGACCGCAGCGACGCGGGTGTCCACTGAGCCCACCGGTCGCGTCCTGCGCTCATCCCTGGCGATGCAGCAGGCACGTCTGGCCGCGAAGAAGCCCGACTGCACCGCGCGCCCTCCTCCCACCGGCGTTCCGCTGCAAGCGGCCGTTTTCGTCGATGCATGCCGCCGCTGGCGCCAAAGGAGCAGCGGCCGCACCAGGCGGCCTGGCCCCGGGCCAGCGCGCGCCCGACTAGGCGAAAAACTCTTCGATGTTTCCCGACGCCACCTCGACCTGGCGCACTTCGTTGTTGCGAAACACTCGGAAGGTCAGTTTGTCCCCGGCGCGGCGGTGCCACAAGCAGCGATACAGCTCCGCACGCGTGCTGACGGGCTGACCGTCGACGGCGAGAATCACGTCTCCCGTCCGCAGGCCCGCTTCCTCCCCCGGGGACCCGGGCAAAAGGCCGGCAATAACGACGTGGTCGCGGAACGTGTAACAGTACAGGCCGATCCAAGCGCGGGCCGGAGCACTGACCCGCCTGCCAAATTGCAGGAGCTCGTCCCGGCACTCCAGGAAGTACTCCACAGGGATGGCGAAGCTGAATCGACCCACCTCCCCCAAGTCCAGGGATACGACCCCGATTATGTGCCCGAGGAGATCGAACAGCGGCCCACCCCCGAAGCCCGGGTTCACGGCACTGGTCACGATGCCGCGCTCCAGCGTGTATTCCCAATACGCGTCGAACGGCCCGATGGATGTGATGTTCCCGTTGTTCGCGCGGCGCTTCTCCCCGCCCACGCTCGCGACGACCACGACCTCCTGGCCAGCCGCGGCGCTCTGCGACGATCGCATCGGCGCGGTGGGGAGGGGGCGGGGTGCTTCCACCTTCACGA
>JBBIUR010000386.1:0-2409 GCA_037440145.1 Myxococcales bacterium | reverse complement strand
CCCTACCCATCGCCTCCCGATCACGTCGGCAAGCCTGCCGAATACGAACCATCCCGAAAACCCCAGTGCGCCGGCGGTCAGCATCATCGCACTCACACGAGCGGGTTCCCATCGAAACGCATTGGTTGCGTGGTACGAAGCGAAACCGAATGCAGCACCCGCCGCCAAGCTGGCACCGGCGGCCACCCCGTTGAGCACCGCGAAGTGCAATCGCAACCCCGGTTGCCACACATCCGCGAACCGGGCGCGGCCCTTCTCGGCCACCGCCTGCTCCGCGCGCCGCCATTGCCGGGTCTCGGGAAGGCTGCGCCGCAGATATAAAATCAAGACCAGCGGCGCCAAGCCGATGAAGTACAGCCCTCGCCACCCCATCGCGGTGCCTTGCACGAGCGGAAACAGGACCGCCGCCAACCCCGCCCCCAGAGCGGCAAAGGCCCCGAGAAAACCCTGACCCCGCCCGCGCTGCCCCGCGGGAAACTCCTCTGCAATCACCACTTGCGCTAGCGAGAGCTCCGCAGTCAGGAATACCGCTGCGACCAGTTGGAAGGCGACGAACGAAACCAAACCCCGGGATGCGCCCGTTGCCGCAGTGGCGACCGTGTAAGCCACGATCGTCGCAAGCAGGACCCGCCGCCGGCCCAAGCGGTCCGCAACCCTCCCCAGCAGGACGGAAAGTAACGCCCCCAAACGGATCGCCGAAAGAGCATACCCCACCGCAGCTTCCGACGCCCCCAAATCGCGCGCGATGTACGGCAGCGCGAGCGACACGATGAACCGGTCGTATCCCTCGAACAGCGTCGCCGCACCCAGCAAGAGGAGAAGCCTGCGGTGACGAGGGGCGAGGCCTCCAGCTTTCCGCTGCGCCCTCGCGCCGGGCAGAGCTTGGGCCACGACGAAAAGAACCCCGGTGGCGCAAATGAGCAGGAAATTGACCCGATGCCACCAATTCCACCGCCCGAGCAACGCTTGGGCGGCCCCCCGATCCGCCGCGCCGAGGGCCGCTGCAATCGCCTCTTCGAGCGAGCCAGCAGCGCCAACGGAAACCAGCGCCGACGCAAACAGCGCTGCCACTGCCAGAACCCGCAGCCGCCCCCGCCACGACGCCACCCCCTCGTGAAACAAGGCTGCAATCGCCGCCATGACGGTGGCGAGCCCGAGGGGGAACAGAATCCGGCGTTCCCAGTCCACCCAGTGGGTGAAGGCTACCCCAAATGCCCCCGGTGCGTGCGCAAGCGTCCCCCACACCGACGGCCAGGTAAACAGCCTGAAGAAGATCGCCGCAGAGACGAACAGCGCAGCAGCACCGAGCAGCGCCACGTCAACCGCGGGGAGCCGCTTCTTTCCCCGCGCCATTCACGTGTCCCGATCTTTCGGGCGGCGGTTCCAACTGGTTGCCCGGACCCCGCCTTCTGCTTGCCAAGTCGATGGCCATGTCGACAAGCCGGCGCAGTAAAGCCAGGCCGTGCTCCCAAAGCCCGGGGTCCGCAAGCGACACGCCGAGCCGTTGCAACAGCGCCTCCGGACTCTCCGAGCAGGTCCAAGTATTGCGCCTCGAAAGCGCGACCCGCCTGCCGGTACTTCTCATATAGCGCCAATACGAGCAGCTCCCCGAGCCCGTACGCGTAACAGTAAAACGGCGCGTGCACGAAATGCGGTACGTGCGCCCACCACCAAGCGTAGCCCTCGGTCAAAACCACGCTGCCGCCGTACATGGCCTCGTTAGCCGCCATCCAGAGCTCTCCGATCCGGCCACTCGACAATTCCCCTTCCTCGCGCCGCGCCCGATGCAGTGATTGCTCAAAACGGGTCAGCGCGATCTGCCGGAAAACGGTTCCGAATCCGTCCTCGATCTTCTGACACAGTAGCGCAAGGCGGCGCCCGCCGTCGGATTCCGCCCGCAACAGCCGGTCGAACACCAGCATTTCCCCGAAGACGCTCGCCGTCTCCGCCAGCGGCAAGGGAGCGTGAAACTGAAGGTATCCCCGCGGCCGGGCAAGATACTGATGCACGGCATGGCCTAACTCGTGGGCAACCGTCATCACGTCGCGCCGCTGTCCCGTGTAATTCACCAACACGTACGGATGCACGCTGGGCACGGCTGCCGCGCTAAACGCGCCACCGCACTTGCCCTCGCGGACCTCGGCATCGATCCAGGGATGCGCGAAAAACTGCCGCGCGATTTCTGCCATACGCGGTGAGAATTCGCCGAAAGATTCCAGCACGATCGCCTGGCATTGCTCCCAGGGAATTTGCGGCGCCGGCGGTCCCACCGGCGCATATCGATCGAAGTCGAAGAGGAGGTCGAATCCGAGCAGCCTGCGCTTCATCTCGTAATACTCGCGGACCATTCCGGTCGCCGCTTCGCACGCGCGGATCAGCGCTTCCACGGTTCCCGCATCGATTTCGTTG
>JBBIUR010000385.1:0-2449 GCA_037440145.1 Myxococcales bacterium | reverse complement strand
CGGCGCCTCGTCGCCCTTGGCCCTTTTACGCCATCGCTTCCGGCAATCAATCCCCTGCAAGCCGCCCCGGCGCCAGCTCGCGGGCGCCGGCATTGGCGCAGCGCGAAGCGGGTGTGCTATGCGGGTTCCATGGAACTTCGCGAAGTCGCGGCAGGTGTGTATGCCTGCGTGCAAGAAGACCGCGGGCTCGGCTACAGCAACTCGGGCTTCATCGCACGCGGGAGGGGCCTGGTCGTGGACACGTTCTGGGACTTGCCGCACACGCAGCGTTTGCGCGCACTCTATGCCCGCGTCTGGGCTGACCCGCCCCGCTGGGTGGTCAACACCCATCACAACGGCGACCACTGCTGGGGCAATCAAGTCTTCGAAGAGGCCGAGGTGATTGCCCATGCTCTCTGCGCGGAGCGCATGGGGAAGGACGCGCGCCCCGAAGCACTGCAAGCCCTGCGGTCCGCGGCGGACGCGGCCGACCCCGGCCTGGCTGCCTTCGCGCGCGCCCTGGCATCCTGGGATTTTTCCGGAATCGAGCTGAAGCGTCCGACCCGTCTGGTCCAAGACCGGCTCGATCTGGACCTGGATGGCCTGCGGGTGGAGATCGTTTTCGTGGGCCCGGCCCACACCGCCGGAGACCTGGTCGTCCACGTGCCGGAGCGCCGGGTGGTATTCGCCGGCGACATCGTCTTCCGCCTGTGTACACCGATTGGCTGGGAAGGCACTTTCGAGCGCTGGATCGCAGCTCTGGACTGGATCGCATCCCTCGAGCCCGGCGTCGTCGTACCGGGCCACGGTCCGCTATGCGGCCTCGAGGGCGTCCGCGAGATGAGGGAATACCTGCGCTATGTCCGCGAAGAATCGAAGCGCTGCTTCGACAGGGGGCTCAGCGCGCTGGAAGCGGCGAAGAAAATCGATCTCGGCCCGTATGCGACTTGGACAGAGCCGGAGCGGATCGTCTTTCAGGTGGAGCGCGCCTATCGGGAGTTTCGCGGCCTGCCCTGGGATTCCCCAATGGATGCCGGGGAACTGCTGCGCGCGATGTACGAAGTGCGGCGCAGCAGGAGCGAGAGGCGGGCGTAGCCCGCTCGGGGTCGCGCGTTACGGGTGTCGGAACCTCCCATGGGGTCCGCGGGCGCCACGGCTGGCGTTGGCGCCGGGGACTCCTTATTCGCCCGCGCGGGAGTACGGGTGCCCCCTCTAGCGCGGCGCGGGATTCCCTCGGGTACAGGCAGGCAATGCAGGCGTCCCCGGGCTGCGGGCCGAGGGAATCTTGCGGCGAGAACACCCCTATGCTATCGACGCGGTACATCTTCGGCCACATCTGGGTGGGCCGCGTGCCCACTTTTTTATTTGGGCTACAATGGAATCAATGACGATGCAGAGGCTTTGGGCCCTGGTGGAGCCGACCGCGGCTGCAGCGGGGCTCGAGACCGTAGACATCGAACTGACCAGGGAAGGAGGGGGGACGGTGCTGCGGATCTACCTCGATCGGCGGGGAGGCGGGGGTGTCGATCTCGACACCCTGGCGCGGATCAGCGGCCAACTGAGCGACGAGCTCGACGTACACGACCCGATTCCGGGGCCGTACACGCTCGAGGTTTCCTCGCCGGGCATCAACCGGCGCCTCCGCGTACCGGAACAATTCAAGCGGTACATCGGCGAGCGGATTCGCATTCGCTGCTCTGTGGCGGTCGGGGGCCGCAGGAACTTTCTCGGCACGCTGCGGGCGGTCACCGCGGAAGGCGTCGTGGTCCTGCAAGGCGAACAGGAGTGCTTCGTCCCGTTCGAAGCCATCGCGCAGGCGAACTACGAGTACGACTTCGGCGCCGAACGCAGCGCGAGGCCGCGCAGGAGACACCATGCAGCCCGAGCTTAGCCGCGTCATCGAGCAGGTCAGCAAGGAAAAGGGGATCGACCGCGCCACTGTCGTCAAGGCGGTCGAAAACGCCGTGCTTTCGGCTGCCCGCAAGGTGATCGGGCCCGACATCCGCCTCGAAGCCAAGTACAATCCGGAGATCGGCGAGGTCGAGCTGTTCAAGATCCTCACCGTCGTGGATACCGTGACCAACCCGGCGACGGAAATCTCTGTGGAGAAAGCGCGCGCGACGCTCGATCCCGAAGCGGCGGTTGGCGACGAGCTTCTCGAAAAGATGGACCAGAAATACGGCCGGATCGGCGCACAGACGGCCAAGCAAAACCTGATTCAGAAGCTCCGCGACGCCGAGCGCGACATCATCTACAACGAGTTCAAAGACCGCAAAGGCGAACTCACGCATTCGGGCATCGTCCAGCGCTTCGAGAAGAAAAATATCATTGTCAACCTCGGCCGGACCGACGCAATCCTTCCCGAAAAGGAACAGATCCCGCGCGAGCGCTACCGGCAAGGAGACCGCATTCGGGCTCTAATTCTCGACGTGGCCCTCAATGCGAAGGGGCCGCAGATCGTCCTTTCGCG
>JBBIUR010000384.1:0-2471 GCA_037440145.1 Myxococcales bacterium | reverse complement strand
AATCTACTCGTCCCAGGGGCAGCGGTACGAACCGGTCGACTCTGACGTTGTGGCGTACTACCGAGAAACAAAGGACGGCCAGCTGCTGATGGAAGGGATCACCGAGGCCGGCGCCATGGCCTCGTTCACCGCGGCGGGTTGCGGCTACGCTGCGCTGGGGGTGAACACGATTCCCGTCTACCTTTTCTATTCGATGTTCGGCTTCCAGCGCGTTGGCGATCTCATATGGCAGTTCGCGGACGCGCGCGGCAAAGGCTTCTTGATCGGCGCTACGGCGGGTCGCACCACGCTTGCGGGCGAGGGCCTGCAACACCAAGACGGCCACAGCCACGTGCTCATGAGCGTCGTGCCCACCGTCCGCGCCTACGATCCGGCCTACGCGTACGAGATCGCGGTCATCGTCGAAGACGGAATTCGCCGGATGTACGTGGAGCGGGAGGATTGCTTTTACTACATCACTTTAATGAACGAGGCGTACCGGCAGCCGCCGATGCCGCCAGGCGCTGCGGAGGGAATTTTGCGCGGACTCTACAAAGTCCGGCCAGCCGACCCGAAGGCTGGGGGGCCGCGAGTCCACCTCTTCGGCAGCGGGGCCATCGTCCAGGAAGCGCTCCGCGCCCAGCTCCTCCTCGCAGAGCGCGGCGTGGGGGCGGACGTTTGGAGCGCGACGAGCTACACGGAGCTCCGCCGAGACGCCCTGTCGGTGGCCCGCTGGAATCGGCTCCACCCCCTGCAGCCCCCGAAAAAGTGCTATCTGCAGCGCGTGCTCGAGAACGAGCCGTGGCCCATCGTAGCCGCAACGGACTACATGAAGGTGCTCGCCGACCAAATCGCCCCTTACACGCCCGCTGGCCTGCACGCTTTGGGTACAGACGGGTTTGGGCGAAGCGAGACGCGCGAAACACTCCGCCGCTTCTTCGAGGTCGATGCCGAGTCGATCTGCGTCGCTGCCTTGTACGAGCTCGCGAAAAGGGGGCAAGTCGACCCGAAGCGCGTGCAGGAGGCAATCGAGGCCTTTGGAATAGATCCCGAAAGCCCTGACCCTGCCTCGCGATGAAAGAGAGCAACGCGGCCGCGCCACCGCACGCCACGAACTCGGTCCGTCCCGAGCAATTTGCGCACCTCACGGTGCGCGCCAACGGCCTTGCATTCCACGTCGCGCAATGCGGCACGGGAGATCGCCTCGCCCTATGCCTGCATGGTTTCCCCGAATGCTGGTTCTCGTGGCGGTACCAGCTCCCCCTCCTCGCGGAAATGGGGTACCGAGCCTGGGCACCCGACCTCCGCGGGTACGGGGAGAGCGAACGCCCCGCGGACATTAACGCGTACGCTGTCGAAAACCTCCTCGCAGACGTGGCAGGCCTGATCGACGCCAGTGGCTGTCGCGCCGCGGTTCTGCTCGGACACGACTGGGGTGCCGTGATCGCGTGGTACTTCGCGATGCGCCGACTCCGGCCCCTGGAGCGACTCGTGATCCTCAACGGTCCCCACCCAGCCGTGATGAGCCGGGCCATGAGAAGTTGCCGGCAGTTGGCGCGCTCCTGGTACGTGTTCTTTTTCCAACTCCCTGCCCTGCCCGAATGGTTTCTGGCGGCCCGGGAATACCGGGCAATCGACAATGCTTTTCGAGGTATGGCCGTGGATCAGAGCCGGTTCCCGGAAGAGGTCCTCGCGGTCTACCGGCAAAATGCAGCCCGGCAAGGAGCGCTCGCGGCAATGATCCACTACTATCGCGCTCTCGTGCGCGGGGGCGGCGCCGCACGGCAAGCCGCGCTCGGCTATCCGGTCATCGACGTGCCGACCCTGATGATCTGGGGCGAAAAAGACACGGCACTCGGCAAGGAGACGACATTCGGAACCGACCGGTACGTGCGCAATCTCACCGTGCACTACCTGCCTCGCGTCTCGCACTGGGTGCAGCAAGAAGCGCCGGATGCGGTGAACGAAATCCTGCGCTCGTGGCTCACACAGGCCGAATCTCCGGTCTCCCCACCCTGAGCGCCGGAACCCCTCGCCGCGCTCCGGCTCGATCCTGTGCGCGCTGCTCGGCACCGCGACCCGGCAGATCCCACCGCTCGAGGTTCATCCCTTTTCCTTCTGGCAAAAGGAGCAACAGGGGGGACAAGAGCGCTGGGACGACCGCGAGTGCGCAAATCGCAACCGCCACACCCCCCACGCGTTCGCTCGCCGCGCCGACGAAGGCAAGGCCAATCATGGCGCCCACGATGCCAGCCCCGGTGATCCACGACTTCGCGGTGGCGCGCACGGCGGTCGGGAACAGCTCCGTGCCCAAGGCGTTGATCGCAACGGCCACCCCAGACTCCGCGAAGACTACCCCAGCGAACGCCGCGAGGAGCCAAGAGGTCCGGTAGTACGCGAGAACGGCGGCTGCACCCGCGATGAGACCGGCGACCCCGACCCATCGCCTCCCGATCACGTCGGCAAGCCTGCCGAATACGAACCATCCCGAA
>JBBIUR010000383.1:0-2474 GCA_037440145.1 Myxococcales bacterium | reverse complement strand
AGGCGGGGCTTGCTCGTCTGCGGTTCGCGCCGGGGTGTCGGTGGGAATCCGGCCCGTGCGGTGGCAGTGGCGCGCTGGTTGCGCTGGCCGGTTCTCGCAGACCCCCTGTCGGGGCTGCGGTACGGCTCGCCCGACCGCGAGCTGATCGTCGATGCGTACGACATCGTCCTCCGCAGCGAGGAATTTGCGCGCGCGCACTCTCCTGACTTCGTTTTGCAGTGGGGGGGTCTTCCCATCTCGAAGGCCCTGCAGGACTTCTTGCAGGCGGCCAAGGCGCCGCGGTACGTGGTGGTAGCGACTCCCGGCACGTGGCCCGATCCGCTCTTTGTCGCCACCGATCTCGTGCAGGTGGATGGCGCGGAATTCTGCGCCCAGCTGCTGCGCCGGCTCCAGGCCAGCCGTGCTCCGGACGGCGCCGGGGAGTGGCTGGCCGAGTGGCAGCGAGCCGCGGCCATAGCGCGAGAGGGCGTGCGGCGGGCGCTCGCTTCGCCCGGTGAATTCTTCGAGGGCCAAGTGCCAGCGCTGGTGCTGCAGCGCCTGCGGGACGGCATCCTGTTCGCGGGCAACAGCATGCCCGTCCGCGACCTGGATACCTTCGGCCTCGGTTGCTCCGCCCGCGTGCAGGTGCTCGGGAATCGAGGTGCAAGCGGGATTGACGGCGTGGTCTCCACGGCTTTGGGTGCGGCTGCCGCGGCCGGGCAGCCGGCGGTATTGGTCGTCGGGGATCTGAGCTTCCTGCACGACCTCGGGGGCCTGCAGATCGCGCAGCGCTACCGCCTGTCGCTCGCGATCGTGCTGGTCCACAACGACGGCGGGGGCATTTTCTCTTTCTTGCCCCAGGCCGAACTCGGCAGGGTGTTCGAGCGGTACTTTGCGACGCCGCACGGGATGGCCGTGGAAGGGGTGGTGCGCATGTGCGGCAGCGCGTACGTGCGCGCGGATTCCGCGGCCTCCCTGGTGCAAGCGCTGGACGAAGCTCTGGGACGCGAGGGCACCACGGTGATCGAGGTGCGGACCGACCGCCAGCGCAACGCCGCGCGCCGCGCCGAAGTGCTCGAAGGGGTGCTGGGGGCGCTGCGGGCGGAGCTGCCCGCCCTGGCGGGCTGCGCGGCCGCGGCGATCTGAAAGCGCCGGATTCGGTGTGGAGGGGATCAGCATGCAGCCGATCCAATGGCGAACCGCAAAGGAGTACGAGGACATCACCTACCGGAAGGCCGAGGGCATTGCGCGCGTCGCGATCAATCGGCCGCACGTCCACAACGCCTTCCGGCCCCAAACGATTGCAGAGCTGATGGACGCGTTTGCCGACGTGCGCGAGGATCCGGACATCGGCGTCGCGATCCTGACCGGCGAAGGGGGCAGGGCGTTTTGCAGTGGGGGCGATCAGAGCGTGCGCGGAGACAAGGGCTACGTCGGGGCGGACGGCGTGCCCCGCCTCAACGTGCTCGACTTGCAGCGGCAGATTCGGAGCCTGCCCAAACCGGTAATTGCCATGGTGGCTGGGTACGCGATCGGCGGCGGGCACGTGTTGCACGTCGTGTGCGACCTCACGATCGCTGCGGAAAACGCGGTCTTCGGTCAGACCGGGCCGAGGGTGGGAAGTTTCGACGGCGGGTTTGGCGCAAGCTACCTCGCTCGCCTCGTAGGGCAGAAGAAGGCGCGCGAGATCTGGTTCCTCTGCCGGCAGTACTCCGCGCGCGAGGCGCTGGAGATGGGGCTGGTGAACGCCGTGGTGCCACTGGAGAAGCTGGAGGAAACGACGGTCGCGTGGTGCCGCGAGATCCTGCAGCACAGCCCGCTGGCACTGCGCTGCTTGAAGGCCGCGTTCAATGCGGAGACCGACGGCATGGTCGGTATCCAGGAGCTCGCGGGAAACGCGACGCTCCTCTTTTACATGACGGAGGAAGCGCAGGAGGGCCGCAACGCGTTCAACGAAAAGCGGCGGCCCGATTTCACCCGTTTCCGCCGGCTGCCATGAGCGCAGAGCGGGGGCGTTGGAGCACCGTCGGCGCGTGGTGGGCAGGCATTCGCCCGCGCACGCTGGCGGCGAGCCTGGTGCCAGTCGGAGTGGGACTTGCCTGCGCACGGCGCAGCGGGCCGCTCGACGCAGGGACGGCCGCGCTCACCGCGCTGACCGCGCTGCTGCTGCAGGTGGTCGCAAATCTCTCGAACGACTACTGCGATTTCGCCCGCGGTATCGACCGGGCCGAACGGCTGGGGCCCCAGCGCCTCGCTCAATCCGGCGTCGTCGCTCCGGGGGCTGTCCGGCGGGCCGCGCTCGGCACCCTCGCGGCGGCGCTTGTTGCGGGCGCGTATCTCGTGTGGCGGGGAGGCTGGCCGATTGCAGCCGTGGGTGCGAGCGCTGCGGCCGCCTCTGTGGCGTACAGTGCCGGGCCCAAGCCGCTCAGCCATGTGCCCTTGGGGGAAGTACTGGCGTTCCTGTTTTTCGGCCCTGTGGCCGTGGGCGGCACGGT
>JBBIUR010000382.1:0-2475 GCA_037440145.1 Myxococcales bacterium | reverse complement strand
AGCTCCCCTACGATGCCGACGGGGTGGTAGTCAAAGTCAACCGATTCGACCTTCAGCGCCGGCTGGGGGAGATTTCGCGCTCCCCTCGTTGGGCGATCGCGTACAAGTTCCGGGCCCAGCAAGGAGTCACGAAGGTCGTCGATATCGTTCCGTCGGTCGGCCGCACCGGAGTGGTCACGCCAATTGCCCAGCTAGAGCCCGTCCGCGTCGGCGGGGTGACGATCACGAGCGCTTCGCTGCACAACATGGACGAGGTCGAGCGGAAGGACATCCGCATCGGGGATACGGTCGTCGTCGAGCGGGCGGGGGACGTGATTCCGTACGTCGTGCGGGCGCTCCCGGACAAGAGGACCGGGCACGAACGGCGCTTTCGCATGCCCGCGCGATGTCCGGTGTGCGGTGCGAAAGTGGTGCGAGACGAAGGAGAGGCAGCGTACCGGTGCATCGGCGCGAGCTGTCCCGCACAGCTTAAAGAGCGGATCCGGCACTTCGCCTCGAAGCGAGCAATGGATATTGACGGCTTGGGAGAAAAGCTCGTGAGCCAGCTGGTCGAAAAAGGCCTGGTGCGGGACTTCGCGGACCTGTACCGCCTCGAAAAGGCCGAACTGGCGGGCCTCGAGCGGATGGCGGAAAAGTCGGCGCAGAACATCATCGATGCGATTGCGCGCAGCCGGCAGACGACTCTGGCGCGCTTCCTCCACGCCCTCGGGATCCCGCAAGTAGGGGAGCACATGGCAGAGGTGCTGGCGGAGCATTTTGGCAGCATCAAGGCGTTGGAGAGCGCGACGGAAGACCAGCTGCTGGAAGTCCACGGGGTGGGGCCCGAGACGGCGCGCCAGATCCGGGCCTTTTTCGAGGTGCCAGAGAACCGTGCGCTGATCGCGCGCTTGCTGCAATCCGGTGTGCAACCGCGGGTGGAGCGCCCCCGCGGTACCGGCAAGCTGAGCGGGAAAACCTTTGCGATCACCGGCACTCTTTCGGCTCCCCGCGACGAGGTTGCAGCCCGCATTGCCCAGGCCGGGGGAAGGGTTTCTTCGAGCGTGAGCAGTAAAACCGACTACCTGGTGGTCGGCGCCGAGCCCGGTTCGAAGCTCGAGAGGGCCAAGAAGCTGGGTGTGCGGATCATCGACGAGGAGGCTTTAAAGGAGCTCCTCCGGTAGATCGTGTGGGCCGGGGGGAGAGCATGGGAACCGCGCAGCGCGTGCACCTCCGGATCTGCGGGCGGGTTCAGGGCGTGGGCTTCCGGTACGCGGCGGTCGACGAGGCGCGTCGCCTGGGCCTAACGGGATGGGTTCGGAATACGCCAGATGGCCGAGTCGAGATCGTGGCCGAGGGGCCCGAGGAGCGATTGCGGCGGTTCATCGCCTGGTGTCACGGCGGGCCACCGGGTGCATTCGTTGCGGGAGTCGAGGAGCAGTGGGGCCCCGGGACAGGGGAGTTCGGCGACTTTCGGATACGGAGGTGACTGGTATGGCGATGGTGAATACCGTGCTCGGCCCGCGATCGGCAGGAGAGCTGGGAATCACGCTCATGCACGAGCATTTGCTCATCGGGTTTCCCGGTTGGGAGGCAGATGCAGGGGCGCCGCCGTTCTCACGCCGGGAGGCCTTGCAGCGATGCATCGACCGCATGGAGGAGCTCACGAGCTTGGGCTTGCGCACCCTGGTCGATCCTTGCCCGATCGACCTCGGGCGCGATGTCGAGTTCGCCGCAGAGGTCGCCCAGGCAACCGGGGTCAACATCGTGTGCGCCACCGGCCTCTACAAGGAGGACCAAGGAGCCGCTGCGTACTTCAAGCTGCGCAGTGCTTTCGCGGATGTGGTGGCGGAGATGGTGGAGGTATTCGTGAAGGAGCTGACCGAAGGGATCGGCCGTACCGGGATCAAGGCGGGTGTGATCAAGGTTGCTACGGGCGAGGGGCGCATCACGCCGTACGAGGAAGCTGTGTTGCGGGCCGCTGCTCGGGCGCACAAGGCGACCGGCGCGCCCATTACGACCCACACGGAGAGTGGCACGATGGGACCGCAGCAGCTCGATGTGTTCGTCTCGGAAGGGGTGGATCCGAAACGCGTCCTCATTGGCCACTCCTGTGGGAACTCCGACCTTCGCTACCATCTGTCTTTGCTCGATCGCGGTTGTTACCTTGGATTCGATCGGTTTGGACTTGAGATTTTCCAGCCCGACCGGGTGCGCAGGGCGGCCCTCTTGGGTTTGATCGGCGTGGGCTTTGACGAGCGCATCGTCCTCTCCCACGATTCGATCTGGTGTTGGTTGGGGCGTCCCTTGTTTTTGCCCGAAGGAATTCTGGATCAGTGGAACCCGACATACATCTTTCGCCACATCGTCCCGTGGCTGCGAGAGTGCGGGGTTGCCGAGGCTCGGATCGACAATCTACTCGTGCAGAACCCGCGGCGATTTTTCGGCGGCTGAGGATCGGGACAAAAGGCCTGGGGTCCCGGTGGTCACGGTTCCGCG
>JBBIUR010000381.1:0-2481 GCA_037440145.1 Myxococcales bacterium | reverse complement strand
ACCTGTACCCAAACGCCCCCCCGAACGCACACGCCCACCCCGACGCCGACTCCTACGACGACGCCGACGCTAACGCGCACTCCCACGCCCACGCGCACGCCCACCGAGACCGCAGCCGCCTCGCCGTCGGCAACCCCGACGCCGTCCCCGGTGCCCAGTGCCACGCCCTCGCCAACGCCTTCACCACCGCCCAGCGCGACCCCCTCGCGCACTCCCACAGCCACCGCCTCGCCCACAGGACCCTTACCCTCGGCCACGCCCAGTCCCAGCTCGCAACCGACACCGGAGCCCACCCGCACTTCCTCGGCTAGCGCGACCGTAACGGCGACGGCCACGCCAACGGGACCGACTTCGACGCCGACAGCGACGGAGCTCCCGCGGGTGGACTATCTTCTGCCCACCGGGCCTGCAGCCAGCAGCTGCATTGCCAGCATCGCCGTCGATGACGGGTTCGCATTTGGCGCCCCGGACCTGAGCCTGCTCCGGACCGACGATCCCGCGCGCCTGCGAGCGATCTACCGCTCCATCTTCATCTCTCCCGGGCTGAGCGCTCCCCATTACGCCGACTTGGTCCAGCTCGTCCGCGCCGGCGGCGTGATCGAAAGGTTCGTGGCGCTGGGCGGCGTAGCTGTGATCCACGTAGCCGGTTCCGCGGGGGATCAGCCGAACGTCGCCCCGGGCGGGGTGAGCTACGTCGCGCAGCCCGCGCACAACAGCGAAGAGATCGCACAACCTGGCCATCTCGTCGTCACAGGAGCGGGGACCGGCGGCGTCCTGCTGCAGGCAAGCAATTTTTCCGGCTGGGCGCCCACCGATCGAGGCTGGCTGGCCAACCTGCCGCCAGACGCGGTCGTGATTTTGCGAAACGCCGATGGCCCTTCCCTGATCGAATACCCTTACGGCGACGGCAAAGTGCTGGTGAGCACGCTGAATCTCTGCGCCAACGGGGAACAGGGACCAGACCGCCCCGCCGTGGACAATCTCCTTAAATACGGCCGCTTTTTCTTCGGGTCGGCGAGAACCCCTGCAGCCACTCTCACCGCAACGCCCTCACCGACACACACGCCGCTTCCGCCGACGCCGACACCGTCGGTCACCCACACCCGCACCGCCACGCCGACGGCGACCCCGCGGCCGGGAGATGTCGACGGAGACGGCTGCGTCAGCGGTGCCGACATCGAAGCGATCGCGCGCCTTCTCTTCATCCAAAGCCGCCGGCCGGTCGGGGCCAGCGACCCGGCAGACGCGAACCGGGACGGCTTTGTGAGCGCTGCCGACCTCACGGGAGCGGCGCGCGCGATTGGCCCCGGCGCCTGCCCCTGAGCGCCCGTCGTGCGGCCGCGGCGAAGTGCAGCACACTAGCGGTTGTCGCCGGACGTCCGCTGCACCGAGTTCCTTCCTGCAGGCTAATCTTCGTACCGCCTCTGTCCGCTCTGCTTGAGGACCTTCAATTCCGAGGGCGGCCCTGCGGCCTCGACATAGTCGAGGATTGCCTCCTCCAACTCCCGCAACTTGCCGAGCACCTGCTTGCGCGCCGCGCGCAGCTTCGGGTCCTCGGTCGAAAGCGTGTAGCGCTCCGCGGCCAGAGTCTTGAACGATTTCTTCTCTGCGCTCTCGTACTGTGCGACGTCCGCAGCTTCGAACATCACCACCGTATCGCCCTCCGGGGTGTTCTGGACCGTAAGTGTCGTGATCAGCCTCTTGCGCCAGTACGGCTTCGGCGTCGGCTCTGGAGTGGGCTCCACGTACTCCAGGTCATTCATCACCGGCGGCGGGACCGTGGCGGCCCCCGCAGCGCCCCCCAGAACCAAGGCGACCGCGATTGTGGCAAGCTTGCGCATACGTCGCTCCTCGCAACCGTGCAACGCACCTTACCGATCTTCGCGAAAAATACAAAACCAATCCCGTCGCGGATGCCCGCGAAGCCGGGCGGCCGAATCCCTGGGACCAGAGCCGCCCTCAGGGGCACTCCGCCGAACCCACACGAACCACGATTCTGGCCTCGTTGCCTACGTTGCCCGCCGCATCCCGGAGGCGAACCGTGAGCAACGTGTCCCCAGGAGGAAACGTGAGAATATCCTTGCTCACCAGGGCGCAAAACTGCACGGTCGACTGCGGGGACACGAAGGAGGCAACGCCATTGGGAGCGAGGGTGCACGACAGGTCGCTTTCCCGAAATGCCTCGAAGCGGCATCCGAAGTCATTGAGCCGGTCACTGATCTCCTGGGTAAGAGCAAAGCTCGGCGGATCGATTTTCGGCACTCCTCCGGGCGACGGAGTCGGTGCCGGGCCACCGGTATCGCAAATCAATGGGCTCCCGTTTCCGAGGTCCCGGTTGGCCTGAATCTGGAGATCCGGCCGTGCGCTCGGGTCGCGGGGATCACTGTTGAGAGTGGCCAGCCCCACGGGGGCACCGCTCGATCCCGGCCTGCCCTCGACCACGATCCGGAAGCCGAAGCCCAAAAGAGAGCGGCAAGCGTA
>JBBIUR010000380.1:0-2493 GCA_037440145.1 Myxococcales bacterium | reverse complement strand
CCACCGCCAGCGAGAGCTTCGGTGCCACGCAGTTGAAGAAGCAGCGCGCAAAAGAGAGGCTGCCGCCGGCTGCGCGCGCAGCCAGCGGCTGCTCCGCCCATGCGCCCCAGGAGGAGAAGCGGTCCAGCGCCCAGTCCCACTCCATGCCTCCGGCGGAATCGTACATTCGAAATGCGTGGCGTTCGTAGCGCACGCCCGCGACGCGCCCGCCGGCCAGCGAGAGAAACAACAGCGCACCGCGTTCCGGGTGCATGAGCGTGACGACGATCGCGCTCTCCCCGCGGCTGGTGCTCACTCGCGCGGCCTGCGGCAGCAGAAAACCCTCCTCCACAGCGGCTCCAAAGAGCGCCGCAAGCTCGGCATTGCCGGCGAGTTCCGCCTCCAGCTCCGCCTCGCTCAGCACGGTCTCGCTGGTGATGAGCCGCGGGTCTCGGGCGAGGTACTCGCTGGCGTCGGGGCCGGCGGGCAGATTGGCGGCGGCCAGGAATGCGAGCATGTTGTCGCTGCTTCCGTCCGGCACTCCCCATGCGAAGCGCAGCCGGACCGAGTAGGATCCCTCGCCCCCGGCAACATTCCCCAACCGCCAGTAGACTTCGTGACGTTCGGGCCAAAAGATCGCGCCGCCGGTTGCATCCACGAACTCTCCAGCGGCGGGCAAAGCCGCAATGAGCACCGCGTCTTCGAGCGGCTCACCGGCGAAATACGAGACCGCGTATTCCGCAGAGTCCCCCGGGCTTACCCGCGCCGGGCCTTCCACGAGGACCTGCGTCGGCACGGTCCCGTTCTCGTCGACAGCCCAGGGAAAGAACAGGACGCCGTCGCTGACCTGGTTGCCGCTCCCGTTTGGGTTCTTCGTGCGATGGTACGGCCCGCTCGGATCGCCCCAGCAGACCTGGCGTGCGTCGACGACGAACTTCGGCGTGGAGTTGAAGACACCGTGCGTGCCGTTTGCAGTGATCCGGCACTTTCGCAGGGTCATGGGCCCGTTCTCCGCATAAACGCCAGCGGCCCCGCTTTGCGTCAGCTCGACGTTCTCGAGCACCACATCGCCGCCGAAGTTCCGAATGAGCGCCTTCGTGCTGTATTCGTGCTGTAATGGTAGTAATCCCCCCGCCATACCGAACGGTGGCATGGGCGAGGCGCCCGCGGCTGCCGCTCCCGAAGGTGATAGCTCCCCACTGACCGGGCGCGCCGGAGGTCGCCGAGCCGTCGCCGTTCGTGTCGCCGCCGTACTCGTCGTCTTCCAAGCTTGTGAAGATCACCGGCGCTTCGGCCGTGCCGATCGCCTCGAGCTGGCCGCTGACAATGAGGCTGCCGGCTACTGCGCCAGCGCACGCGCTTGGCCGAGGCGCTTGACGCCATGCGCGCAGCGGCCTACGCGGCTCGAGCATGGGCGGCGAGCAGCGGCGGGAAAGCGCACGGCGGCGGGTCGGGGTGGCTGGGGCAGGCCTGCTCCTAGTGGCCGCGGCGGCGGTGCGCACGGCGCTGGTGCTGACCTCGTACGCCGCTCATGCTCACTGGGAGGAGCCGGTGTTTTTGTTCAGTGCACGCGAGCTTGCCGGTCAGGGCTTGCAAGCAGTCTGGGACTACCAGGACGATCTTTCGCACGGCGGCTCGGTCCCTTTGCTGATTCTGGCCACCTTGTGGGTGCGCTGGTTCGGCCCCTCCATGCTGGCACTGAAGGGCATTGGGGTCGCGTGGTCGTGCGCAGCGCTCGCGGTTCTTTTGCTAGCCGTCAGCCGGGGTTGGAGTGCGGGCGCTGCCCTCTGGCTCGGGGTATTGCTGGTTTCCGTCGCTCCAAACCTCGCGCGCTTGCAGGCGACGTTGGTGGGCTCCCATCCCGAGGCACTGCTTCCCGCCGCCATGGCGCTCTGGGTGTTTGCGGGCGCCGGGAGCGAGCAGCAACGCCACTGGGCCGCGGGCTTTCTCCTCGGCCTTACCGCTGCGGCCTCCGCGTGGATGTCCCTCACCTTCGCGCCGTGGATGACCGCATTGGTGCTGTGCTGGTGGCTTGCGATACCGCCACCGCGCGCAGCCCTTGTGGGGCTGTTCGCTGGTGCGGTTGTTGGTGCTGTGCCGTGGTTCTACCAGAACCTGTACCTTCGCCCACATGGTGCGCTGCTCTGGCTTGTCCGCCTGCGCGGCGCGGGAGCCGAAACCGGGGCAGCGAATTTCGCTTGGGGCACGCTCGGCTTTTTTTCCGAATCTTGGGGGCTTGGCGAAGGTGGGCGGGTGCTCACCAGCGTCTGCCTGTTGGTGTGGTTCCTTATGCTAGCGGTCGTGCTGCGAGGCGGTACAGTGCCGAGGGCAAAGCGGACATTCGCTGGCTCCTTGCTGTTGGGCTCGCTGCTTACCGCTGCCAGTCTGTGGGCTGCTTCGTTTCGCCCGCAGGCGGGCGAAGGATACTATTTTACCCGCTTTTTCGTTGCCTTGCAGGTGGAATTCCTTTGCCTCGTTGCGCTGGCTGTGGACTGGCTGGCAGCTCGGGTGAGC
>JBBIUR010000379.1:0-2530 GCA_037440145.1 Myxococcales bacterium | reverse complement strand
GCGATATCCGTGATTGCGGACATGCGGGACGAGAACCAGGTGGAGCGCTTGATCGGGATGGCTGTAGAGCGCTTCGGACGGCTCGATGTTCTTGTCAACAATGCTGCGATCGGTTTCCCACGCCCGGTTGTAGAAGGGCGGACAGAGGAGTGGCGGCAGATGGTGGAGACGAACCTGTTCGGCGTCTTCATCGCTTGTCGCGCAGCGCTGCGGCACATGCTGGCCCGCGGCCAGGGGCATCTCGTGTTTCTCACCTCCGTTGCTGCCCACCAGCCTTGGCCCTACCTAGCTGTTTACGCTGCCTCCAAAGCGGGGGTGGAAGCGTTCGCCCGCTCCCTGCGAGCCGAAGTGGCGGCCCGCGGCGTGCGCGTGTCGACACTGGAAGTGCACAACGTTGCAGGGACGAATTTCACCGCGAACTTCGACCCCGATTTTCTTCCAGCAGCATTTGCGCGCTGGCAAGAACTCGGGCTCTTGGGGCTGGAGAGCCCGCCCATTCCACCGGAGAACGTCGCACAAGCCGTGCTGTTCCAACTGTCCCGCCCCGACCCGGCAAGCGTGCACCACCTGTGCTTGCACAGCCGGGCTGGGTGACGGCCGCTCCTTTTGGCTCAATCTTCGGGCCCGTGGACCTCGATCTGGATGAAATCCTCGTCCGTATCTCCTGTGGCGTCAGATGCCTGGAGGGTCACTTCATAAGAGCCCGGCTTGGTAAAGGTGTGCACCGGATTTTCCTCCGTGCTCTCCGTTCCGTCCGCAAACTTCCATAGAAATTTGAGCGGCGGTTTTCCCGAATCGGGATCGCGGCCGGACTTGAAGCGAACGGTCAGCGGCGCCTTTCCTTCCTCTGGCTCGGCCTCGACGATCACGACCAACGGCTTCTCCACTTCGACGGCCACTTCGGCTCCAGCGGTTCCGCTCGGCGCCGCGGCTCCGCCCCCGAGCGTGGGAGTCGCTGGCCTCATCTGTCCCTGCCTTTTCGAGCAGCCGCTGGTGGCAACCAGAAGTGCCAGGGCCGAGATCGGCAGCACTAGCCGATGACGCAACTTTCTATTCATAGCGGCTGCCTTTAGCGAACGAGCCTGGGGACTGCAAGGAGCAACACACCCCGGGAGGCGAGCGGGCATGCGGCGCCTTTGCACGCTAGGCGATCCGGGGGGAGTGCTGCGGGCACCGCGAGGCCGTCGCAGCGGCCGGTTCGTGCCGGGTCTCGGCTGGGGCTCGCTCGGGCTGTCTTGACGAACAAACGTTCGGCAGTTTAAGCGGTCTCCGCGCAGAGCTTGCGGCACTGCGGCTGGGGTGGCCGCCCTCCGGCGAGCACCCGCAGTCCGCGGTGCCGCTGGAAGGAGGTGAGCGAGTGCGGGTTTCGCGCCGGCGAGGTTGGCGGCGCTGAGCGGAGGGGCGGTGCCAGATTGGACCGAGGGGGCAGGAATCATGTTCGCATTGCGGTACGGGCGAGAAGACGAGGCCTTTCGCGATGAGCTGCGAGGATGGCTTGGCGCGCACTTGCCGCCGGAGTGGCGATCTGGGCACGGCAAGCTTCCGGACGACGAGCAGGAGCGCCGTGAGTTTCAGCGCGCCTGGCAGCGCGAGCTCGCGGGTGGGCGCTGGGTCGGCATCCAGTGGCCCCGGGAGTACGGAGGCAGGGCGGCCACGCTCGTCCAGCAGGTCATCTACACGGAAGAGATGGCGCGTGTGCGCGCACCGGGAATTCTGGATCCGGTCAGCGTGAACATCGTAGGGCCCACGCTCATCGCCTTCGGCACTCCGGAGCAGAAGGCTCGCTATTTGCCGCCGATCCTGCCGGCCGACGAAGTGTGGTGTCTCGGCTTCTCGGAGCCCAATGCTGGCTCGGACCTGGCTTCGCTGCGGTGCCGGGCCGAGCGCTGAGGTGATGATTGGATCGTCAACGGCCAGAAGGTTTGGTCGAGCAACGCTCATTTTGCGGACTGGGCACTGCTGCTCGTGCGGACGGATCCCAACGCGCCCAAGCACAAAGGAATCAGTTACCTGATTGTGGACATGCATAGCCCGGGTGTGAGCTGGCGGCCGCTCGTGCAGATTTCTGGGTGCAGCGATTTCTGCGAAGTGTTTTTCGACAACGTGCGTGTGCCGCTCGAAAACCTCGTCGGCCCGGTCAACCAGGGCTGGCCCTTGATTCGGGCGGCGCTCGCGCACGAGCGGGGCACACTGTGGGCATTCGACTTCAAGATCCGCTTGCAGAATGGCGCGCTGGCGTTGGCGGACCTGTACCGCCGGTGCCGGGAAGCAGGCAGGGGGCGCGGCGTCGACCTCGGCACACTGCGCCAGCAAGTCGCGCAAGCGTACATCGAGGCACAGGTATTCGCGGCGCACACGCTACGCATTTTGCCGCGGCTGCACGCGGCCGCGGAGGCGCCCCCTGAGGCGGCGCTCCAGAAGCTCTTCGGCAGCGAGATCCAGCAGCGGACCCAAGAGCTGGCCATGGCGATCCAGGGGGCTTATAGCCCTCAGGTACGGGATGCGCGCGCGTTCGTCGGGGGGGAATGGG
>JBBIUR010000378.1:0-2539 GCA_037440145.1 Myxococcales bacterium | reverse complement strand
CGTCGGCATGACGAAATTCGAAAAGCCCGGGACGCGGAACTGGGACTATCCGGACATGGCCAAGGAGGCGGGTCGGAAAGCCTTGGAAGACGCGCGGATTTCCTATGAGGAAGTGGAACAGGCAGTGGTTGGCTATTGCTTTGGCGATTCGACGTGCGGCCAGCGCACCGTCTACGGTCTGGGGCTCACGGGGATTCCGGTCTACAACGTGAACAACAACTGCGCGACGGGTTCGACGGCTCTGTTTTTGGCCAAGCAACTCGTAGAGGGTGGCTTGGCCGAGTGCGTGCTGGCTCTCGGCTTCGAGAAGATGGAAAAGGGCTCGCTGGGGGCGAAGTACGCGGACCGCACGAATCCCATGGAGAGGCACTTCGAGATCATGGTATCGCTGCGCGGCTTTGCGCAGGCGCCGCCAGCGCCTCAGATGTTCGGGAACGCTGGCCGCGAGCACATGGAGCGCTACGGGACCACGCGCGAGCAATTCGCCAAGATCGGCCTCAAAAACCACAAGCACTCGGTGAACAATCCGTATTCGCAGTTCCAGGACGAGTACTCCCTTGCGGACATCTTGAACGCCCCGCTCGTCTACGATCCGCTCACCAAGCTCCAGTGCTGCCCGACTTCCGACGGCGCAGCGGCGGCGGTCGTCTGCAGCCGGGATTTCGTGCGCCGGCATCACCTCGAAGCCCAGGCGGTCGAAATCGCGGGCATGGCGATGGCCACGGACCTGCCGAGCACGTTCGAAGAGCAGAGCTGCATCAAACTGGTTGGAGCGGACATGACCCGCAAGGCGGCGGAGCAGGCCTACCGGCAGTCGGGAGTGGGGCCGGAAGACGTGGACGTCATCGAGCTGCACGATTGCTTTTCGACGAACGAGCTGATCACCTACGAAGCGCTCGGGCTCTGCCCCGAGGGCAAGGGGGGCGAGCTGATCGACTCGGGTGCGGTGACTTACGGCGGCAAGTGGGTCGTGAACCCATCCGGGGGGTTGATCTCGAAAGGGCACCCTCTCGGAGCCACAGGGCTCGCGCAGTGCGCCGAGCTCAACTGGCAACTGCGGGGCGAGGCGGGCAAGCGCCAGGTCCCCGGGGCGAAAGTGGCCCTGCAGCACAACCTGGGGCTCGGCGGTGCGGCCGTGGTGACCGTTTACCGGAAGGGGACCTGACCGCGCCGCCGCCGGCGATCAGCGGGACAGGGCGGCGCAGGCGATCCGCGGAGGACGGCAATGGACTTTTACACGCCCGAGCAGAGGGCCTTCCAGAACACGATCCGCGACTTCTTTCGCAAGGAAATCGCGCCGCATGTCGAGGAATGGGAGCGGGCGCGCTCCTTCCCGGCGCACGAAGTTTTCCGGCGCTGCGGCGAGCTCGGCATGCTCGGCATCCCGTACGACCCGAAATACGGGGGTGCGGGCTTGGACTATTCGTGGAACGCCGCTTACATCGAGGCGGTTGCGGAATCCTGCCCGTGCAACGGCATCCCCATGGCGCTGCTCGTGCAGACGGATATGTGCACGCCGGCAATGCACGAGTTCGGCAGCGACGACTTGAAGTGCCGGTGGCTCGCGCCTTCGATTCGCGGAGAGGCTGTGGGGGCGATCGGCGTCACCGAGCCCGGCGCGGGCTCGGATGTCTTCAGCATCGAGACCAGGGCGCGGCGCGACGGGGACCACTACGTGGTCAACGGCCGCAAAATATTCATCACGAACGGCGCGCAGGCCGACTACGTGACGACGCTGGTGAAGACGAATCCGGAACGCGGCTACCATGGCTTCACGCTGCTCGTGATTCCCACCGATAGTCCCGGCTTCAGCGTCGCGCGCAAGATCGACAAGGTGGGGAATCACTGCTCGGATACCGCGGAACTGGTCTTCGACGACGTGCGAGTGCCGGTGGCGAACCGGATCGGGGACGAAGGCGAGGGTTTCATCTACCAGATGAGGCAATTTCAGAGAGAGCGCATCGCCGCCTCGATCGGCGCTGCTGCCGGGGCGCTGATGATGCTCGCCGAGACCGCGGAGTACGTGAAGCAGCGCCGGGTCTTCGGCACGCCCCTCGCGAACAAGCAGTACGTCCAGTTCAAGCTCGCCGAGCTGCGCACGGAGATCGAGATGTTGCGGCAGCTCAACTACCACTGCGTGCGCATGATCGTCGCGGGCGAGGATTGCACGCGCGAGACCTCGATGGCGAAACTGGCTGCGGGCCGCTTGGTGCGCAAGGTGGCCGATTGGTGCCTGCAGTTCCATGGGGGGTACGGCTACACGGACGAGTTCCGCGTCTCCCGTTACTGGCGCGACGCGCGCCTGCTCAGCATCGGCGCCGGCGCCGACGAGGTCATGCTGCAGATCATCGCCAAGATGGAGGGCTACGCCGCCTGACCCCGTCGCCCCTGCGCCTGGGCGGCGGGCCTCAGGCCGGGCGGCGCAGCATCATCATCTGCGTCGCGACGGCGATGAGGCGGCCCGTCTCGTCCCACAGCTCGCAGCGCGCGGTGGCATAGCCGGCCCGCGCGCGCGGCACGTGCACGGAAGACCAAATCC
>JBBIUR010000377.1:0-2581 GCA_037440145.1 Myxococcales bacterium | reverse complement strand
GATCACGCCCGCAGAGACCGTGGCGCCGAATTCCAAGCCCACCGCAGCGAAGCGGCCTGCCCGCAGCCACGCGGATTCGCCATTCTCGGTGCGCGCCATCGCTTCCCCTGCCTTCCCTCAGGACGCGAGGACTGCCAAGCATTGCGCAGCTGCGGCCACCGTGATCTCGAGATCGCCCTCGGAATGCGCCAGCGAGACAAAGGCCGCTTCGAACTGCGCTGGCGGAAAATACACGCCTCGCTCGATCATGCCCCGAAAGAAGCGTCCGTATTGGCCCGTGTCGCAGCGGCCCACGTCGCGGGCGCTCTGCACGGACTCCGTGCCGAAAAACAGCGTGAGCATGGAACCCGCGCGGTTGACACATCCGCACACCCCCGCTTTTACCAGCGCCTGGCGCAGCCCTTCCTCCAGTGCCGCGCTCAGTTCTTCAAGCCGTTCGTACACGCGCGGCTGGCGCAGGGCGCGCAGCGTGGCAATTCCCGCGGCGACGGAGAGGGGATTTCCCGAGAGCGTGCCGGCCTGATACACGGGGCCTTCGGGTGCGAGCTGCGCCATGATTTCGCGGCGCCCGCCGAATGCGCCCACCGGTAGGCCGCCGCCGATAATCTTCCCCAGGCATGTGAGATCTGGCCGAATGCCGTAAAGCGTCTGTGCACCCCCATAGCACAGCCGGAAACCCGTGATCACTTCGTCAAAAATCAAGAGCGCCTGGTGCTGCGCGGCAATGCGCGCGAGCCCCTGGAGAAAACCGGGGGCGGGCGGTACCACGCCCATGTTGCCCGCGACGGGCTCCACCAAGATCGCCGCGAGGTCGCCGCCCGCCACCTTGGCGCATCTCTCGACACTGGCCAGGTCGTTGTACTCTGCCACCAGCGTCTCGCGGGCGATCGCGGGCGGGATCCCCGGGCTGTCCGGTACCCCATGCGTGAGCGCTCCCGAGCCCGCGCGGACGAGGAGTCCGTCGCTGTGCCCGTGATAGCAGCCGGCAAACTTGATGATCTTCGTGCGGCCAGTGTATGCGCGGGCGAGCCGGACCGCAGACATGACCGCTTCGGTTCCGGAGTTGACGAGGCGGACCGACTCGATCGCTGGAAACGCCTCGACAATCATGCGGGCGAGCTCGACTTCGCGAGCTGTAGGAGCACCGAAACTCGTCCCGTCTCGCAGCGCCTCGTGAACGGCTCGCAGGACGTCCGAGTGCGCGTGGCCGAGGATGAGCGGGCCCCAGGAGCCCACGTAGTCGATGTAACTGTTCCCGTCCACGTCGGTCACCGTCGACGCGCGGCCGCGCTGCAAGAACACCGGGTTTCCGCCGACAGCCCGCCAGGCGCGAACGGGGCTGTTCACGCCTCCGGGGATGAGGCGCCGCGCTTCCGCAAACAGGCGTTCGGAATTGTGGCCCAAGCGCGCCCCCTGGCTTCTAGCGGACCTGTTGCTCCGCGCGCGCGACGGCCTCCTTCAACTCGTCGTACGTGTGCGCGATGAGGAATTCCGGAAACTCTCGCGCCACGTTCTCGGGAGGGCGAAACAAAATTCCCACATCGGCCTCGCGCAGCATGCTCGTGTCATTGTACGAGTCGCCCACCGCCACGACCTCGAAGTTGAGCAGCTTCAGCCCCATCACCGCTTTTCGCTTTCCGTCGCGCAACCGCAGCCGGTAATCGACTACTCGCCCGTCGCTCGCCACGACCAGAGAGTTGCAAAAAAGCGTCGGATGCCCGAGCTGCGCCATCAAGGGGGCGGCGAACTCGTAGAAAGTGTCCGAAAGGATAATGACCGGGTACCTCTGGCGCAACCAATCCAGGAACTCCACCGCGCCCTCCAGCGGGCCCATCCGGCGAATGACGTTCTGGATGTCGGAGAGCGTGAGGCCGTGCTCCGCCAGGATTTTCAGCCGGCTGTGCATGAGCTTGTCGTAGTCCGGTTCGTCCCGGGTCGTGCGGCGCAGCGCCTCGATCTGCGTGGCCTCGGCCACCTTGATCCAGATTTCCGGCACCAGCACGCCTTCTAGATCCAGGCACGCAATCATGTCGCCTCGCTAGCCCGTCGGGACGCGCCGCGCAAGGGCGGGCTTCCGCCCGGGAACGGTCCAGACCCGCCGCGGCGCGCTCAGGCCTGATGGAGCGCGGGGAGAACTCTTTCCGCGAACAGCTGCAGAGTTTCCGGTGCGTGAAAATCCGCGAAAAGCACGATGAAGAAGGTCACGCCCTGAGCCCGACGCGCGCGCAGTTGCTCGGCGACCTGGTCCGGAGTGCCGCGGAAAGCGGTTCTCTGCAAGTCGAAGACGCCGCCGAGCAGTTGCCGCGCCAGGCGCCACTTTTCTTTGAACTCCTTTTCGTTCGCTCCCAAGACGCAGACGCATTGTTCGGAGATTTCGATTTCCTCGAAGTCGCGGCCGAGGGAGTCGCAATGGCGCTTGAGCGCCTCGATCTTGCGCGGGAGCTCGGTGGCTGCGTTGTTGGGGCAGTTCCAAATGTTCGCGTGCTGCGCCGCCACGCGCAGCAAGAGCTTCTCCCCGGCGCCCCCGATCAAGAGGGGAGGATGGGGCTTTTGCACGGGCTTGGGGTTGTTCACCGCATCG
>JBBIUR010000376.1:0-2599 GCA_037440145.1 Myxococcales bacterium | reverse complement strand
ACCGTTTTGCACCGGGGGCACCAGTTGACGGGGGCCTTTTTGCGCACCGCCAGGCCGTTTTTGTAGAGCTGGAGGAAAATCCACTGCGTCCAGCGGTAGTAGCGCGGGTCGGTCGTGTCGACTTCGTAGTCCCAGTTCACCATCAGGCCCAACCGCTTCAGCTGCCGGCGGAAGTTGGCGATGGTTGCGGGGATGAGCTCCTTCGGGTTGCGGCCCACTCGCAGGGCGTAGTTTTCCGAGTGGATGCCGAAGGCGTCGAAGCCGATGGGCTCGAAGACGTCGTATCCCTGCAGGCGTCGAAAGCGGCCGTGGATGTCCACCCCGGGGAAAGCGCACGCGTGCCCGACGTGCAGCCCCTCTGCAGAGGGGTACGGGAACATCATCAACGCGCAATAAGGCCGCTGCGCGGCGTGCAGGTCGACGCGATTCGTGCCGCGCTCCTCCCACAGCCGCTGCCACTTGGGTTCAATCCTCTCGGGTCGGTATCGCTCGTCCATTTTCTTCGCTCGCGCTGGCTCGCGCCTTGGCGCCGCAGCGTTCGGCGACGGCGTCGAGCACGCCGTTGACGAAGGGGCTAGAGTCCTCCGTGCCGTAGCGGCGGGCAATTTCCACGGCTTCGTTGATCACGACGCTGACGGGAACGTCGGGGCGCTCGAGCAGCTCGTAGGTCGCCAGGCGCAAGATGTTCCGGTCGACCTTGGAGAGGCGTTCGAGGCGCCAGTGCTCGCAGCTCTGCGCGATCAGGCGGTCGATCTCGGCGCCGTGCTGCAACACTCCGCGCACGAGCTCCAATGCAAACGCGTTCGCCTGTTCCCCGCCGTCGAAGTGGCGCAGGAAGGCCTCGATTTCTGCGGTCGAGAGCTCGCCGGCGATCTCCTGCTGGTAGAGTGCCTGCAGAGCGAGCTCGCGGCCTTTGCGACGGGATCCCATCGCGCGTTCCCCGCATCTGGCCTTTGGCAAGTCAGCCGAGGCCGATCAAGGCCCGGCGCAGCGTTGCCATCTCGATGGCCGTGACGGCCGCTTCGTAGCCCTTGTTGGCCGAAGTATGGTCGGCGCGCGCCAGGGCTTGCTCGACCGTGTCGGTGGTCAGGACCCCGAGGGCCACGGGCACCTCGTGCTGGCACATGACGGCGGCCAGTTGGCGAATCACGGTGTTGGCAAGGTGTTCGTGGTGTGGCGTTTCGCCGCGGACGATCGCTCCCAAGGCGATGACGGCGTGCACTCTGCCACTTGAAACGAGGAGGCGGACAGCCAGGGGGATTTCGAATGAGCCCGGCACGCGGACGACCTCGATGTCGGACTCGGCGGCGCCGTGCTCGGCCAAGGCGCGCAGGGCGCCGTCCAGCAGTCGGTCGGTGACCAGGCTGTTGAAGCGCGCGGCGACAACGCCGAAGCGCAGTCCGCTTGCCTGCAGAGTGCCTGCAAACGTTCTCATTCGGGCGATCAGCGCCACCCGCTGCGGGCAGCACCCTATTTTCTTGCCAAGAATCCGCTCAGGTGGGCAACGGGAGGCCCGAGATCAGATGGCCGAGTTTTTCCTTCTTGGCCTGGAGATATCTCAGGTTTCCCGGGTGCGCAGGCACTTCGATGGCCAGGCGCTCCCGCACAGTGATGCCGTATGCTTCCAGGCTCGCGATTTTGTGGGGGTTGTTCGTGATCAGCCGGACGGACAGCACACCCAAATCGCGCAAGATCTGCGCCGCGAGGCCGTAATCCCGGACGTCTTCCTTGAATCCCAATTCGAGATTCGCTTCGACCGTGTCGCGCCCCTGGTCCTGCAGCGCATACGCTCGGATCTTGTTCGCCAACCCGATGCCCCGGCCTTCCTGGTGCATGTAGACGAAGACCCCGCGGCCTTCCGCCTCGATCCACTGCATCGCACGCCGCAACTGCTCGCCACAGTCGCAGCGAGAGGACACGAGCACGTCCCCAGACACGCACTGCGAGTGCACCCGCACCGGCACGCGGCTGCTCCCATGCACCCGCCCCTTGACGAGAGCAATGTGTTCGTGCGCGTCGATGTCGCTGCGGTAGACGACCGCCCGAAAGCGGCCTCCGAATTCGGAGACGATGGGGGCCTCGGCAACGCGGTGGACGAGGGTTTCGGTTCGCAGCCGCTGCCCGATCACGTCTGCAACGGTCAAGATCGGCAGATCGAACTCCGTGGAGAGCCGCGCGAGATCTTGCCAGCCAGCTAGCTCCCCATCGTCGCGCAAGACCACGCACAGCGCGGCCGGGCCGCGCTGTCCGGCCATGCGCATCAAATCAATGGCGGCTTCCGGGAGCGCCGGCCGCGCCAGCGTCCCGCGCGGATCGGCTTGCAGGGGGAAGACATGGCCGGGCATGATCAGGTCTTCCGGCTTGGTTCCCGGAGCCACGGCAACTCGAATCGTACGAGCTCGGTCCGCTGCCGAAATGCCCGTGGTTACCCCGCGCCGCGCCTCGATCGAAACACCGAACGGGCGGCGAGCGGACGATGCCTCGGGCACCATCAGGGGAATGCCGAGCTGGCGCATGCGGTCCGGGGTCAGCGCTAGACACACTAAGCCCCGCGCGTGCGTGGCCATGAAGTTCACGGCCTCTGCGGTCACGCGCTCCG
>JBBIUR010000375.1:0-2600 GCA_037440145.1 Myxococcales bacterium | reverse complement strand
GGTCAGGTTCCGTGAGCGCGAAACATACAATCGCCTTCCCCCGCGCCATTGCCGGAAGCCAGCGCTCTATTTCCTCCCGAGAACCGAACGCGTAGATGGCAAACATGGCCAGTGCCCCTTGCACTGACGCCATGGATCGCATCCCGCTATCGCCCCGTTCCAGCTCCTGCATGATGAGCCCGTACGCCACGCTGCTGACCCCAAGGCAGCCGTAACCCTCCAAGTTCGCACCGAACAGACCCAGTTCCCCCATCCGAGGAATCAAATGGCGCGGGAACTCCTCGCGGCGGTGGCAGTGCTCGATCACCGGCACAACCTCGCGTTCGACGAACTCCCGCACCGTCCGCTGCATCAGCCGTTCCTCTTCGGTGTACAGCTCCTCGATCTCGTAATAGTCGACCGGCTCAAACGCACGCATTGGATCTCCTTTCCGCCGCCCCGGCTCCGACGCCTGGCCGCGCCTGGCATCTAGCGAGCCCGCACCGCGGGGCCGAGCCGGGTGCTTGACCTCACCTTAAGGTCCCATTAACGTTTCGAATGTGCATATCGAGACGCTGAAGGTATTCTGCGACGTAGTCGAGACCGGCAGTTTCTCGCAAGCAGCCTCCCAAAACTTCATCACGCAGTCGGCAGTGAGCCAGCAACTGCGCGCCCTGGAAGCCAAGTACCAATGCCGGCTCCTGGAGCGAGGCCGGGGAGGGGCGAAGCTCACGCCCGCGGGGGAAATTCTGTATCGGGGCAGCCGCGCCATCCTCGAAGCCTACCGCAACGTCGACATGGAAATGCAGGAGCTGGGCAAGGTCGTAAGCGGTAGCTTGCGGGTAAGCATCGTGTACAGCGTCGGTCTCCACGAGCTGCCCCCGTACCTCAAAGAGTACCTCCGCACGTACCCCCAGGTAAACGTGCACGTCGAGTACAGCCGCGCCAACAGGATTTATGAGAGCGTGATCAATGGGACCACGGATCTAGGGATTGTCGCGTACCCGAGTCGCAATCCCCAGCTCACGGTGTTGCCCTTCCGCGAGGACCGGCTCGTGCTCGTCTGTCCGCCCGACCACCCCTTTGCAGCGCAAAAGAAGGTGGCCCTGGCGAAATTGTCCGGCCAGCCGTTCGTGGCTTACGAGCGCGACATCGCCACTCGAAAGGCGATTGATCAGCTCTTCAAAACCCACGGCGTGGTGGTGCGGCAGACGGCCGAGTACGACAACATCGAGACGATCAAGCGGGCTGTCGAGATCGGACAGGGCCTGGCGCTGGTTCCCCTCCCAGCCGTGGAACGCGAGCTCGAGCAGGGCACCCTGGAACTGGTGCACCTGTCCGACATGAACCTGATGCGCCCGCTAGGCATCATCTACAAGCGGGGCCGCCACCTCTCCCCGGCGGCGCAGAAGTTCATCGAAATTCTCCGCCAGGAGCGCAGCGAAGCCGCTGCCTGAGAGCGGACGCTTACGTCGCCAGGCCCCGCCGGCGAGCCGCGGCTGCCAAGCGGTCGACGTAAAGGCGGAGCGCCTGGAGGCTGTCCGGGCACACGAGACGGGAGCGCGCCAGATCGAGAGCCTGATCCAGGTCCATCCAGTCGCCGCTTTGAATCTCGCTTTCCTGAAGCTTCAGGGGCCCCTGGTAGCTGCAGCTATAAAGCATCCCGTTCACAGCTAACCCGTCCGTTCCCGAGTAGCGAAACGGGAACAGCCGCCGCAGCGGAACCCCCGAGACTCCGAGTTCCTCCCGCAGCTCCCGCGCCGCTGCCCTGTCGTAATCCTCCCCTGCGCTGACTACGCCTCCGACTGCCACATCATAAAACGAGGGGTAAATGTCCTTGTTCGCGCTGCGCTGGTGCACGAAGAGCTGCTGGCGGCTGTTGAATACTAGGACGTAGACTGCGCGGTGGCGGAGTTTCCGCGCTCTCATTTCGCGCCGCGACACTCGGCCTGTCACCTGGTCTGCATCGTCCACCACGTCGACCAGTTCGTCTTCGGCGCTCATTCCGACCGCTGGACCTCCTGCTGCAGCTCCCGCACCCACTGCCCTAGCGCTTCCAAGAAGCGCTTGCGCAACGCCCTTTGCCGCGGCGTGAGTTTGGCCAGCAACTCCTCCTTGACGCGCGCGGGATCACGATCCGCGACGGTCTGCTCCTCGGGAACGACGCTCAGCAGCATCGAGCTGTGGCCGTCCCAATCGTCACAAACCGGAAAGCCGAACTCTCGCAAGCCCCGCTCCCACGTCGCGTCCACATCGGCCCAGTGCCCGTCAATCTCCACCTGCAAGTAGTCGTGCACATCCACGATCTCGTCCTTGCGCAGCATGGCCTGCATGTGTTCTGGAAAGGGCAACGGCGACTCGTTGAACTGGTGCCGGCACATCATGTTCCGGACCCGCAGGCCGAGGCGACGAAAAAGTTCCCCCAGCAAGTAGTGCTTGCCCGAACACGACCCCCGCCACGAGCGCAACACCTCTTCGGGATCCCGACTCGCCGGGTACGCGTAGGGGATGTCGCGGACCCGCTCGAAGAGCGCGATCCGCGCCCGGACCGGGTCGAGCCCCGCTGTCCACTCTTCGAAGCGCTGGTCGATCAGCGACTTGCTGCTGCCTTTGGCTTCCGA
>JBBIUR010000374.1:0-2625 GCA_037440145.1 Myxococcales bacterium | reverse complement strand
GAAAATGCGTGTGGATGAATGTCTGCCACTCGGCGACGATCCGCATGGACGCCAACTCCGGCGCTTAAAAGTATAGTCCGCATCTCCGGTGAACAACCGCTGCTCCGCAGCGCCTGCACGCAAGCCGCGCTCGCGGGCAGCGGAGGGCGCGTCACCGCCGCAGGCGCGCGCTACCGCCAGGGGCTTGTGCGCGCCCGCCGGCCCTCGCCCCCGCGCGCAACAGCCAGTAGGCCACCGCTCCCGGCGGGGTTCTGCAGCGCCTCCGCGGTCAAAGCCGAGCCAGGGACGCAAAGCTGCGCGGGGCCTTTTCATTCCCGCGCCTGCAGATCACGCGTACGCGTACAGCGAGGTCCCGTCGGGTAAAAGCCGATACTCGGGCACGAGCCGCATGATGTCCGATTCCACGGAAACCGCGCGGCACTTGTGACACACGCAGGGTGGAAAAGGCAGCCGGTACTTTTTCTGCAACCGGAGGAACTCCAGTGTCGCTGCAAGCATGTACTCCGTCGGCGGTGGCTGCACGTCGGCGTAAACCGAGCCTGGCGCCGAAGTCCAGAACAGGTACGACGGCACGATGCCCCGCTGGAAGCACCACTCGAAGTACTCCAGCGTTGCCCTCATCCCCTCGGCATACGACGGAAAGCCGTGCGGCGGCGCCATTTCGAGTCCACCCACGATGTTGGTCAGAACTCGGCCGCGCCCGAAAATGCCTACCGCCCGCTCCAGCGCTGCCAGCCATTGCTTCCGCCCGACGTACCTGGCCTTCCCTGGAGCCATGAGCTCGAACTGCTTTTCGTCCCAGACCTCGATCGGGTGGCAGAGAAAGACCTTGCCCTGGCCCGCCTCGTAAATCCTCCTTTGCGATTCCTCGTCGAGCGCCTGAGGAATCACCAGCCACGGAACTTGGTCCCCCGGCGGAAGCCGTCCCATCACGGCGCGCAGAAACCCCACGTAGAGCTCCGCTTCCTTGCGCAGGTCCTTCAGCCCGCCGCCCGTCAGGTTCACATGCGCGATCGGGTGCTCTCGCAGCACCGTCTCGTACACCTCCAGCACTTGATCCGCCTTGGCGCGCACTCCCTTCTCGATGCCGAGCTCGCGGAACTTGTCGGCGGTGGGAACCAGACAGCAGAAGACGCACTGCTCGTTGCTGTTGAAGTACTCGCAATGGCCGAGCAGCGTGATTGCGAAGATGCAGTTTCTCCCTGGGCTCGCCGCAACTTTGCACATCAGCGTGCCGTCCCGGGTCCGCTTCGCGAACCATTCCGGACGCGGTTCGAAGTAAACCTCCTCGACGGGTTCCTCCCCGCAGTAAAGCCAGTACCGGGCATCGCCAGCGTTCCGAATCTCGTACGGGCTCGTATTGTCGAGCTTCAGGATCGCAGTCGTCCCGTCGCCGAGTTGAAAGACCCCTGGCACGGTGATCCACCCCTCTGCGGCATCGCTCGGGGAGTGCAGGTCCTGGTGGTCCCATTCGAAGATGTAATGCACCTGCGGTACGGCCCACTTCCCGATGGCGAGCAAGTTCGGGGTGTAGCGAATGCCCTTCCGAATCACCTCGGCCTTGACCAGCACCGGCCGCGGCAGCTCGGGAAAGAGTTCCTGCAGCCTCGCGATGGGCTCTCGCTCGGCTCCCGTAAGCATCGCGCCCGCTCTTCCGCTCACCACTGGCGGGACCAAGAAGTCCGTTCTCGCCCTTGCGCGTCGCCGCGCCGAGGCACAGAGACCCCTGCGCGGCCCCTACTTCCCGAGGCGGAGCAGCTCTTGGTACTGGAACAGCTTGGGATCGAATTTGACACCATAGTCGACAAAGGTATCGCCGAAGGTGCGTCCCGCGGCGGTCGCTCGGTTCAGCCGCACGTTTTCCGCCAGCAACAGCCCCACGGGCGTGTAGTCCACGAATCGCTTTCCGTCCGGCGAATGCTTGATGCCGCGCCCCACCATCAGGATCTGGGTCAACTGCCCTTTCCAGTCGTACTTCAGACTCCACCGCCCCTCGAACGTGCCCTGTTCGATGATCAGCCGAATGGCTCCGTAGAGGTAGTACCGATCCTTCGGAACGCCCTCGATGATCCAAACCTTGCGCCTGGTCAGTGCCTGGCTCACAGGTGCCCAGGGTAGGCCGCGCCATCCTGCGACTTCCCAACCCATGCGGGGCACCTTCCACGACTGCGAGCGCCACACCCCCTCGGCGACGCGCTCGAAGTTCGCCTTTTGCCGCAGGCTCACGGGATCGATGGGAACGAGCATTTCCGCTTCGCCGACAAACTTCCACGAGAAGTCCTGCACCTTCCCATCGAAGAAGGCCCCGTCGTCCTGGCTCATGTCCGAACCGAGGAAACCGTCCGACCGGTTCGCCGGGCTCACCGCGCGAACCCTGCGGAGCGCCGGCACGTATGCCCACGCGTTGTCGCGCTTGTTCCCGTCGCGAAACCTCCACGAAAGGGCGGCCGTGCCGTAGAGATCGGTCGGCTGCTCCGCGACGGAAAGGAACTGAAACAGCAAGTTCTGCGGATTCTCCTGCGGCGACAGCTCGCGCGGCTGGGCGTCGTAGTAGAGAAACCTGGTCCGCTGCACCATGCGGCGGTCGAGGCCCGAGGTGCCGATCAAATCCACTCCCACGCGCGC
>JBBIUR010000373.1:0-2630 GCA_037440145.1 Myxococcales bacterium | reverse complement strand
GACGAGTTCTGCGCCGCGGTACCTCGCCTCCCAGAGGAAATGCGCTTCCGGGATGCGCGTATACGATGGGTTCATGCACCAAACCACAATGTGATCCGACTGCATCCAGTCGTCGGCAGTTCCGTCCACAAAGCCCTGGCCCCAGGTCTGGATGGCACCCAGTGCGGCATCCCCGACCCCCGCACCGTTGGAATCCAAAGTCGTCGCGCCTAGCAGATTGAAAAACCGCATCGCCGCGGCCGTGTCGGGACCGAAATCGACGTTCGTGCTGCCCCCTTCGTACACGATGCATTCGGGGCCGTGGATCAAGCAGGTGTCGATCATCGCATCCGCGATTTCGGTGAGTGCCTCGTCCCACGAAATGCGCTGCCAGCGCCCACTACCCCGAGCCCCGACCCGCCGTAGCGGATACTTCACCCGCGCGGGACTGTACATCAGCGCGCTGTAACACGCCCCCTTCTGGCATCCGCGCGGGTTGAAATCCGGGAGAGAGGGATTCGTCTGCCCGTACACGGGAGCCTGCTCCTCCCGCCACACCATGCCGTCCTTCACAAAGAGATTCCACGCACACGCAGAAACGCAGTTGGCTTGCAAGTGCGTGCCCTTGACCACCGCGTCCCACCGCCAGCGCTGGCGGTACACGTCCTCCCAGCGACGGTACTCGGGAATCTCGCCCCGCACTTGCTCCGCCTGCCCTTTGCCCGCGCGGAACCGGAGCTGAGAGAGCGAGAGTGCCAACGCAGACGCTACCGCCGTTTTCAGGAACACCCTGCGGCTCAAACCCCCACTGCGGGACATGGCGCACCTCACGAGTACGCACGCTATCAAAATACCGGGAAAACGTCACGAAGCCTGCCGCGCGGATGCTCCGCCAGGCGCAAACGCCCCCAACTCGGCTTGGGCCGAGCCGCGCGGAAACAACCCTTTTGCTGCGCATGTGGTAGAAAGGCAAAAGGACCGTGGCGCCCCAGCCACGAGAAAAGCTCGAAGAGGAGGACGCAGTGATGGACGATTTCCTGCTCGACGAAGAAGCGCGCGCCATCCGAGACCGCGTGCGTGAGTTCGTAAAGAATGAGGTGGACCCGGAATACCTGCGGCGGATGGACCGGGACGAGATCCGGTATCCCCGAGAGCTCTACGAAGCCTACGCCCGACACGGCTTCCTCGGCCTGCGCTTCCCGAAGCAGTACGGGGGACAAGGCATGAGCTGGGTCGCCGAGTGCGCCGCTATGGAGGAAATCGGGGTGCTCGGCATGGCGGCGGGATGCTCGTACGTCATGCCGTCCATCGTGGGGGAAGCCCTGTACCGCTTCGGTACCGAAGAACAAAAAGAACGGTACCTCAAGCCGATGCTCGCCGGTAAGCTCGTAGCGGCAGAAGCCCTGACCGAGCCGCGCGGCGGGTCGGACTTTTTCGGGGCCACGAGCCGGGCGGAAGACCGCGGCGACCATTTCGTGGTGCGGGGTATGAAGCGCTTCATCGTCGGCGCGGAGGGCGCCGATTTCTTCTTTGCATACGTGCGCACGAACCCCGACCCGGCCGCCGCTCCCCACGAGCGCCTTAGCGCCTTGCTGATCGACCGCGTGCCCGGGGTGGAGGTGAAGCACCTTTACGGACTCATGGGCGCCCGCGGCGGCGGCACGGGACGCGTCGTTTTTCGCGACGTGAAGGTGCCGAAAACCAACCTCGTCGGCCCGTTGCACGGCGGCGCACTCGTGTTCAACACGATGATGATCCCCGAACGCCTTTGCAGCGCCGCACCCTGCCCGGGAGCGATGCGAGCCAGCCTGCACGTAGCTATGAACTACGCGGACCGCCGCAAGGCGTTCGGGCGTCCTATCCGAAAGTTCCAAGCAGTGAATTTCATGATCGCACAAGCCCAAACCCTGCTCGATGCCTGCCGCGCCATGATCTATCAGGCCGCTCGTGCCGCCGATGCCCAGGCGCCGGCGCTGCGGCGAATCGTTTCCGAAACGAAAAAGTTCGTCACGGAAGCCGCATGGGATGTCGTCAACTTGGCGATGCAAATCACCGGCGGGATCGGGTACACGGACGTCTACCCCATCGAGCGGGCAGTGCGCGACACACGCCTCGCGCAGATCTGGACGGGCACGAATGAGATCATGAGCGCTCTCATCCAACACGATGCTTACGAAGAGTTCCACTCTGAGCGCGGTCGGTACCGCGATTTTGAAAGGGACGCGATGCACGACGACGCAGCCGAGAAAGTCTTCGACGATGACGATATGTGGAGGATTTTCGAGGCCAACCGGTAGAAGCCCTTGCCTGGCTGGCCGCGTTTGTGGCACAAGAGACACCAGCGGAGCTCTTTTGACCCGCCGGCCGTTGCGCTAGTTTAGGGAGGAACATGATGTCCTACGTCGAGGCAATCCAATCCTTTCCCGAAGAGCTGCGCACGCCGTTGGCCCGGCTGGTCGACGCGCTACGGGCGGAGTTGAGCGTGCAGCGCAGCGAGTTCGAGGAGCTCAAAGCAATTGTGCGCGAGCTCGCCCAGGCGCAGAAGCGAACCGAAGAGCGCGTCGAGGAACTCGCCCAGGCGCAGAAGCGAACCGAGGAGCGCGTCGAGGAACTCGCCCAGGCGCAGAAGCGAACCGAGGAGCGCGTCGAGG
>JBBIUR010000372.1:282-2632 GCA_037440145.1 Myxococcales bacterium | reverse complement strand
ACTTACACCGCGACCGAATCTCCCACTGATACTGCGACCTGCACGCCGACCTAAACTCATACAGAGACCCCGACCCCGACCGCAACGCACACGCCCACGGCGACGAACACCCCGACCCGCATTCCCACGGACACCCCGACACCCACCTCCTCGGCAACCCCCACGGCAACCGCTACTCCGTCGCCGACACCGACGCCCACCGGGGTCCAACCCTGCGACCCGGCGTGCCAGGCGCAGCTCATTCCCGGCACGCGCTCCCGCAAGCGCGAGTGTATCCTCGAGTGGCGCGCCGACCCGGTCCCGCCGCTCGACCGCAACGGCGTCCCGCAGCGCCGGCTGCGCTGCGCCGACGATGATCCGGCGTGCGACTTCGGCCCGCCGGGTGACAAGGCCTGCCACTTCCGGATCGCGCTGTGTTTCAACATCACCGATGCCCGCTTTCCCGAATGCACGCCGCTCGACGTCGAGCAAGCGCAAATCCGGGCGCCGCGCCAAGCTGCGCCCCGCGATGCGGACGACGAAGCCAATCGCGACGCCCTCGAAGCCGCACTGGTAGGGCTCGGGGCCCGGATTCGCGGCCGTTGCGTCAGCCCCGCGCCAAAGCGCAATTCCTGGTGCACCGCCGACGGGGACTGCGACCAGCCGCCCGGAAGCGGCAATGGCAGGTGTAGCGACCGGCTTGTGGCCTTCGAACCACCGCTGGCAGCGCAGAACGTGTGCACGGACTATCTCACCCTTCGCGTGCCGCTGCGCCCGGGAAGCCACGGCTGGCGCCGCGGCAGAAAACCTGTACGCGTGCGCAGCGTTGTGTCCGCCTGGTCACAGCAGGGCCGCCGCCTGCCGAGAGACTTCGACGCGCTCTCTCTGACTTGCCTGCCGCAGTAACCTCCTGTCGAGGCTTTGCGCCGGCACAGCGCACTGCGGCCCGCGCCGCAAACCAGGGCAGTAGAGCTACCGGTTGCGCCGCGCGCGCCGCGCGCCCATACTGCGCTTGCCCGGCTGGCCAGACCCAGCCGGATGGCGGCGTGCGAAGATCCCGATGAGACAGTTCCAGCGCAGCGTTCGAGGCGGAATCGCTTGGCTCGTGTTCGACTCGGGCGGCCGGAATACCCTCTCTTCGGCTGCGGTCCGCGAACTCCAGGCGGTGATCGAGGAACTCGCCGCGATCCACGAAAAGCACCCGCTGCGCGGGGCCATCCTCAAGGGAAACGCGTTCGGTCTCGGCGCAGGCGCGAACATCGGCGAGCTGCTGGTGGCCGATCGCGCGCAGCTCGCAAACTTCATCGACGCTGGCCACCGCGCTTTGTTCGCTATCGAAGAGAGCCCGTTCCCGTGGGTCGCCGTCATCGACGGCTTCGCGCTCGGCGGAATCTACGAGCTCGCCCTGGCGTGCCGTGCCATTCTGGCGACCGAGCGCTCGACGGTGGGGTTTCCAGAAATCCGGCTCAACATCTTCCCCGGACTCGGCGGCACGCAGCGACTGCCGCGCCGCTGCGGTTTGGTGAACGCCCGCGATCCGGCAAGAGGAGACGCCGCGTTCACAGCGATCCTGCTCGGCAAAACCTTCAAGGCGCGCGAGGCAATCGCCATACAGATGATCGACGCCGTGATCCCCACGGGGGAAGACATCGATCGGTTCGCGGCGGATTTCCTGGCTGCACGCCTGCCGCAGCTCGAGCGGAAAGTACCTGCGAATCTCGCGCGCGCCGAGTCGCTCCGGCATCTCGTCCTGCCGCTCGTCGAAAAGGCGACGCTGGGGCGGCCGAACCCGCGCGCGCCGTACGTCGCGCTGGACGTCATGGTGCGGGGCGCGAACCGCCCCTTGCGCGAAGCGATCGAAATCGAGCGCGAGGCGTTTCTGGACGTCGCCACGTCGCACGAAGCAAAGGCGGGAATGCGCTTTTTCTTCGCCCAGCAGAAGGTGCAGAAGCTTCCCAAGGACTTTCCGGGCAAGGCCCGCGCAGTGAACAAGGTCGGCGTGGACGGCATCGACGGCTACATGGGAAACGCAATCGGGCGGCTAGCTCGCGAGGCCGGCTACGATGTCGTCGGCCATGTTCCGCTCGCCGAGTTCGCTTCCTCGGTTGCGAAAAAACTGCGGGCGAAGTACGCGCGTGCGGTGCAAAAAGGCACGCTGCCCGAAGCAGAGGCCGAGCGCCGGGTGGCGAGCGTGAACGTGACCACCGACCTCCGCGATCTCTTCGATTGCGACGTCGTCGTCGAAGCGGGAGCGCGCTCTGACACGAATGCCGCGATGGCTCTCACGCGCGATCGCCTTCTCGCTGAGCATCTTGACGTGCCTGTCGCCGAGCTGCAGCGGGCGCTTCGCGCGACCGGCTCGCTGTGTTCG
>JBBIUR010000372.1:0-272 GCA_037440145.1 Myxococcales bacterium | reverse complement strand
CGCCCTGGGCAAGGGAATACGGCCCGATGCTCTGGTCGCGTCGAACTCGAGCTCCCTGGGCCCGAGTCTGCTGGGCGGCTTTTTTGCCGAGGGCGGCGGGCGGCGCGAGAACTTCCTCAACCTCCATTTTTTCAGCCCCGCCGAGCACCCGGCGGTGCAGCTCGTCGAGATCGTCGCCGCGCCAGAGACATCGGCCGATACCGTGGCGACCGCGCACGCCTTCGTACGCAGCCTGAACAAAACCCCGGTGATCCTGCGCGACGGATCCCCGG
>JBBIUR010000371.1:0-2645 GCA_037440145.1 Myxococcales bacterium | reverse complement strand
TGCAAATAGCGGAACGTCCCCGGCCTCGCCGTCTGCAGCTCCGGGAACCCCTTGCCCTCGATTTCTCCGATCGGAAGGCTCGACGGATAGCGGATCGACCGCGGCCGCGGCGATGCCTGAGAGAGGTTGTCGTTGGTGAACCAGCGCGCAGCGAGGCCGCCCATGCTGTGCGCAACGACATCGACCTGAGTCGCCGCGATGCGGCGCCCAACAAGCACGTCTGCCGCGTCGCCGCCTTTCCTGCGGGGCTTCCGCTTTCCTACCTCGGGCCGCCGGTACAATCCCTCCCGCAGCTCTCGCAGAACCTCGTACACTTTCCCCATCGCGCGGTAGATGCGGTCAAAACCCGAAACCGACTCTCCCTCGTAATCCGCCAGGTCATATGCAAACGCCGGGTCGAACACTCGCAGAAACTCTTCCCCCCACACTCGCGGCGAGCCCGTGAGCCCGTGCACGAAGAACACGGGCGGCCGCACTAGCAGGAGGCGCCGCACCGCCCATGTCTGGCCCTCGTGTCCCACCGCCACGCGGAGCGCCAGCGTCAAGCCCGCACCTCCGGCGCGATAGGGAAACGATCCCGGCGGCGTGTACACAACTGCGGCGAGGCGCCGCCCTCCGGCGCTCTGCACGGGAACTCCCAGCAGATCGAGAGCCGGCCCTTCCGAGGCCGACGGCGCCCCGGTGACGGCGGAGCCGGTGGGGTCCAGGCCCTCGAAGCCAGTGCGCGAGAGCATCCCGTAGGGGTACGCGGCATCGCCGGGAAAGTTCGATCCTACTCGCGCCGCTTCCTCCGGCGGATCCAGCGCGAGGTGAAAATCGGCGGAAACCCGGCGGTCCGTGGACGGCAGGACGAGTCGCAACAGGAGCCGGCTCCACCGATCCGCGAGTGCGCCGTCCATGTCGGGCTTGCCGCCGGGGTCGAACGCGAGATACCGCGCGTACAGTTCGTCGCCCCGCAGCCCGTTGCTGATGTCCGCGGCAAAGGATCGCACGTCGATGGCTTGCAACGCCGCTAAGCCCGCAGCTCCCCCCAGGAGCGGCGGATGGCGGCCCATCGCGGAGCGAATCGTCAACCGGATCTGCACCGCAGTTTTCGCCTGCGCCGTCTGCTCGGCGTATACCGGGGCAGCAACGGGCGCGAACGCGGCGCGCACTGCGGCGGGCGCTAGCGGGTCGCCGGACGCGTTTCGAACCGCGCCGGAGTAGACGAAAATCTCCGTCTCCGAGATAGCCGTGCGCCCGCCCGGCGCGATGCCCAGCGCGATGTCGCCAGAACCTGTCTCGTCCATCGCGTGGCCCCCGACCGCACCTTCGTCCACCGTGCGCACCACAACGCCGCCGATTGCGTCGGGAAGCAAACCTCGAATCCGCACGCGGCCAAAGCTCATGGGCGAAGCGGCGCTAAACGTCCCGCGTGCGGCGAGAGCGCCCTCCACCTCGGATGGATCGAGTGGAAGGAACGTGGTCTTCCGCTCGGCGGCGTCGCCGCTGATCCCGCCGAGCGTGCCGGGCTGAAAATCGAGCTCGACTACCGTCAGCGCCACCGCGTCCTCCACCGGCACCTGCGCGCTGCCCTCGGGGGGATCCCAGCGGAACGTGAGCCGCACATCGCGGTCGCGCTGGCTCGGCTCCAGGCCTTCGATCCACAGAACCTCAGGGGGCCGGTCGCCCGAACCCAATCGATACACCGCCGGCAGCTCCACGCGGCCCTCGCGCTCGCTCGTCTTCCAGAGCCGGACGCGGTTTCGCCCCTCGGCGAGGTCCAGCGTGAGGCGGCCTGCGGTCATCGGCACCTTGACCTCCAGCCGGCGGAGGTCGTCCTCCCCTACGACGCGCCCAGCATCGTCGCGATCGAGCACGGGCAGTCCTTGCCCGTCCACGCTGCCGTCGTCGTTGTCGTTATTCACGAGCACGAACCCCCCGACTTCCTCCTCGAATACCTCCGGGATGGCGGCGGCGTTGTTCGTGTCGTAAATCGCGAAACCGGCCTCGGCCGGAGCCACCTGTACGATATCGACGGCGGTGCGGGTGGCGACGATCGCGAACCGCGCGCCGCGCGCGTCGGTGAATAGCTTGACGGCTCGCGCCTCGCCCGAGAGCGGAAGTTGGAAAAGAAATCGGGCGTCGGGCCCGCCGAGAAGGTACGGGTCGTGGAAATCGACTAGCGCCAGACCGCCCGTACCCACCGCGAGATATAGGATTCTCGCCTCCACATCGACGGCGCCGCCGCGGGGAATCCCCGCCGATGCCGGCAGCGAGAACTTCGAGATCGGCTCGACCTGTCCGCGCGGCGCGACGCGAAAAGCGCACAGAGTGCGCCGATCGCAAGCCACGACCACGAGGTCTGCCCGTTCGTCCGCTGCGCTGAGCCGGTCTCCGTCGCGGTCCTCCGCCACGCCCAGGTTTCCGTCTCCGTCAATGTCCACCGGGTATCCAGGCGCGGCGATTGCGTCTGCTGGCGCGCCATCCAGCGGTGCCCGACCGCGCACCGACCCCAATGTGGGGTCCAAGACCACGACCTCGCTCTGCTCCAAGCCCTGTCCTACCGCCACGACGTGGTCCCCCACCGCAGCCACGGCCCGGTACCCTCCGCGGAACAGGCCCTCGACTTCGTTGCGCGGGGGAATCATGCGGTGGATGGTGAC
>JBBIUR010000370.1:0-2682 GCA_037440145.1 Myxococcales bacterium | reverse complement strand
CGGTGCAGTGGACGCCCTCGTGCTGGCGGCGGCTGGATTGAAGAGGCTCGAAATTGCGGTGCCCGAAGCTGTGCCCCTCGATCCGCTCGAGTTCCTGCCGGCAATTGGGCAGGGCGCCCTGGGTATCGAAACGCGGATCGACGAGGCGCAGCGCGCCGTGGCGCCGCTGGACCATCGCCCGACCCGCGCCGCGGTGGAGGCGGAACGCGCATTCTTGCGGCGCGTGGGCGGCACGTGCCATACGCCGATCGCCGCGCACGCGGTTCTGGACGGCCGGGAGTTGCTGCTGCGCGCGGCGGTTTTCTCCGTCGACGGAACCCGGGTCGTTCGCGGGGAGCGCCGAGGGTCAATGGATCGCCCGGCGGAATTGGGGGAGCGGCTGGCCGTCGATCTCCTGCGGCGCGGTGGCGAGGAAATCCTGGCGGCCCTGCGAGGAGCAGCGGGATGAGCGGCAAGGTCTATCTCGTCGGCGCCGGCCCGGGCGATCCGGGCTTGCTGACGCTGAAGGGGCGGGAGTGCCTCGAAAAGGCCGAGGTGGTGATTTACGACTTTCTGGCCGACACCGGACTGCTCGGGTTCACGCGGCCAGACGCGGAGCTCATCTGCGTGGGGAAGCACGGCGCGGGGGGGCTGCGGACCGAGCAGGGCAAGATCAACCGGCTGCTGGTGGAGAAGGCACGCGAGGGAAAAGTCGTCGTGCGCTTGAAAGGCGGGGACCCGTTCCTTTTCGGGCGCGGGGGCGAGGAAGCAGAGGAGCTGGCGCGCCGCGGGATCGAGTTCGAAGTAGTCCCCGGCGTCACCGCCGGGGTCGCCGTGCCGGCATATGCCGGGATCCCTCTGACCCACCGCGACTACTCCTCCTCGGTGGCGTTCGTGACCGGTTACGAGTATCCAGACAAAGAAGAGCCCGCGGTGCGCTGGAGCGAATTGGCTCGCGGAGCAGGTACCCTCGTGGTGTTCATGACCGCGCGCCAACTGCGGGCGAACATGGAGCGTCTGGTCGCTGGTGGCGTGGACCCCGAGACGCCGGTGGCGGTGATCCGATGGGGCACGCGCGCGGCGCAGCAGACGCTGGTGGGAACGGTGGCGACGATCGCGCACCTCGCCGAAGAGCGCGGGCTGCAACCGCCTGCACTTGCGGTGGTCGGCGGCGTGGTTCGCTTGCGCGAGCGCTTGCAGTGGTTCGAGAAGAAGCCGCTCTTTGGGCGCCGCATTGCGGTGACCCGGGCCCGCGTGCAAGCGGGCGGTTTTGCCGCCCTGCTGGAGGAGATGGGCGCCGAGGTGGTCTACGCGCCCGCCATCGAGTTGCAGCCGCCGGACTCGTGGGAGCCGCTGGACCGCGCCCTGCGCGCCCTCGGGGGCTTTCACTGGCTGATCTTCACGAGTGCCAACGGAGTCGCGTTCTTCTCGCGGCGACTCGACGAGCTGGGTGGAGACATTCGCGACCTCCAGGGTGTTCGCATCGCGGCAATCGGCCCGGAAACCGCCCGCGCAGTTCGGCAGCTCCACTTGCGGGTCGACGCGGTTCCGCAGGAGTACCGGGCTGAGCGGGTGCTCGACGTCCTGGGCGATGTGCGCGGCCGGCGCATTCTCTTGCCGCGGGCGGCGGGAGCCCGCGAAGTGTTGCCCGAGGAGTTGCGCCGCCGCGGCGCCGAGGTCGTGGAAGTCGCCGCTTACCGCAACACGGCTCCGCGGCGCGACAGCGAGCAAGTCCGCCAGCGCTTGGCTGCGGGGGAGATCCACCTGCTCACGTTCACCAGCTCGAGTACGGTGCGCAACTTTGCGGCGCTGTTCTCCCCTGAGGAACTGGACCGCTGGGTGCGGCCGGTGCCGGTTGCGTGCATCGGTCCGGTAACAGCAGAGGCGGCGCGCGCGCTGGGACTGCAGGTGGTGGTTCAACCAGCCGAATACACCGTGCGCAGTTTTGCAGCGGCGATCGGAGAGTTCTTTGGCAGAGCGCGTTCCGGAATGGCGCGGTGAGGCGCGCGGTAGCCGTATTGAAGAGAGGTGTCTTGCCCCACTATAAAGGGAGGCGCGCCATGTCGAGTTACCCGGAATACCGCCCGCGCCGCTTGCGCGCGACGGAAAACTTGCGGCGAATGGTGAGGGAAACGCGGCTGTGTGTCGACCAGTTGATCCTGCCGCTTTTCGTCTGTCCGGGCTCGGGCGTGGCGCGGCCGGTGGCCAGCATGCCGGGAGTGGCGCAGCTTTCCGTCGATCGGCTGGTCGAGCGCGCCCGCGCGGCGCGCGACGTCGGCATCCCCGCGGTGCTGCTCTTTGGAATCCCGGAGAAAAAGGATCCCCTGGGCAGCGAGGCATACAGCGATGCCGGTATCGTGCAGCGAGCCGTGCGCGCGCTCAAAGAGCAGGTGCGCGGCCTGACGGTCATCACCGATGTGTGCTTGTGCGAATACACAGACCACGGGCATTGCGGGGTGGTCGTCGACGGCGAGGTGGACAACGACGCGACCGTCGACTTGCTCGCGAAGGAGGCGGTGTCGCACGCGCGCGCCGGTGCGGACATGGTCGCGCCGTCGGACATGATGGACGGCCGCGTGGGCACGATCCGCGAGGCGCTCGACGACGAGGGCTTTGCCCACGTTCCCATCATGGCGTACGCGGCGAAATTCGCATCGGCCTTCTACGGGCCGTTCCGCGAAGCGGCGCAGTCTGCGCCTCAGT
>JBBIUR010000369.1:1466-2690 GCA_037440145.1 Myxococcales bacterium | reverse complement strand
CTCGGGCCGGAGGGCGGCGACGGAGGCGGGCGCGTGGTGGCCGCCGGCACGCCGGAAGAAGTGGCCGCCCACCCGGAATCCCACACCGGCCGCTTCCTGCGCCAGGCTCTAGCCGGCGGCGCCGTCGAGGCGATGGCCGCCGAGGCGCCGAGCCCGTACGCCCCAGCGGCGGCCGCGCGCGACGGCTGCATGCGCATCGTCGGTGCCCGGGAGCACAACCTGCGGAACCTGACGCTAGAAATACCGCGCGACCGCTTCATCGTCGTCACAGGGCTCAGCGGCTCGGGCAAATCCACCCTCGCCTTCGACGTTCTTTACGCGGAGGGGCAGCGCCGATACCTCGACAGCCTCTCGGCGTACGCGCGGCAGTTCGTTAAAATTCTCCCGCGGCCGAACGTCGATCTGGTGGCGGGACTGCCGCCGACGGTGGCGATCGAACAGCGCCTGAGCCGGGGCGGCACGATGTCGACGGTGGCGACGATCACCGAAATCTACCACTACCTCCGACTCCTCTACGCAAAGATCGGCGTCCAGCACTGCGTGCAGTGCCAGCGCCCGATCCAGTCGCTCACCCCGCGCCAGATCGTCGACCGCATCGCGCGCGAGTTCCGCGGGCAGACAGTCGCGCTGCTCGCCCCTGCGGTGCGCGGACGCAAGGGAATCTATACCGAGCTTTTCCGGGCAGCCCGCAAGCTCGGCTTCCGCCGCGCCCGCGTGGATGGCGACACCGTGCCGCTGGACCCGCCGCCGGCACTGGCGCGCTACCGCGAGCACGACATCGACATCGTGATCGGGGAAATCGAAATCGCGCGCGGCGGGCACGGCCGCCTTCCCGACCTCGTGGCGACAGCTCTGCGCATCGGCAACGGTGCCGTGATCGCCGCCGGCGAGGGCGAGGAGCGCATTTTCAGCGAGCGGCTCTACTGCACCCGGTGCGGCATCGGATACGAGGCCCCGGACCCGCGGCTCTTCTCCTTCCACAGCCGGCGCGGCGCCTGCCCGGAGTGCTCCGGCAGCGGCTATACCACCGCCATCGATCCGGACCTCGTGTTTCCGGATCCGAACGCCCCGCTGGCCGAAGCCCTAAGGCAATCTCTGGACCCGCTCGGGGCGCGAGCCGCGCGCCGCGCAGAAGCCGTGATGCACGAGGCCGGGATTCCCCCCGACCGCCCGGTGGGAAACCTGAGCGCGCGGGAAAAGCAGCGCCTGTGGGGCGGCGCGAAC
>JBBIUR010000369.1:0-1456 GCA_037440145.1 Myxococcales bacterium | reverse complement strand
CAGCGCGGGGCTGCTCGCGCTGCTGCAATCGATGCTCGAAAGCGACGACGCCGACCCCGCCGCTTTTGCGGGATGGCTGGCGGAACGACCGTGCCCGGCCTGCCAGGGGCAGCGGCTGAAGCCCCGGGCGCTCGCGGTGCGCGTCGACGGCCGCTCGATCGCAGAGATCACCGCGATGTCGGTCGCTGCGTGCCGCTCTGACTTCGCCCACCGGCAGTTCGCGGGCCGCGACGCCGCCATCGCAGAAAACGTCGTCAAGGAAATTTTGCCGCGCCTGGCCTTCCTGGAAGAAGTCGGCCTCTCGTACCTCACGCTCGACCGCAGCGCAGATACCCTCTCGGGCGGCGAAGCCCAGCGAATCCGGCTCGCTGCGCAGCTCGGGTCGAACCTGCGCGGAGTGTGCTACGTCCTGGACGAACCGACTGTGGGCTTGCATCCCCGCGACAACCAGCGACTGCTGCGCACGCTGCGGCATCTGCAAGAGGCGGGAAACACCGTCCTCGTCGTCGAGCACGACGAAGCGACGATCGAGGCGGCCGATCTCGTGATCGACCTCGGACCGGGCGGTGGCACCCACGGAGGGCAGCTCGTAGCCATGGCGCCCCCGCGGGAACTCCGCCGCTGCGAGGGCTCGATTACCGGGCGTTTTTTGGGTGCGCGCCGGCCCCGGCGGGGGCCGCTCCGCATGCTGGCCACTGCACCCCGGCTGCGCGTCCTCGGGGCCACAGCGCACAACCTGAAGAACATCGATGTGGAATTTCCCGTCGGGGCGTGGACCTGCGTGACCGGCGTTTCGGGGTCCGGCAAGTCCACGCTGGTCCGTGACGTCCTCTACCACGGGCTCCGGCGCCGCCTCGGATTGCCTGCCGGGCCGGTCGGAGCCCACCGCGAAATTCGCGGCGCGGAGCATATCGAGCGCGTCGTCGAGGTCGACCAGAGCCCCATCGGCCGGACACCGCGCTCGATTCCCGCCTCCTACGTCGGGTTCTTCGACGAGATCCGCAAACTCTACGCGATGCTCCCCGAGGCGCGCGCGCGCGGCTACACGGCGGGCCGCTTCTCTTTCAATCTCAAAGGCGGCCGCTGCGAGGCGTGCGCGGGCCAGGGCAAGATCAAGATGGAGATGTCGTTCCTGCCCGACGTCTTCGTCGACTGCGACGTGTGCGAGGGGAAGCGCTACAACGACGAGACCCTGGCCGTCCTCTACGCGGGGCGCAGCATTGCCGACGTGCTTGCCATGACCGTCGAGGAAGCCGCCGCGTTCTTTACCGCGATCCCGCAAATCGCGCGGCCGCTGCGGCTGCTTGCGGACATCGGCCTCGGCTACCTCACCCTGGGCCAGGGCAGCAATACCCTCTCGGGAGGCGAGGCCCAGAGAATCAAGCTCGCCTACGAGCTGGGCAAGGAATCCCGCGGCAAGACGCTCTACGTGCTCGACGAGCCGACCACCGGCCTA
>JBBIUR010000368.1:0-2709 GCA_037440145.1 Myxococcales bacterium | reverse complement strand
GATGGTGACCCCCTGGATTCCGAGCACCGGCGGATTCGCGACATAGGCCGCATCCCCGAGCACGGCGATGGAACGCGGGACGCCTCCCTCGGGTGGCACGCCCTGCAGGAAGATCTGTTCCGCAATGGCATTCGGCGAAAGGTTCAGGACTCGCCTGCCCACCTCCACCGGCGACGCGGGATCCGACAAGTCCAGGGCCCGCACCACTCCCGGCACGTGCGGCGCGCCCGCCCCATCGGCGCTGAGAACCAAGGGGGGATCGCTGCGCGCCACGCGTACCGCGATCGAGTCCCGGAGTGGCAAATTCCGCAATCACCCGCGGGGCCTCCGGTTCCCCGAGATCGATCACGACCACTCCGCCGCGCTCGGCGTCGTCACGGGCCGCCACGGCGCGGGGGTGCAGGCGGCCGCCGCGCGTGTCCAGGAACACGTCCACATCGTTTGCGGGCACGGCCACCGAGGCCACGACGCGCGGCGCAAAGGTCGAGAAGGAAATCCTCTGCGGCGGAAATTGCGTGCCCGATCGGTCGCGCGCACCCAGCACCAAAAGCTCCAAGGTCGCGCCCGGCGGCAGCGGGCGGCGCGGGAAAAACCGGACACGGCGCCCCTCGTCGTCCACGACAGCCCACGTACCCTCGACCCGCGCCCCGTCGCCTGTGCGCAGTTCGATGGCTCCTGCATCGAGCTCTCCGCGTGCATTCGCATCCACCGGGCGGCTGAAAGCGACGAGCAGCGGTGCATCCGTGGCGACATCCGTCTGCCCGTCGAGCACCGAGGTCCCTTCGACGATGGCAGGCCTCGAATCGTCCGTCAGCGGCCGGGGCAACGCCGTGAAACCCCCGCGCGGCGGGCCGGCAATGTCGACGGAGTCGAGTGGGAATCCGTCGCTTCGCTGCAGCGAGACGCGAAAGGGCTGATCCGCCGGCACGGGTATGGCGAACTTGCCCACCGCCGGGGCGAGAAAGGGAAAGACGAACGACGCAAACGCGGGAATGACCTCGGCAGTATCGTGCCTCTGGTCGACGACGCCGGTAACGTAGCCCACCGCGCGGTCCGGCGTCGAGAACTCGTAAAAGCCGCCGCGCAGCGCTCCGGGAAACGGCGGCGAGTCGGTGCGGAGCAGGCGCGCGCCGCCGTCACCGGCGAGCACAGAGGCAGTGTCGACCATCGCGAGCTCCGGAAAACCGCGGAACTCGATCACGTGCCCCACCAGGACCTGATCCCCGGCCTGCACCTCGGCAGGAGCGGGAGCGAAAAGCTCGATCTCACGGGCAGCAATCGCGTCGTCCTGTCCGAGATCGAGGTACAGAGCAGCGAGCCCGCGCAGCTCGGAAGCTGCCTGCTCCGCAGTCGGTAGCTCCTGCGGGTCGACGGGGACCACCGTGACCAACTGCGTTTGGGCGAATGCGCCCGGAGGAACCTCGGCTGCATACCGAGGATCGCTGGCGGCCCAGACCCGTCCGCCCGCAGGGCCGATCGCCGTTGCACCCGTCATCCCGTCGCGCATGTTGCCTGCGTCCAGAACGACCCGGTCGCCGAAATCGTTCTCAAACTCGATGGTGATGCGGTCACCCAGAGCGGCATCGAGAACCCCGCAGAACGAACCTGGCGCCCGCGCAGCGCAAAACCGGGGGAACCGCAGAGAACAGAGATCTGCTCCGCCGCCATCCGTTCTGGAAGCCGCGCTCGCGGTTACGAGCACGCCGGATGTTTCGTTCCGAACCTGGACGAGGCTGCCCGGAAACGCGAGTGCCCCCGCACAAACAGCGACGCGGCCCTGCGAGTCGGGCAAAGACACCTGCAGCGATCCGGGCGGCAGCCGATCTGCCGAAATCACCCCGCCAGTCGAAAAGCTGCTTTCGAAAGGAACGAGCGAAGTGCCGTGGAGATCTCGGATCGCCGCCGCTAACCGCAAGCGATAGACCGCGGACGGCTCGAGCCCTCCCGTGGGCGCGATTTCCAGCGTGCGCCCGTCGAGGCCGAGTGCCAAGCTGACCGGAACGGCGGACATCGTCCCCGACTCCACCCGCACCAGCTCCACCGAAGCTGCGCTGAGGCTCTCGCGCGCCAGGGGCTCTGAAAACTCGACGCGGAGGACAACGTCGCGCGCGACCTCGCTCGCATGGGCCGCAGGCCAGACGCGCACGACGCGCGGAGGTGTTGGCAAGAGGTCGATGTCTGCGTGAGCGGTCCGTTCCTCCATGACCGGCCCCACTTCCACCCTGCCCTCCACATCGCGTTCTTCATCGCGGGCCACGAGCGTCGACATCTGCCCTCCGTCGAGCACGAGAGCGTAGCGCCCCGCAGCGTCAGTGCGGCCAGCGGCGGGGCTGCCCGCGCTGCGCACCACCACGCCGGAGCGTGGCGCCCCGGCCTCGCGCACGACACCCGTCACCAGGAGCCACCGATCCGGCAACTGGAAAATCGAGTAGAGCTTCCCGGGATCGAGTCCCGCCAGGCAAAAATCCAGTTCCCGCGGGCAGCTCTCCACCGCGACGCGGTCGCCTTCGCCGACACCCAGGGCCGCGAGCACGGAGTCCGCCGGGACCTGGCCCGGCGCGTAGCGGGCGATCGCAAACCGGCCACCTGCCGGAATGGGGATGCCCAGGCCGATCCGATACGGCGCTCGGGGCGCAAGCTCGCCACCGGCCGCGCTCAGCTCGAAGCTCCCGATCGGCAGCCAGCCGGCGGCCGCCGGCGGCGCGTCTC
>JBBIUR010000367.1:0-2733 GCA_037440145.1 Myxococcales bacterium | reverse complement strand
GTCGTCCGGGGTGAGCGGGTGCAAAACCAGCACGGAAGCTCGGGACAGCAGCGGCGAGATCACCTCGAACGACGGGTTTTCCGTGGTCGCACCGATCAACACGATCGTGCCGCTCTCCACGTGCGGCAAGAATGCATCTTGTTGCGCCTTGTTGAAGCGGTGGATTTCGTCCACGAACAGCACGGTTTGGCGCCCGTGGTACGCCAGCGCGTCTCTGGCCTCGGCGATGACGTCTCGCAGCTCTTTCATCCCCGAAAGCACGGCGGAGAAATGCACGAAGTTCGCACCCGACCGCTGCGCGATCAGCAAAGCCAGGGTGGTCTTGCCACTCCCCGGAGGGCCCCAGAGGATCACGGAATGCAGGCGACCACCCTCGATGAGCTCGCGGAGCAAGCGTCCGGGACCGACCAGGTGCTCCTGGCCGACGAATTCCTCCAGCGAACGAGGCCGCATGCGGTCGGCCAGCGGTGCTGTCCGTTCCCGCGCCCTGCGCTCTCGCGCGGCGAAGAGTCCCGGGTCGGTGCGGGTCGGGGGGGAACGCCGGGCCATGCCCATCTATTAGCACGGGCGCGCGGAGCCCGGTACGGGAAGCCACGGGGAGCTCTGGGCGCAGCGCTGTGCACCCATTCTCGGTTCGTGCTAGCTTTTCGCGCATGCGCCGGGTCGGAATCGTGATCAAGCGGGGGCGGGAGGAGGCTGTGGAGCTGGGGCGGGCTTTGGCGTCCTGGCTCGAGGCGAGGGGGTACTCGGTCCTCCTCGACCGGCAAAGCGCTGCAGCGCTAGGCGCGGCTCGCGGGGTCTCGAGGGAAGAGGTGGCGGCGAGCGCAGATCTCCTCGTCGTACTCGGCGGGGACGGGACGCTGCTCAGCGTCGTCCGCCACCTGGCCCGCCGCAGCGTGCCCGTCATGGGCGTCAACCTCGGCGGTCTCGGGTTTCTGACCTCGGTCACGGTAGAGGAACTGTACCCGGTTCTGGAGAGCGTGCTCGCAGGCAACTTCGAGGTCGACCGGCGCATGATGCTCGAGGCAACCCTGGGCCGAGAGCGAACCGAAAGCTGGACCGTCCTGAACGAAGTGGTTGTGGCCAAGGCCGCCTTGGCGCGCATGATCGACGTCCACACGTGGATCGATGGCGAGTTCGTCTGCACGTACAAGGCCGACGGCCTGATCGTCAGCACGCCCACGGGTTCCACTGCCTACTCGCTGTCCGCGGGGGGGCCGATCGTCCACCCGGCCGTGGGCGTCATCGTTCTCTCGCCGATCTGCCCGCACACGCTGAGCAATCGGCCGATGGTTCTCGCCGACTCCTCCGTCGTGCGAGTCACCGTCGAGTCGCCCGACGCGCAAGAGGTTCTCGTCAGCTTCGACGGCCAGGTGTCGGTTCCCATTCACGCCGGCGAGGAAATCGAAATTCGCAAGGCAGCGGGGGCCGTCGCCCTGGTGCAGTGCCCAGGCCGAAGTTACTTCGGCGTACTGCGCAGCAAGTTGCGCTGGGGGGTGCGCTGAGGGGCTGCGCGCACCATGCTTCGCGAACTGCGGATTTGGAATTTCGCTATCATCGACGAGCTTTGCCTCGAGTTCGAACCCGGCTTCAACGTGCTGACGGGGGAGACGGGAGCAGGGAAGTCGATTCTCATGCAGGCGATCCACCTTCTGTGCGGGGGCAAAGCGAGCCCGGAGTGGATTCGCGCGGACGCCGAAGAGGCACGGGTCGAAGGGTTGTTCGCTCTCGATCCGGAGGCGCAGGAATCGCTGGCGGATCAAGGGCTCCCGAAGGACGATGAGGTGGTCGTCCAGAGAGTGATCGATCGCTCGGGTCGCAGCCGCGTTGCAGTCAACGGGGCCCTGGCCACGGTCTCGATGCTTCAGCGCCTCGGCGACAAACTGGTCCATATTTACGGCCAACACGAACACGTTTCGCTGCTGCGCCCGGAAACGCATTTGAGGCTTCTCGACGCGTACGGTGGACTCGAAGCGGCCGCAACCGAAATGGACGCGCGCTTCCGGGAACTGCAGCGAGCGAAGGCCGACCTGGAATCGGCGCTCCGCGGGCAGGACGCCGCGCGGCGCCGCGCCGAGGCGCTGCGAGTGCAACTGGACGAGCTGCGCGCCGCACGCCTCAGGCCAGGCGAGGAAGAAGAGCTGCGGCGCGAGCGCGAAATTCTCGCCCACTCCCGCCGGCTGCTCGAAACTTGCTCGCAGGGAGAGGAACTTCTGTACTCGGGGCAGGAAGCGATCGCCAGCCAGCTGGCGAAGTTCGGGGGGCGGATGCGCGAGGCAGCGCGCATCGATCCGGCTCTGGCAGAGCCCGCCGAGCTCATAGAGAGCGCCCAGTGCCAAGTGGAAGAGGCCGCCCGGGCACTTCGAGGGTACCGCAACCGGCTCCGGTTCGAACCCGGCGAGCTGGAAGCCGTAGAAGATCGCCTGGCGCTCCTCGCGTCGCTCAAGCGAAAACACAACCGCGACTCGGCTGCGAACCTGCTGGCCTTGCAGGCGGAACTCGAGCGGGAACTGGCAGAGCTGGAGCGCAGGGCGGGCGATCCCGAAGCCCGGCGCCGGCGCCTCGAAGAATGCGCCGGTGCGGCATGGGCACTCGCGCGGGAGCTCTCGGTGCAGCGGCGGGAAGCAGCACGGCATATGGAGAAACAGATGGCGAAGGAACTGCGCGCCCTCGGGATGCCCGGAGGGGCGTTCGCGGTGCGGTTTCTCTCGCCGGAAATGCATCGGGCGGACC
>JBBIUR010000366.1:0-2740 GCA_037440145.1 Myxococcales bacterium | reverse complement strand
CATGGGTCACTCGGCCGGACGACGGGTCCACCGAATCGTAAAAACCGTACGGCCCGTAAATGTCGTAGAGGCTAGCCAGCCGCCGCAGGTTCTCCGCCGCCGCTTGGGGGGCGACCGCCAGAGCGAGAGCCGACGCGTGCGGGGTCACGGGCCCTGGTCGGTAGCCGACCGAGCCCAGGACCGGCACGCCGGACTCGGCATAGCCGGCAGGCGTTGCGCACGGCGACAATCCCCACACCGGATAGCCCAGCACTTCGAGCGCGTACCGCTGCTGCACCGCCACGTGTGCCTGCCCGTTCGCCCCTAGGCTGCGCGGCGCCCACCGCGCTTCGTCGAGGACGAGCGCCGGCATCAGCGCCTCGAACATGCTCCCGCCCCAAGACGGGACATAGCGCACGCCTCGCCACTCGTAGTAGCCGCCGTGCACCCGATAACCGAGCACGCGGCGCTCTCCGCGGCACTGGGGGATCTGCTGCTGCCACGCGCACGCCGGAGCGAAGGTTCGCACCATGCGAAACCAGTGCTCTCTGGGAACGTCGCCCTTCCCGATCGCGATGAGACTGCCCAGCCGCGACTCCGCGTACAGGACGCCGTAGTGGTAGCCCGAACGCCTGCCCACGTGCGCCCAGTATCCGTGCGACATGAGCTTGTTCCGCCGGTCGTAAAAAAAGGCGTAGTCCTGCCGTTCGATCCAGCGCGAGCATTCCGCTGCCAATTCGGGCAGCGCCGTGCGCGCGACCATTAGACCCGCGGTCAACCAGGAGGAATCCACGAACGAGATCAGGTTGCTCGTCCGCTCCAAGGATGTCGTGTCGTAGAAGTTGAAGAAGAAACCGCCGAACTGCTCCAGTCGCTCCAGGGTCTGGAGCACCGCGCGGACGCGCTGCACTGCTTCCGAGCGCGGGATCAGACCCAACGCGTGTGCCGCTGGCACGGCCATGAGGTAGAGCCCCACGACGCTGCCGCTCGTGTAATCCCCGACACGGGCTGTGTCTGGATGGGCGGGGTCGGCAAAGCGCACGTTGTCGACCGGAAGCCCGTTCTCGCGATCCATGAAGGCGGCGATCCCTGCCCACGTGTCGCGCGCAAGCTGCCATAAAAACGCCGCGTCCGATGCCGGCAGCGAGCGCGGGCCGGGCAGCGGCCGCACCGGCCATCCGGCCAGCCGGGCGCGGATGTACGGCCGTGCCGCTTCGTCCCCTCCCAGCGCGGCCTCCCAAGCTTTCTTGCGCAGAGCGACAACGCGATGCCCCGCTTCGGGCTCGGGCATGCCCGGTTCCACGTGCCCGAACTCGCACCCGGCTCGCCCGCTCGCGGGAAAGCTGCTGGAACCCATCCCGAAACCCGCGGCCTGCCGCAACACCACACATCCCGCTGCGCCCGTCGCGAGAAGCACGGCTGCCCCCACCAGTTTCTCGGCGCGCCTGTTCCGCATCTCCCCTCGCGGCCTCACCGCACCTCCTCCGCCCGCGCCGGGCTGCCGTTCGCGAGGACAATCGGACGCGGACTCGCTCCCCCCCTCGGCCCTGCGCCAGGCGCTCGAGATCCCCGATGCGGCTCAGTGAACCCCCTCTTCCTCCGCTTCCTCTACCACATCCTGCGGCATCTCGCCCCGAGCGACGCGGCGGCAATTTTCCAGGGCCGCCTGCAGGATGCGCAGGACGGACTCCGCAGTCACCCCGGCCATGTGTGCCGAAAGAATGCAGTTCGGGGCCCCCCGCAGCGGGTGATCGGGCGGTGGCGGTTCCGCATCGAAGACATCGATTGCCGCGCCGCCAATGCGGCCCTCGCGCAGCGCCTGCGCCAGAGCTTCGGCGTCGACCAGCGCTCCCCGCGCAGTGTTCACCAGAACAGCGCTGGGCTTCATCCTTTCCAGCGCGCGCCGATCGATCATGCCGCGGGTTTGCGCTGTCAGCGGCGCGTGCAGCGAGACCACATCGGCCGCTGCGAGCAGCTCCTCGAACCGCAGGTACTCTGCGCCGTAGGCGGCCGCGATCTCGGCTGGGACCGGCCTCGGATTGAAATAGACCACGCGCATCTCGAAGGCGCGCGCGCGCTTTGCGAGTTCGCGGCCGATGCGCCCAAAGCCCACGATCCCCATCGTCTTGCCCGCGAGCTCGAAGACTCCGCGCTGCAGCATTTCCAGGTGCCCCCAGCCGCCGGCGCGCACGCGCGCATCGAGTTCGACAATGCGCCGCAGGAGCGCGCCCGCCAGCAGCAGCGCCATCTCGGCCACCGTGCTCGCTTCGGCACCCGAAGAGGCAACCGTTGCGACCGGGACCCCGGCCGCGCGCGCCGCTCCGATGTCCACGTGATCGAAGCCGTGGCCGGGGATCTGGATCAAACGGAGCGCCGGCGCGCGCCGCAGCAGTGCGCCGCCGACCTTCGACGGCGGCGGCGCCACGAGAAATTCCATCTTTGCCGCCACGTCATCCGGAATATCCGCCGGGCACCGAAAACCGCGAACCACCCATCCCTCGCCCAGCAAGTGGCCGTAAAAACCCACCGCCATCTCCGGATCGGACGGCGGCGGAACCAGCACAACTAGAACGACCCCCGATTTCACGACGGCCACTTTGTCCAATTCGAGCCCTCCTCGCAAACCCCCACCCCTCTTCACTTTGGTTTCACTTTGGGGGACGTAGTTTCATTACTGTGGCACCCGGCGGTTCGACCTGCATAAGCTCAGAAACCTTTGGCACTCCTTCGAGCTTGGAGGAGAGCCATGCAAGTGCGCCGT
>JBBIUR010000365.1:0-2784 GCA_037440145.1 Myxococcales bacterium | reverse complement strand
GACAACACGGCCTGCTCGAGAGTAGCGCACGGCACCGTGGGGGCGCGTCGCCAGCGCGATGCGCGGAGCTTTAGCCAATCCTCGCCACAATTGGCATCGGCAGCCAGCCGGGCGAGAGCGCGGACTCCGTGCGGCGCCGATCGCGGCAGCCGCGATGGCTTGGATCCTGGGATGTGGAGGTGAGGTGGAAGGCCCCGCCCCCGGCGGGTGGTATTACGCGCCACCCTTTCCCCGCTCGGTGTATTTCTCCGACGGCTACCACGGTGGCGCGAGGTTTCCGGGAAAACAAGCCGTTGCGCGCGCCCTTGCAGAGGTCACCGCGCTTCTCGAACGCTACCCCCATTACCGCGTCGCGCTCGAAGTGGAGTCGAGCGCTTGGACCCAAGGACCCGCGGTCGATGCCCTCCGGGACTTTGTGCGCAGCGGACGAGCGGAAATCGTCGGGGGAACGCTCTGGCAGCCCTACCTTTTCCCGAACGACCCCGAGTCGATTGTTCGCCAGTTTCTGCTCGGCAAACGCGTTGTCCGAGAATTGTTCGACGCCGAGATCGTTACCTACGCCGCGCAAGAACCCGCGTTCACCACCCAGCTCCCCCAGCTCTTGACCGGCCTCGGCTACCGTTACGTCAAGCTGCTCAACCGGTGGATGGATTTCGGCGGCACTCCGGCAGTCGACGAGGCTCTCCTTTGGTGGCGGGGTCCCGACGGGTCACGGATTCTCGCCAGTCCGCGGTTCTCGACCCAAGGTCCGGTGCCCTATTGTGCAACCGATCCGTACGGCAGCAAGGGACTCGAGCTCTATCCGAGCCGCGCACAGATGGAAGGACTGTACGCCGCCGGCTTGGTCGCCCCTCTGCTTACGGTTCTCGAAGATCTTTTGCCCGAGCACCTCACGCCATGGCCGGGTTTCGACTTTCTGGAAAGCACGCCCTGGTTCGTGCGCTGGGCGACACCGCGTGAATACTTCGAAGAGCTCCTGCAGCCACGTCCGGGAACCATCCCCCACCCGCTGCGCGAACACTCCCTGAGCATCGACTCCCTGGTGAGCAACCCATGGCCCGGAGCCCCGGAAGATTTTCTGCCCTTCCCATGGGGCATCGCAGGGGGTGCCATCCAAGGCGACACACGCGCGATGGAGATCCGCGTGCTCCTCGCCGAAAGGTGGGCCGCCCTGGCAACGCACACCGCCCGGGCGCCCTACCCCGAGTCCGCTCTCGCCTCGCTCTGGCAGAGGCTACTCGAGGCACAAAGCCACGACGCGTGGGTCACCGTGCCGCAGCCGGACACGCTCGCCGGCGTTCGAGACACTGTCGCGGCCGATGGATCCGCGGTCGAGCGCAGCGCGCTCGCAGCGCTCGCCGAACAGATCGACACGGCGAAGGGACTTGCGCAACACGCAGCCGCAACCCCCGTCGCGGTATTCAATCCGCACGCGCGGGCTATGCGCGCGGTCGCGGAGTTCCCGGGGCCGGCGCGCGGCGCGCAAAACGCCGCCGTCGCCACTGCGGACGGGCTCTTCCTGCCCGCGCAGCGGGCCGCGGCGGAACTCGCTGCCGACACGGTGCTCGCAGTCGTCGAGCTGCCCCCGCTCGGCTTTGCGACGTATTACGTGACCGAGGCAACTCCAAACGCAGCAGGCACGAGAAGCGATGCTGCCGTTCGGGCAACCGCGCAGGGAGAAACGGTCCAACTGGAAAACGAGTGGTGCACCCTGGAGCTTGACCTCACACGCGGCGGCGCGGTAAGCCGCTGGGCTGACAAGAAGCGGCAAGAGCTCTTTTTTCAACCTCGGGCACCAGGCGGGTATCTGCGAGGGTACTTTCCCAGCCTCGAGTCCTGGGCAACCTCGCTCGACCAGCGAGCCCATGGCCGCATTCTGGAAAGCGGCCCGGTCCGAGCCGTCGCGGAGCTCCGGAACGAGAATTTCCCGATCCCGTACACCCTCCGCGTAAGCCTCACCGCAGCGTCAGCGCGCGTGGACTTTGACCTGGTGCTGGACTTTCCACCCGCCCTGCGGATCGGCACAGACCGCTATGGAAGGGAGAGCTGGCGAGCAAACGCCCCGAAGCTGGGCGTCTATTTCCCCGTGCGCGACACAGAGCAGATTCTCCGCGACGCCCCGCTGCACTCCGAGGCCACAAGCGAGAAAGCATTTTGGGCCTTTCGTTTCGCCGCGCCGCTTGGGGCCGGCACCGGGTGGGCACTGCTGATCGACCGCCCCTCGGCATTCGTGCGGCACGGGGACGCGCTCTCGATGGTCCTCGCGTATGCAGGCCCGTACGTGATCGGCAACCCCGAGCTGCGCCCCGGGCTCCGGTATCGCTTCGCGCTCATGCCCGTCGAGCCCCACAAGGCAGCCGTCGAGGCAAGTTTGAGCGCAGCAGAGTGGATCGCCGCTGCCCCTCCGAGCACGCGCACTTCCGCCCACCCAGGCCCGCTGCCGCCCACGGGCAGCTTTCTCGAAGTGTCCGGCGATCCCGTAGAACTTGTTGCTGCATTTATCGACGGAGAACACCTGGTTCTGCGCTTGTTCAATCCCCAGGCACGCGCCGCAACAGCAACGATCCGGGACAAAGGAGACCCCCGCGCCGTCGAAGTCGACCTCCGCGGGATCCCGCTGCACCCGCTCACTGGGGAACAATTGCGCATGCGGCCTTTCGGGCTGCACACGGTAGCGCTCGGCGCAGCCCCGGCCCCAGCGCCGCCACCTCCACAGTCCCCGGAACTCGTCCCTTTCCAACCCGGGCCGACCGATGTGCTGAAGGCGCTCGCTTCCGAGCCCAC
>JBBIUR010000364.1:0-2795 GCA_037440145.1 Myxococcales bacterium | reverse complement strand
ATGAAGCCGCAGTGGCGCAACCCAGCGCTCTGGGTGGGGATTACCCTGGTCGCCCTCGGGGCCGGAAACTGGATCAACGGCCAGATCAAACTCGACGAATACGAGGCACTCGCTTCGCGGACGGCGCCGCAGCAGCGCCACGACGCGGTGCAAGGATACCGGCACCTCGACGCGGAACTCAGCGCTCGGGTCCTGCAACCCCTGCGGCCCGCGATCCGGTGGCGGACGCTCGCGGAAGAAAAACGCGAATTTTACCGCGTGGTGGTCACTGGCGGCCGCTTGCTCATCCTCTCCGGGGTCTTCTTGCTCGTGTGGTCCTTGCGATCGATCTCGCGGCAGCGGGCCTGGAGAAACTGACTTCCAACTCGGCACGGCGCCCGAGGGCTTCGCCGCCAGCAGCCAGTGGGAAATCTCGATGGATGCCTTTGCCCGCTGTTTCCTGCTGCTCTTCGCCCAGCTCGCAGCCGGGGGCTATGCCTCGCTGGCGGTACCGCCCTTTCACGAAATCGGGCGGGGCTTTTTCAAATCTTCCGCAGCGATTTACCTCGGAGCTGCTGCAGCCGCCCTTGGAGGAGAAGTCGCACTGGCGCTGCGAGCTTCGCAGGTGGCCGGCTGGCGATGGTTCGAGATCGCCGCGATGGCGGCGTTCGCGAGCGCTGCTGCCTGTTACTTGGCGAGCCTATGGGGCGAAGGGATGGTCTGGCGCGCGCGGGCATTCGCCGCCACGCTGTTCTCCGCTGCATTCGCCCTTGCGGTCCGCGCCGAAGGCTACCGCCTGGCCGGCCCCGTTTCCCTCGAGAGCCTCGGCTATCCGATTGCGTTCGGCCTGTCCGCGCTGGTGCTGGGCTTTGCGACTGCGGGCATGATGCTGGGCCACTGGTATCTGGTCGAGCCGGGGTTGTCCGTGGAACCGCTGCTGCGCATTCTGCGCGCGTTCGTCACGGCCGTCACGGCACAGGTCGGCTTTGCGAGCCTATTCCTGCTGCTCCTCTGGCTAGGGGGCACTCCCCAAACCTCGGAGCGCGTCGCCGCGCTCTTCGCGGAGCACCGCACTCTTCTGCTCGTCCGCATTGCCCTCGGGCCCCTGGCCGCCACGGTGCTCGCTGCGATGATTGGCCGAACCCTGCGCGTCCCGCAGACGATGGCGGCAACCGGACTCTTCTACATCGCCACGCTCGCGGCGTTCGTGGGAGAGATGCTGGGTCGCTTCCTCCTGTTCCGAACGTCACTGCCGCTCTGAGGCTGCTTTCCGAGGCCGCCCGTCAGTGCGGGTAATCGATCACCTCGAGGACCCGCTCGGGGGATGCCGGGAATCGCAGGGCGCCGGCGGCCCGCAAGGCGAGAGCGATGATCGTCAGCGTCGGGTTGTACCCCGAGCTGGTGACGAAGACCCCTCCGTCGACGCAGTAGAGATTCTCCACTTCGTGGAAGCGACCGAAGCGATCGCAGACGGAACTCGCTGGATCGTTCCCCATTCGGAGGCCGCCGAGGACGTGCCGCGACGTGGGAGGTTCTGCAGGGTCGAACGGCTGGAAGAACCCGTACTCCGCGCCCGCGGCACCGAGCACTTCGAGCATCTTCGGTTTGTAAAACTGCGCCGCAGCCAGCTCGAAATCGCGGTGGTTGTGATATGTCAGCCGCGGAACCGGCAAGCCGAAGACGTCGCGCACGTTGGGATCCAGATCCACGCGGTTCGCGGGCTGCGGGGCATCCTCTCCCTGCATGATCATGACTGCGATGTGCGCGTGGAAGGGGCTATCAACTAGGAGGTCTTTCAACGTGAGCCCCACCTGCCGTGCGAGTCCCAGCGCTTCGAGCGTCTCGAAGGCAGCGATAATCGGTTCGGAGGAAGTTCCAAACTCGATCACCCCGCCGAGCGGCCAATCCGGTCGCAACGCGGCGCCGCCTTCGAGCACACCGCGAAAGTCGCTCATTCCGTTCGTGACCGAGCGGCCCCGCTCTCCGTGCAACCGCTGGCGGAAAATCCCGGCAGCGATGGTCTGGAAGTGAAACATCATGTGGCGGCCCAACTGATCGCTCTGGTTGCCCAGCCCGCCAGAAAGGAAACACAGGCGCACGCTCTCGATGGGACTCGCCGCGAGGAGGATGTGGTCCGCGGTGGCCGACTGGAGGCGGCCATCCGCGTCGAAGTACTCCACGCCGATCACCCGCCGGCGGTCTGCGGTGACCAGCAGGCGGCTCACGTGCGCGTTGTAGCGCAGTTGGCATCGCCCCGAGAGCAGCGCCCTCCGCAGCGTCGTCACGGCGGGAGAGCCCTTTGAATTGCGGGGGCATCCATATCCCGAGCAAAAGCCACAGCTCACGCAGGGCGAGCGGTTGTCGTAGGGCTCGGTGGCAATGGCGGAGGGATAGTTGAAGGGATGGTAGCCGCGCTGCCGCGCCCCGTGGGCGAGCACGAGCCCGGCGTACATCGGCGGCTGCGGCGGCAGAGGAAAAGGCTCGCTGCGCCGGGATGCGAAGGGATCGGCATCCGGGCCGGTGTCTGCCCCCGCCACGCCCGACAGCCTCTCTGCGGCAACGTAGTAAGGTTCCAGCTCCTCGTATGTCAGCGGCCAGTCGGCAAAGCTGGTGCCCGGATACTCGCGGCCCGCTTCGCGCAGCGCCGAGGCCATGCGGAAGTCCACCTCGGTAAACCGCGGGTAGCTGACGCTGGATATCACGGCCGCTCCCCCGACGTTGCGCGTCAGAACGTTCACATCGGGATGCGCTTGCGCTTCTTCGGCCTCGGTCTGGCGGAACGTGCGCGGCTCGGTGATCGGGTCCTGCCAAATCAT
>JBBIUR010000363.1:0-2827 GCA_037440145.1 Myxococcales bacterium | reverse complement strand
TCAACCGCAGGCTCGCCGCCTGATCTCGTTTACACACCTATTGACATGACCTCCTCACGCTTTCGTGTCCGGCAAATTTGGTGAAGCGACAACACATTGGCGCAAGCTTCAGGAACGCGTTCGGCGCGGTGTTGGAAACCCGTGTCCGCTACTGCGGATCGGTATCCCCAAACAAGTCGTAGTGGTGTAAGGGCGAAGAAGTAGGAGGCCCAATGGCCGCGAAGGTTTACAGGGTCGCTGAGCCAAACCCGTCCGAGGACCTGTTGGCGAAGGTGGCCGGTCAGTACTCAACGATTCTGGCAGATCCACCGTGGCAGTTTCAGAACCGAACGGGGAAGGTGGCGCCGGAGCATCGTCGCCTGTTGAGGTACCCGACGATGGAACTGCAGGAAATTAGCGAATTGCCCGTAGCTAGATTGGCAGCAGCGCAGTCGCACCTTTACCTCTGGGTGCCGAACGCCTTGCTGCGGGAGGGTCTCCGGGTTATGGAGGCGTGGGGTTTCACATATAAGACGAACCTCGTTTGGTACAAAATCCGTAAAGACGGGGGCCCGGACGAGCGGGGAGTTGGCTTTTACTTTCGCAACGTGACGGAGCTGGTCCTTTTTGGCGTTCGAGGTAGCATGCGCACGCTCGCGCCCGGCCGAAGACAGGTGAACATTTTGGCGACGCGGAAGCGCGAGCATTCCCGAAATATACGACATCCTTGAGGCCTGCTGGCCTGGCCCGTACCTGGAGGTCTTCGCGCGCTTTCGCCGCCCGGGTTGGAAGCAATGGGGCCACGAGGACGTGGAGGAAAACTCCATGTACGGTGTTGCTCGTCGGAAGGGACATGTGGACCCGCAGCTGCGTTTGTTAGAGACGCCGCTCGGTTACAGCGCAGAAGGCTGAGGCGCAGGAACTCGTGACGTCCGCGCCGGTGCTGGGGGTACCCGGGCCCTCCAATCGGCCGTGCCGACTGGAAGAAGGGGAACCCTCGCTTCGTGCCCCTCAAGCGCGTGCCACCACGGCTTGGCAGCCAGAAGCACAAGCTGAGGAATCGTGAGGCCCTCAGAACCGGAGGTGCTGCCCGGCCCGCGCTCGCGCGCTCGGGCATCGCCCGGTGCAGAGACTTCGCGGCCAGGGGACCTTGCCACCCACACTGGTTGGCGCGGTTCGAGCGAGGCGCGGACCGGGCCCTGCACCGGGATCGCGGCGCGGCGCCCATCCAGGCAATGCGTCGCGCAGCCCGCACGCGAATCCCCGCGGAGCTGGTGCCTAGCTGGAGGAGTCTTCATGCACGGCACAGCAATTGGCCGAGGCGGGCGGCGGTGGGCTCGTTTTTGCCGCCTTTACGGCGACCGGGGGTACGGCGTACAATGCGGCCGTGCCAGGGGTCCCGGAAATCGCGCTGTTCGCGGTAACGGTCGCGCTCACTTTTCTCGGGGCGACCATCGCGTTCGACCTCGTCCACGTGGCGCTCCATGCAGCGTACCGGTCCTCGCAGCCGTGGTGGCGCGCCGTCGGAGCGCTGCACCAGGTCCATCACGAGTTCCTGGACCGCAATCTGCAAATTCGTCCCAAACGGATGCGGGCGAATCTTTTCCACCACGTGATTCCGGAATACCTGACGCAAGTGACCGCGACGCTCTTGCTCGGAGCTGTGCTGCCGCTGGCGCCCGTACTGGGAGCCGTCGCGATCGAGACGGTTGTGTTTCTCCTCATCCTGCGCACCCGCGGGATCGACATCAACCACCGCGCGTACGAGCGGCTCCCCGCGTATCGCCCGCAGGGGTTTTTCTGCGTGCCGCACTACCATGCGCTCCACCACGTGTTTCCGGATGCCTATTACGGGTCGTGGCTGAAAGCGGTGGACCAAATTTTCGGGACGGCGGCGCTGCTTCGTGACCGGCGAGTTCTGGTCACCGGGGCGGGCCGGCCGCTTGCTGCGGCACTGGCTGCCGAGCTCTCGCGCTGCGGAGCCGAGGTGACCGTCGTGGCCCGCCCGGGTGAGGGCGCCCCTGCCCACGACATCGTGGTGCTCCACCACGCGGATCCAGGAGATGAAGACCAGTACGTCGGCCTCGTCGAGCGCCTTTTGCACGCACGAGACGGGGCGCGGAAAATTCCGCTGGAGATCTGGTCCATCGTGCCCGAGCCGGATGGCGACCCGCAATTCGTCCGGCGCTCGCGCGGCTATTACTTCGATGCCCGGGTGAGCTGGCGCCACATTGCGGTGGATCGCCGCGCGATGGGATCGGAGGCTTCCGAGGCAGCACGGCGCATCGCGCTCTGGGTGCGCAGGGGCTGCCATTACGTGCCCGCGCTGCCACTCGCACGCGCAATTGCTGGCTTCTTCCGCTTCCGGTTCCAAGTGGAGCCCGTTTTCGTCGGCCCACCGGCGCGGGTATTGCCGTAACCCTCCTGGGGCTGTCGCCGCGTGCGGCCCGCCACCCCGCGGCTCCGCGCACAGGGGCCGGGCCTCCGGGTCCGCGCAGATTCCGCACAGCGGCACCGTCCCGTTCCGCCAGATTTGATCGGGCACCGGGTTTTGCAAAGCCGCAGCACTGGGGGTAAATGCGCTGCGGTTTCAGGCTGCGGCGGATCGGCAAAAGGGAGGACGAGAGCCGTGCAGGGCAAGTATTACGAAGAGCTCGAGGTAGGCCAGGTGTTCCAGCACCGGCCGGGGCGCACGGTAACCGAGGCCGACAACACCCTCTTTTGCGCTCTCACGATGAACCCCCAGCCCTTACATCTCGACCATGAGTTTGCGCGGACGACACAGTTCGGCCGCCCTCTGGTGAACTCGGTTTTCACCCTCGGACTGGTCGTGGGCTTGAGTGTCGGC
>JBBIUR010000362.1:0-2863 GCA_037440145.1 Myxococcales bacterium | reverse complement strand
CAGTTGAGTACCATGAGGAATTAAAGCTTTTGGCCGAAGCCCAAAAGAGAGCGGCAAGCGTAAACGGGCACGCCTTCAGGGGTGAAGGCGACATGCTCGCGCGGATCCAGGCGGCCGTCGGCAAGGGCCCTGACGAAGTACGTGACCAGGGGCCCAAAGGGCAAAGGAACTGTCGCGGTGGGCGTCGGCGTCGCGGTGGCCGTGCGCGTTTGCGTCCGCGTGCGCGAAGGGGTGGGCGAAGGAGTCGGCGTGCGGCTATGGGTCTGCGTGCGCGTCACGCTCGGGGTTCGCGTCGCCGTGCGGGTTCGCGTCGCCGTCGGCGTGAACGTGGGCACCCGAGTCGCAGTTGGCGTCGCCGTCCGCGTGCCGGTGCGGGTTGCCGTGGGGCTTCGGCTCGGCGTGGCCGAGGGCGCCAGCGAAGCGCTGGGCGACGCCGACGGAATCTGAGTCGGCGTTGCGCTCGAAACGATCGTTGCGGTTGCCGTCGGGCTTTCCCCCGCTGTGGGCGTTTCGCCGGGCGTACCCGCACTCGGCGTCTCAGTGGCAGTGGCGGACGGCACGAGAGTCGCGGTCGGCGATGGACTCGCAGCAGTCGGGGGCACCGGAGTGGGCGATGCACTTTGTGTCGGGGTGGGCGTTTCTCCTGGCCCTGGGAGGCTTGGGGTCGGGGACGGGGCGCTCGCACTCCATGCGGTCACCGCGCCCACCAGGTCAGCGGCGGTCAACGCTCCATCGGCGTTGGCATCTGCTCCCCGGCATCCATCCCCGCCGCCAGGCACGTAGAGCACCGCAACAAGCCGTGCCAGGTCTGCCGCGTCGACGGTGCCGTTACAGTCTGCGTCGCCGCCGACCAGCGGTGCTTCTCCCCGGGATGCACTCGCCACGGCTCCTGCTACGAGCAGGGCAGCGGCGATCGCACCGATCCTCCTCGTGCGCCGCACGGCTTCAGCACCGCAGAAGGCCCCTCGCGTCTTGGCAGTCCTTTCCTCGGCCCACGTTCGAAAGTCGCGCACCCATCGCTGCCATGGCCACGCCCTGCTCCCCCCACGCGGCCCCCGGGCCCGCGACCGGCCATCCCCGCGCGGCACCCCAGCGGAGCGGGCCCGCATGGCTACGAACGGGTCTCCACGACGCGCAGTTCCACCCGGCGATTCTGGGCACGTCCCGATTCGGTATCGTTGCTCGCCACGGGTCGCGACTCTCCGTAACCGATCACTTCCAAGCGTTCCGGCGCAACCCCCGCGGCCACGAGGTAGCGGTAGACGGCGTTTGCCCGCCGGTACGAGAGCGCCATGTTGTACTCCTCGCTGCCCCGGCTATCCGTATGACCCTCAATCGACACGCGGATTTCCGGATTCTCGCGGAGCACCGAAGCAGCCTCGTCGAGAACCGGGCGGGATTCTGGCCGAAGATCGCTCTTGTCGTAATCGAACTGCACCCCTCGCAGGACGATCTTTTTTTTCACTGGGGGGGTCTCCTCGGGCGTGGGCACCGGCGTCGGGGGTGGCGGAGGCAATGTCGGCGTAGGCTCGGGATCGAGGAGCGCATGACCGGCGAGGGCGCACAAGGCAAAGCCGATCGCACCGCCCACGGAGGCACCCTTCCACTGCTCCTTGTTGTCGCGCACGCAGGCGGCGCGGAGCACTGTCCCTTCCTGGTCGACCTCGCGCACGCAGCTCGTTCCTGGCCGATTGTTCTGGACGATCCAGCCGGCCCCGGCGCCGAGACCTCCGCACACGAGCGCAGGGATCCACGCCCCCTTCCCCCAGGGTTTGCGCTGCAGCCGCCGCCCGAACTCGCAGCCCGGCGCGGCAAAGACGAGCAGGACCAGGCCTGCTGCTGTGGCTCGTTTGAGTACCATCTCCTTCTCGCTGCCCGCACGCGCCACTGCGCGGGGCCGCGTGACTCCGACTGCGGTTTCTATGCTGGTCGAGCGCGTTGCGTCAAGCACAACAGAGCCGTCCACGTCATTCCTTCGGCATCAGCTTGATCAAAACCGTCTCCCCAGCGAGCACGCGCGAAGCGCGGGGCCGGAACAGACCCAACCACGCTAGCCAGTACTTGCGCCGGTAGAGCTCGCCCAACCGGTCAGCGGCGGTCCCGTCGCGCACGATCTCGGCCTTGACCTCGAAAAACGGGCCGCCCTTGCGAGGGGCCACGAAGAGCGGGCTGCCGCGCTGCAGTCGTTTCACCTTATGGCTCGCAGCTCCCGTGTCGATCCAGATCGCCCCGTCCATGATCGCGAACCAGACCGGTGCAGCGCTGCTCCGGCTTCCGTCTTTGCGCTGCGTGGCGACATAGAGGACCCCGGCCGAGGGGAGAACCGAAGCCAGTTCGGGCGGCCACGCCGCCATCAGCGCGGGCACCAGCAGTGCCAAGAGCAAGGTTTTCATCTCCGATTTCTCCTCCGAGCGAGCGCGAAATCCGGGCGGCATCCTGCAGACGGCCGGCGCACCAACCGCACCGTCCGGGCACCGCGCTGTATCTCCCCGATCACATAGGCCCGCTCGCCCATGGACGCCAGCCGCGCCAGCACTGGCTGCACTTCCCCATCCGGCACGATCAGCACGAAACCAATACCCATGTTGAACGTGCGGAACATCTCCCCCGCGGTGACATTTCCGAGGCCTTGCAGGAAAGGGAAAATGGGAGGCACGGGCCAGCTTCCCCGGAAGATCACCGCGCCGCATCCCTCCGGCAGCGCACGCGGCACGTTCCCCGGGAGACCCCCTCCGGTGATGTGCGCCATACCGTTCACGCGATGCCCGCGGCGGAGAATTTCCAGGACTGGGCGGACGTAAATCCGCGTCGGTCGAAGCAGCTCCTCTGCCAACGTTGTCCGGGCACCCGGAACCCGCATGCG
>JBBIUR010000361.1:0-2864 GCA_037440145.1 Myxococcales bacterium | reverse complement strand
TTGGCCACTCTAGCCAGTTGCCTCCGCCACGCCGGTTCACGGCGAGACGCAGCCGTTCTCCACGCCCCTCACCCGACGCTCCCGGCGTCTCTCGCGCAGCGCGCTCAGTGAGCCCCCGTTTTCGCCTGCAGGAGCCGGAGAAAATCCTCCCGCGGCATGGAGCTGGAAAGGCAGCACACGGTGTCGCCCTCCCGCGCGATGCGGACGGTGACACCGCCGACCACGAACACCAGAGCCCCGCCCACGCGCTCGCCCCCATGTGGCAACGCGAGCGCATCCGCGCGGAAACGCCGGCAGACGACTTTCGCCCCGTGGCCTTCGTAGACGGTCCGCGTCGTGGACACGTTGTTTACCCGCGCAACACCGCCGCCAACAGGTGCGAAGCCTGCCGGCCGCAAGTCGGCCACGGGCTCCGCCACCTCGATGCGCCCGGTGGTGCGGTAGTAAGCGCGCAGCTCATCGAGATCGCTGGTGCGCACGGCCAGTGGGATCTGCCCCGCATCGGCCGCGCGCACATCTTCGACCATGAGTGCCAGCAGATCGGGATGCGCCCGACGCCACAGCGGGAGAACCAAGAGAGCTACGGAGGCGGCAACCAGCCCCACGAGAACCGCGCGGCGGCGCGCCCGCGGAAGCACGCGCTGTGCGCCGCGCCCTTGCGGCTCTCCCAGGGCAGCGATGCGCCGCTGCACCCCCGGGGGCGCTGAGCGCAGGAGGGTCCTCGCGCGCAACAGGTCGCGAACGATCTGTTGCTCCCGATACGCGAGCGCGCAGCGCGGGCACGCAGCCAGGTGCGCTTCGGCCTCGCGGCGCTCCCCCTCGTCGAGTTGGTTATCCGCGTGTGCGGCAGCAATATCGCGGTATCCTTCGCAATCCATCCGGAACTCGCGCCCGCAGCAAGCGCCTTTTTACCCGTTCGCCTAAACTCGCCAAGCCCCCAAAAGGTTCCAAGCGCCAGCAAGGGGCGCGGCGGCGGGAAATTCTTCGGCAAATCGCTCGCGGGCTACCTTGAATTGACTCGCCGCGGCTCCTCCGCCAGAGCTTGCCTCGATGTCTGCGTGCAGCTTGCGAACCCCCGGAAGGCAACCGTTTCGCGGGACAGCCACAATCCTCGTGGCAGCCGCCCTCTTTGGGGCCATGGCCGCCAGCGTGCGGATTGCGAGCGCGGACATGCCGCCGCTCCAGATTGCGTTCGTGCGCTTCCTCGGTTCGTTTGTTCTCCTGGTTGCCGTTGCCGGCCCGGCGCGGATGCGCGCGCGCCCGGACAACCTCCGCACGCTCGCGCTGCGCGGCTTGTTCGGGTCGCTAGCCATCCTTTTTTACTTCACGGGCATCGGCAAGGCGGGCGCCGGCTTTGCCACCTTGCTCCAAAACACCTACCCCGTGTTCACAGCGCTGTTCGCCAACCGCGCGCTCAAGGAGCCGCTGCCCCCCTCGCTCGCTGCCGCGCTCGGACTCAACATAATAGGCGTGGCAGTCGCGATGGCACCGGGATTCCGCCTGTCGGGAGGTGCGCAGCTCGCGCTCGGGGCTTTGAGCTCGCTGGCGGCAGCGGCTCTCGCCGGCGCCGCCGTCACCACGGCCCGGTACCTGCGCCACTCGGAAGACGCGACGGCTATCACGCTTTACTTCATGGCGATTGGCACCGCGGTAACGAGTCCGGCGCTGCTCCTCCCCGCGCCGCGATTGAGCCCGCGACTGGGGTTCGCCCTGGCCGCCGTGGTCGTCACGTCGGCGACTGGGCAGTGGCTTCTCCACCAGGGACTCGGGTACGCGTCTGCGACACAGGGAAGCCTGGCAGCGGCCACGAGCGTCGTGACTGCCGCGGCGATCGGGACCGCCGCACTTGGCGAGCCGCTGAGGCCTGAGACACTGCTCGCCGCCTGCCTCCTCCTCGCGGCGGTTGCCCTGGCCGCGCGTGCACCCGCGGCGCGCGGTCCCGGCGCGCCTTGAACCCTCGCACTGCTAGAACTCCACAGCACGGCGGGCGCGGTTCGAGCATGCGGAACCCAGGGAACCCGGAGCGCGTGTAGCTATCTCTTTTTCCCGGCGCTTTGCCGCCCGAACGAGTTCCCCTCCTGATTCAAGACCTTGACCAAGGCGAGACCCCGCTCGCGAAGCGAGAGGCAAAGACGCGGATTCCATGTTCGGTGGGCCGGGCGCGCGGCAACACGCAGAGCTTCTCCGCGTCTCGTGTCTCGGCCTCACCTGGTACCCGCGAGCGCTTATCCGGCGGGCGACGAAATTCCTCGGGCTCGCGGTCGCTGCTTCGGGAACCGAGCAAGGTTCCATGCCTCGCAACGTGGCGCAGGGGAAGCTTCAGGCGGCGGTTGTGCTGCGGGGCGCGCGGCTTCCCCTCGACCTCAGCGACTCGATTTCCGTACGACCGCCGCCCCCAAAGCCGCGGGGCCGGCGTCCCGAAGTTTTCGCGAAGACTGCACAGAACGGGCAGCCGGTTCCCGGGTATTTGGGGTCCCCTGGTAGTCGGCGCGACCCCCCGGGGCGGGTAGCAGCCGAAGAGTTCCGGGGTCGCGCACACGGCCGTCGACACTCGGAAACCCTGGCTGGTGCAGCCGGCGCGAGGGACGTGCTATAAAGTCTGCATGGCCCTCACCGCGTCCGACTGGCAGGAGCTCCTCGGACTGCTCGGACAGCACCCCGAGTGGCGCGCAGCATTGCGGGATCTTCTTCTTGGCGACCAGCCAGCTTGGGCAGAACTCACCCGCGTGCTGGCCGAGCTGGCCGAAGCCCAGCGGCGCACCGAGGAGCGGCTCGGGGTCCTCGAACAGCGGATGGCCGAGCTGGCCGAAGCGCAAGCGAAAACGGAAGCAAGGCTTGCGTCTTTGGTGCTGCAAGTGGAGCGT
>JBBIUR010000360.1:0-2884 GCA_037440145.1 Myxococcales bacterium | reverse complement strand
CGCCTCGGTGGGTTTTTCAAAGCGGACCATGTCCTTCGGGCGCGCGGCCGCCTCGGCGCAGGACGGCCGACCGGGCCGCTCGACCGTGCGCAGGCTCGCCTCGACGCTCTGGTCGCGGTCAAGTTCCTGGCGCGCGACATCGCGGTTGCCCCGGCGACCCTGAAAGGGTTCTTTGGGCCACGGCCCAGGACCCGCGAACTCACTCGGCTCCGCGTGGGCGCAATAGGGCACCCGGCCGCCCCCGGCACGCGTCGCTGGACAGTGCTTCGCCCGCCCCAACCTCGCGCGCAATCTGCTTCGATATCCGGCCGTGCTCGTGCAACGCGCCGATCCGACTGACTTCTTCCGGCTGCAGCATCCCTTGCCTTCTGTCTCCGTCCGGGCGGCGGTCTCATTGCAGGCGGCGATGCTGCCGATCTCTACTTCCGCCATGCACTTCTTCCGCGCGCCTGCACAGGAGCAGTTCTTCACCATTCTCAGCGGGTGAGGTCATGCTCTGTCAGCGCGTGAGGTTATGCTCTCGTCGGAGACGGCCTCCTCGGTCGGGGCTGAGAGCGGCGTCTTGGTGCGACGGCGAAAGCGTTCAGGAATTGTAGGAAGGCACGGCTCGCCCGAGGCCCTTTCGCTCCAAGGGCGCATACCGCACGGGTCGAAAGGGTTCTTCGTCCGCCTCTTCCACGCCGTGGACCGGTGCCGGAGGAAAATGCGACTTCTACTAGCACCTAACGGCGCGGCCCGACACGCCCCCTGCGGCTTTCTGCGGAGGTTATCCGGCGGTAGCCCGCGGCCAGCTCCTCGCGGGATGTTGCGGCACGTCGGGGCGGCCACTTCCGCCGTTACCAGAGTGCCCTATGGTTTGATGGTCGGCACAACCCCGATGTGGGTTCAGGCCGTGGCGGCCCGTCCAGCCGAGGATCGACTAGTACGGGGAACGGCGGCGCTGCAGCGAAGGGGGTCCTGGGCCCGCTCGCCGTGCGATTGCCCGTCCTCCGCCCCGCAGCGTCGAAATCGGGCACCACCGGCCGGCCCTCCCAAGACACGCGGCCGGCGCCATCGGCACTGGCACTCTGTTCTTGTCGATCCATGCCCGCGGGGGCCAGCCATGGAGGAAAGAGGGAGAAGCTCTTCGCCCTGGCTTGAGGTGCAAAGCGTTGCGCATCCGGCAATTGCCGGGGTGGCGGTGGTCTTCGCGCGAGGGCGCTGTCGTCTCGCTTGGGCCTCGAGATTTCCCCGCTAACCCTCCTGCCGGGCGCGCGATCTCGGATCCTCTCCGAGCGGTGCGCCGCGCAAAGGCGCGCCACTTCCCCGCGGAAGCGCTGGGTTTGTCGGGTTAACCAGCGCGCGGCATGCCCCGGCTTTGTCCGCAGCCCCAAAGCCTGAATCCCCCGCTGCGCTAGTTCCCCCACTGGCCCTGCACTACTTGCCCGCGGCGTCCCGAACAGCGGCGGGCAATCGAGGGCATCCGCCGAGCAACCCCCGACCTTTCAATCGCCGTCCAGTCCGTGCCCGTCCTGTCTAAAATTTCGTGCGAGACGGAACGCTTGCCTTTCCTCCGCACGACCTCTTACCATCTCGGGAGGCATTTAGAACCTCGTGTCCCTACGGCTCGTCGCCCGCTCGCTCTCTTGCTCCCCGGCGAGAGCCCCAGCGGTGCCCCGGCCTGTGCTCCAAGTGGCTTGCTCTCAGGGTCCGCCGGGATTTCTCCTTCCACCATCTTGGTTCGATTCCGAGTCCCTGCCGGATCACCTGCTCGATCTGCCCGAGGCCCAACCGTTCTTCCCGGAGCTTTTTCCTGCAACCGAGCTACCTGGCGTTTTCCTCCTGCACTCGAGGCGGCCCGAGCTTCCTTACCCCGCCGGATGGTGGCGCTTGTTTCCGAGAGGTTTCAGACGGCGCCTTTTTCCTGTTGCCCTGAGGCCTTTCGCGGACGGGGACACACTTTTGCGCGGCCCCGCGCGGGCTGCGCGTGAAACTACGTCCCCCAAAATGAAACAGTCAGGAGGTGGCGGCGTCGCGGAGGGCGCGCACCACGTCTTCGCGGGCGATGATGCCGACGAGGCGGCCCTCTTCGAGGACGGGGAAGCTCTTGACGCGGAAGTCTACCCGGGTTGCCAGCACGCGGTGAGCGGAGTTTCGGGGCTAAAGGTGATCACGTCGCGGGTCATGATCGCTCGGGCCGGGACGCGCACGAGCTCGTCGTACTGCGGGACCACGGTCCGCGTGGTGAAGACGAAGACCTTTAGCGCATCGAACTTCGTGACCACGCCCACTAGCTTCCCCCCTTCGACCACGGGAAACCCGTTGAAGTCGCACTGGACGAAGCGCTCTTCGAGTTCGCGGAGCGTGGTCTCGGGCGAGACGGTGACAACATCGCGGGTCATGTAATCCGCCACGCGCGCTTCCAGAAAGCGGTGCATCTTCACTCTGCCTCCCCTTCGGGCGCGATGCCCAGCTCCTCGATTTTCCGGTAGAGCGACGACAGCGAGACCCCCAAACGCGCCGCGGCGGCTTTCTTGTCGTACCCCACCTTCGCCAGCACGCCCCGAATGTGCGCCCTTTCGTACGCGCGCAGCGCTTCGCGCAAGTTGTCTCCAGCGGGCAGCGGCGCCGTGCCTGCGCGCAGCGGGCGGGGCAAGTGCTCGAGGGTAATCCAATCACCGTCCCCGAGGATCATGGCGTGCTCGATGACATTGTCGAGCTCGCGGACATTGCCCTTCCACGGCAGCGACATGAGCAGCTTCATCGTTGCGCTGTCTACGCCCTTGAAGTTGCGCTTCAGCTCGCGATTGTGCAGGCGCACGAAATGCTCCACCAGCGGGGGGATATCCTCGCGCCGCTCGCGCAGCGGTGGAATCTCGATGTTGACGACGTTGAGCCGGTAGTA
>JBBIUR010000359.1:0-2900 GCA_037440145.1 Myxococcales bacterium | reverse complement strand
CGGCGCAGGCCGCTGCGCCGAGCCGGCGTGGGGGCGCTGCGAATCCTGGCGCGGCTGTACCTGCGGCGGCGGGCGCCGCGCGTGGTGGCCATCGCCGGTGGGCGAGGGAAAACGGTCATGAAGCGGGCGCTGGTCGAATTCCTCGGCCGGCAGTGGCGCGTCCGGTGCAACCCGCTTTCCTACAACACGGAGGTGGGTTTGCTATTCGCGATCCTCGACACGAGCTTCGACACGCGCCGGCTGCGCGATGTCGCAGCCGGGTTGGCCCGTGCGGCTTGGAAGGCGCTCGTTCCCGACCCGGCGGACGTTCTCGTGCTCGAGCTGGGGGTGCGCCGGCCCGGCGACATGGGGGAGCACCTGCGCGTCGTGGAGCCCGACGTCGCCGTCTTCACTCCCTTGGGGCCGGATTACTCGGAGGATCAGTCCGCGCTCGCCACGCTGCGCGCCGAGATGAAGGTGCTGGTCGAGCGAATGGAGCAAAAGCGCGGCGCGCTGGTAGTTTGCACAGACGACCCGAGTCTGGCCCCCTTCGCGACAAGGCCCAACGCGGTGGGCTTCGGCAAGGGCGACTTGGTCCAGCGCGACGGCCGCCCGTTCTTGCGCCTGGGAGGGTGCACGTATGCGCTCGGCCGGGAATGGGTTGGCGACAGCAGTCTCTATGCGCTCGAGGCCAGCGTGCTCGTGGCGCGCTGTCTCGGAATGGACGAAGCTGCCGTGGAGGACTTTCTCGCTGGCGATTGACCAAAGGGGCTCCGCTTCCCGCGCGGCAGCACGGCCGGCTCTCCTGCGCCTTTTCTCAGCGGCGCCAGAACGCCGGAGAGACCAGGACCGTCAGGGCGAACACTTCGAGACGCCCTGCGAGCATGCACGCCGCGAGGACGGCTTTCACGAGGATCGGGAAGTGCGCAAAGGTGTCGGAGGCTCCCACCGCTCCGAGTCTCGGCCCCACGTTGCCGAGAGCGGTCAGGGAGGCCGAGAACGCGGTCTCGAGATCGTAGACCGCCGCCGCGGCGACAGCGCCCGCGATCACCGCGATCAAAAAGTAACCGGTAAAGAACACCCAGATTCCGGAGAAGACATCTTCGCGGATCGGGCGGCCGCTGTATTTCACCGAGCGCGCCAGGCGGGGGTGGAGGAGGCGCTGAAACGACACGCCCAGGGCTTGCAGGCCGAGACGGGCGCGCAAGCTCTTTACCCCGCCGCCCGTCGATCCGGACATGCCGCCGAGAACCACAAGCATGAGGAAGGCGAGGTGCGTCACGGTGGCCACGCCTCGGAGTTCGCCGTCACGTACTCCTGGTCGTCAGGATCGAGGCGAGTTGGAAGGCCGCCAAGCGCAGCGCCTCTGCCGGCGCCGGCGCGGAAGGCAGCAGAACCCTCGCGACGGCGAAGACGCCCGCCGCGGCGATGGTGAGAAAGTACCGCAGTTCGACATCCGGCCATACCTCGTGCAGCCAGCGGGCGAGCAGTCGGGAGTGTAGGTTCATCCCCGCAAGCAACACAAACCCGGTTACGATCCGCTCGATCGCCGGGGAGCCGAAAGCCCCAGCGAGAGATCGCGCGTCGAAAAGCCGCCTGTGGCGCGGGTCGTGAACGCATGGCACAGCTTCGAAGGGCCGGACCCCGGCTGCGATCCGCGCTGCACTTTCGGCGGCCGCGAGGCCCACGTAGATCTGCCAGAGCTGCCCCGCGGTCTGGAGCAACTGGGGCGGACCTTGTCGGCGATGGGCCCGGGCACTCTTCGGCCTTGCACAGGTGCAGGCCCCCAATGCCGAGCAGGGGCAGGACCGCGATCGTGCACAGGGTGATCCCGTGCCGCCGACCCATTGGGGGAACGACCTCCACAGCCACAATGCGCGCGGCTTTTCTGCCCCAGCCCGCTCCACACCGTCGATTCGGTCGTGGTGAAGCCCCACGCGGCTGCGAGAAAGGCGTGGGCCGGAACCGCGGTGCCCGCGGGGACGCGGAGCACGGCGCCGAAAACCGATGCGAGGATCCAGCCGACAATGAGAAACCCGTCGCGGAGCCGCAGGGTGTTCGCACCCCTTGCCGTGCGCGCGCGCGTGCGGGCACAGTGAATCCAGCGCAAAGAGGAGAGAAATGGAAACCGTGACCTACGGATTCGGAGTGGCTGCCTGCCTCGTCCTCTCGGCATTCTTCTCCGGCAGCGAGACCGCGCTTCTGCGCATGAAGGAACACGAGCTCGAGGAGGATATCCGGGCTGCGCGGGGGCCCGCGGCGGTAGCGGTGCGCGACCTTCTCCGCTCGACTTCGCGGCTGCTAGTCACCATTCTGCTCGGCAACAACGTGGTCAATATCGCGGGTGCAGCGTTCGCGTCGGTTCTCGGAGTGCGGTTGTTGGGCGAGCGGCTGGGATTGTTCTCGGCCACGGTCGTGATGACCATAGTCGTGTTCGTGTTTGGAGAGGTGCTGCCAAAGGCGGTCGCCGCACAGCACCCGCGCCGAGTCGCCTATGCGGTGGCCCTTCCCCTCTACCTCATCCACCAGGTGCTCCGGCCATTGCATCTCCTTTATGACCGCATCGTCGATCCGTTCGTTCGGTCGGTGGCGGGCGGAGGCGATGGGGCGCGGATGAGCACCTCGGAGGAAATCATGCGCCTGGCGCGCGCCGTAGCCCCCGAGCAGCCGAGCGGCTCGCCGCTGGCGATTATCAGCGCGGTAGCGGGCGCCGCGGAGATGACGGTCTCCGACATCATGGTCCCCCGCACCGAGATCGTCGCGTTTTCCGCCGAAACGCCAGCGCCGGAACTGCTCGATGCCGTCTTGGAAGAGCGGTACACGCGGGTGCCGATCTTCGAAGGGTCCATCGACAAGGTGCTGGGGGTGGTGCACCTGAAAGATCTCGTCGACTTCGTGCGCCGCGGAGGCTCCGACCTGCG
>JBBIUR010000358.1:0-2908 GCA_037440145.1 Myxococcales bacterium | reverse complement strand
CACATCGATGTCGCCCACTCCTAGCCCTGCCATTTCGAACGCTGCCCGGGCGGAGCGCCGGGCCGGGAGCTCTGTCAGGGAAGCGGGGTCTGCAAAACCGGTCAGGCGGTGTGCCTGCCCAAAGCCGGCAATGGCCACCGGCGCGTGCGGGAGGTCGCGCGCGCGCTCGAACGTCGTGACGACCACCGCGCCTGCGCCGTCGGAAACCAGGCAACAGTCGAGAACGCGCAAGGGCTCCGCCACGTAACGCGACGCCAGGTAATCGTCGAGCGTAATCGGCGTCCGCTCTTGTGCGTGCGGCGTGAGGCTGGCGTGCCTGCGGAAGGTGACCGCGATCTCGCCCAAGTGTTCGGGCCGCGTCCCATAAAGCGCCATGTGCCGCTGCGCGGCCAGAGCGTGCAACCCGGGCGCCCCGAAAAATCCGAAGCAGGCTGCGTCCCCCCGGCTGTAGCCCCACACTCCGCGTGCCTCGGACGGGGCGTCGCCGAACACACAAACGCACGCTTCGCACATACCTGCGGTCACCGCCAGAGCAGCCCGCTGAACCATGGCCACTGGGCTCGCTCCGCCGAGGATCTCCGAGCCCGTGAGGCGCGGCTCGAGCCCCAGCATGGCACCCAAGCGCAAGTAGTGAGGGGTGATTCCCTCCACTACGCCCTGCGAGTAGCCGGGTTCCGTGAGGAACCCATCGATATCCCGGGGCTGGAGCCCGGCATCCGCCACGGCCGCACGCACCGCCTCGGCCTGGAGCGCCCAGGCAGAGCGGCCGAGCCGCGCAGCCAGTGCGGTGTGCCCGACGCCGGCGATGCACGCAACGCGCTTTGCCATAGTGCTTTCCAGGAGCCTAGACGGTGATTTTCAGCGCTCGCAACGCATTGTCGCGCAGGAGCTTCCGCTTCACTTCTAGGGGCAAACCGAGCTCTTCCACCTCCTGCCTCGCGCGCTTGAAAGACAGGAGCGGATAGTCGGTCGCCCAAATGACCTTGTCTTGGCCGTAGCCCCGGACGAATTCCTTGAAGGAGTCCGGCCAGTACTTGGGCGGGCGCGCGGACGTTTCCACGTACACGTTCGGATGCTTCCAGGCGAGGATCATCATCTCCTCGTGCCAGGGCTGGCCCAGGTGGCAGCCCACGATGGTGAGCTCTGGAAAGGCAAGTGCGACCTCGTCGAGGTAGATCGGGCGCCCGGGCTCCGAAGGCAGTCGCGGCCCCGTGTGACCCACTTGGATGCAGATGGGGACGCCGAGTTCGCAGCACTTCGCGTAAACGGGCCAGTACATTTTGGCATTCGGAGGCGCCCCCGTCATGCCGTCGCCGTACGCGTAGGGTTCCAGGCGAAGGATCCGGATGCCCAGGTCGTGCACCAGGTGCTCGATCTCCCGCAGCACGTCCATGGGGCGCCGGCGCGGATCGACCGTGCCAGCGCCGACAAAGCGCTTCGGGTAGCGGCGGACGTGCGCTGCGACGTGCTCGTTCGGCATGATGGCCAGGTCGCCGTAGTGAAAAGCGGAGAAAACGGCGACCTCCACGTCTGCGGCATCCATCTCCGCGATCATGTCTTCCGCCGACATCCCGCGGGTCATCCGCTCCTCCACCTTGTAGCGCCGGAAGATGTGGAGGAACTCCTCGGGCCAGAGCCGCGCCGCTTCGGGCGTGATCAGGGAAGCCCAAGCATCGACAGCGCCGATGCGATCCATGGGTGCTCCTTTCGACGGTCGCTAGGTATGTGAATATGGCTCAGAAATCAAGCACGCATCGAACCTGTCACCGAAAGAGGCGTTTTAGGGGCTCTGGCGCGTGCTGCGCCTCGATCCGTGATGAGGAGCTGACCTGGAACGCCGCCAGAGGTCTGCCCCGGTTTTCTCGGCTCCTGCGTGAGAGCAGCATTGTTTCGCGCGGGGAAGTTCGACCAACTATTGCCGCCTGGGCGATCAGTGGGGCAGTTTCCAACCGGCTCGCTTCGCAGAGTTGGCAAAGGCGCGGCCTCCGGACCGAGCTGTCGCGTTGTTTCGCGGGCTGAGGCGAGCTTGGCGGCCCGGTCGACCTGCCCGCGTCCCTTACCCGTCTTCACGGGTGCGCCCGGAATTCGGGTTCGGGCCGCCCGTAAGAGTTCCGCCCTTACCCGCGCTCACGGCTGCGCCTGCCTTCCCCTGGTCGTCGAACGATTCAGCGAAGATCTCGATACGGGACTCTTGGTCCGGTGGCACTGGTGCCCATCGAGGAGGTGGTTCCCTCCCGTCCCCGTCCCGTCCGCCCTCGCCGCAATGTCCGCTCGCACATCCGGCGCCTAAGCAACCGCCGCGAAGTTGCATCCGCCCTGCGCTGGCAGCCAAGCGGCCGTGGGCCCGCCACCTGACGGCATTTCCTCTGGGGGGCCGAACAGCGCCCGGGGCATGCGCCGATCGGCGGCGAGGCCAGTGGCGCGCCGCGTCTTCTGCGGGCATCTAGGAGGCGCGCGCCTCAGGCAGCTCAGTCACGGCCGCTCGCGGGGGCCGGAGGTCAGGCGGGGGTGCTGCGAGCCGCACGGGTATCCGTGCGAGCGCGGCCCCGGCATTCTGAGGGGACGCAGGATCTGCTGGATCACAGCGGGATGGATTGCGGCGAGGCCAAGCATCGACCCGAACGAGCTTTTCAAAAGCTGCGGCAGCTCCCCGGTCGGATCCAATCCTCACTAGGGTAGCGCGGGCACGGTCGGCCAGGCGTCTGGCTGCGGCTCGGCGGAGGCCGGCGATGCGAGTTGCGGTGAGAAAGGCCGCGCGCCGTAGCGCGGCGCGATTTCCCGGACCGGACGCGCCGCAGCCGGAAGCGTCGCCGGTTCCGGCTGCGGACCCCGAGAGTGCGAGGAGGGGGACTTGAACCCCCACGGGTGTTACCCCACTAGCCCCTCAAACTAGCGCGTCTGCCAGTTC
>JBBIUR010000357.1:0-2949 GCA_037440145.1 Myxococcales bacterium | reverse complement strand
GGTCATTCCGGACGTGATCGGCTTCCGGCTGACCGGGGCGCTGCGGGAGGGGAGCACGGCCACGGACCTCGTGCTGGCGGTAACCGAGCAGCTCCGGAGAAAAGGCGTAGTCGGGAAATTCGTGGAATTCTTCGGTCCTGCGCTCGAACACCTGCCGCTGCCGGACCGCGCCACCATCGCCAACATGGCTCCCGAGTACGGGGCCACCACCGGCTTTTTCCCGATCGACCGCGAAACCCTCGGGTACTTGCGGCTCACCGGGCGTTCGCCAGAACACATCGCACTCGTCGAGGCGTACGCCAAGGAGCAAGGGCTCTGGCACAACGCGGAGGCACCTGCACCCGCATTCACCGACGTCGTGGAGCTGGATCTCTCGACCGTCGAGCCTTGCGTCGCGGGCCCCCGCCGCCCGCAAGACCGGATCGCACTCTCCGCCGTCGCGGGCAACTTCGAGACGCTGCTGGCCGAGAGCGCTGGGCGCACCGCCCCGAAGGGAGGGGCGGCGCGGCAGTCTGCAAGGAGCGCCGCCGAGGGCGAGGTGCCCGTGCCGAGGAGGGATTTTCGGCTCGGCCACGGCCACGTGGTGATCGCAGCAATCACGAGCTGCACGAATACGTCGAACCCGTCCGCGATGGTGGCCGCGGGGCTGCTTGCCCGCAACGCCGTCCAGCGGGGCCTTCGCACCCGGCCCTGGGTGAAAACCTCGCTGGCTCCCGGCTCGCAGGTCGTCACGGACTATTTGCGGGCGGCGGAGCTGCAGCCCTACCTCGACGCCCTCGGTTTTCACCTGGTGGGTTACGGGTGTACGACATGCATCGGGAACTCGGGTCCCCTGGACAGCGAGATCGCGCGGACAATCGAAGAGAACGGCCTCATCGCCGCAGCGGTACTCTCTGGAAACCGCAATTTTGAAGGCCGGATCCATCCCCAAGTGCGCGCCAACTACCTGGCGTCGCCGCCGCTCGTGGTCGCATACGCGCTCGCCGGCTCCGTGCGCCTCGACATCGCCCGCGATGCCCTCGGCACGGGAACGGACGGGAAGCCGGTCTACCTGCGGGACATCTGGCCTTCGAATCGCGAGGTGCGCGAAACGATCGACGGCATCCTGAGGCCGGAGATGTTCGCGCAGCGCTACGCGGACGTATTCCGCGGCGAAGAGCAGTGGCAGGCCCTCCGCGCCCCTGCGGGCCTCACGTTCGACTGGGATGAAGCTAGTACCTACGTTCGCCGCCCCCCTTACTTCGACGAGATGCCCGAAACGCCCCCGCCGATTGGCGACATCTGCGGCGCGCGAGCTCTGGCGGTACTGGGCGATAGCGTCACCACCGACCACATTTCCCCCGCCGGAAGCATCAAGAAAGACAGCCCCGCCGGCGCCTACCTGCTCGCCCACGGGGTTCCACCAGCGGAGTTCAACTCGTACGGCTCCCGGCGCGGCAACCACGAGGTAATGGTGCGAGGGACCTTCGCCAACATCCGCCTACGCAACGAGATGGTCCCGGAACGGAGCGGCGGGTTCACCAGGCACATGCCCGACGGAGCGATCCTGCCTATCTACGACGCGGCGATGCGCTATCGAGAAGAAGGGGTGCCCCTCGTCGTCATTGCCGGCAAGGAGTACGGCACGGGCTCATCGCGCGACTGGGCCGCCAAGGGCACGCGCCTGCTCGGCGTGCGCGCGGTGATCGCGGAGAGCTTCGAGCGCATTCACCGCTCCAACCTCGTCGGCATGGGCGTGCTGCCGCTCCAATTTCCGGAAGGCGTCAGCCGGCGCACGCTCCGAATCGACGGCAGGGAGACGTTCTCGATCACGGGACTTCGAAACGGCATTCGCCCAGGCATGAAAGTGCACCTCGTCGTGCACCGGGCCGATGGGACGGAAGCCTCGGTCCCGCTGCGCTGCCGCATCGACACGGCCAACGAAGCTCGCTACTACGCCCACGGCGGCATTTTGCCGTACGTTCTCCGGCACATGCGGTGAGGGAGCGGAACCCGTGCGCTGCAGCGCCTCGAAGGGATTCGAGGCGCCGCGAGCCGCTTCTAGAATCCCCTCGAACGCCCGCCGCAGGTCGCCCCCGGCCTTCTGGTAAGCTGCCTCGAAGAGGTCGAAGCCCTGGTAATATGTACGCTCGTGCAGAATCCACGCGTTGTTCAGCGATACGCTGCCAAACGCCCGGTAGCGGTCGGTATGAAAGCGCAGTTGCGCGAACTCCGCCCGACCCTCGCGGAACAGCCGCTCTCGCTCGTCCAGGGTGATCCCCCGCTCGTAGGCCGCGCGAAGCCGCTCGGCAAAGCTTTCGAGAAAACGCGCATACGTCACGGTGTCTTCCCAGAGCAGCGCCGCGCGCCGCGCGCTCGCCCCCCCTTCTCCCTCGCGCAGCCGAAAGTACCGCAGCGCCCCCCGGAGCCCGACGAAGTTTGCTAGGCTCTCGTTGAAGGCAGCCTGGCCCGGAGCGTAAAAGGTGTTGTGCACCAGTTCGTGGAGGACCGTGGCGGCGAGTTCCTCGGGGTCGGTCTCTAAAAGATTCGACAGCAGCGGATCGTCGAACCAGCCCAGGGTGCTGAAGGCCACCGCGGGAACCACGATGCCCTCGAAGCCTCGCTTCTCGAGTCGCGCGGCCTCCCGCAGCGCCTCCGACCGCTGAAAATAACCCTTGTAAGGGACGCGGCCGACGATCGGAAACCACCACGTGTACGGCTTCAGGCGAAGCTTTTCTGCCGCCACGACGTTGTAGATCACCTGGCGCGCATCCACCCGCGCAAAGGTGGCATAACTGCCGCCCACCCGCAGGCCGAGATCGTCGCGCGCAAAGGAGCGCACGGAGAGGACAAGTTCCAGTTTGGAGCGCATTGCTGGCGGCGTCGCGGGATCGGCGAGCAGTTCGCAGATTGGCTGGCGCCGGCACAACAAGCGTATCTCCTCGTAACTAGCTCGCAGCACGTACCCCC
>JBBIUR010000356.1:0-2967 GCA_037440145.1 Myxococcales bacterium | reverse complement strand
TTCGAAGGGGCCGATTCGGTACCCGGCGCTAATGATGACGTCGTCGGCTCGCCCGACGAACCAGAAATAGCCGTCGGCGTCGCGGTACGCTCGGTCCCCGGTGATGTACCATTCCCCCCGCCAGGCGGCCGCGGTCTCTTCGGGGTTCTTCCAGTACTCGAGGAACAGGCTCGGGACCCGTCCCCGGAGCGCGATGTCCCCGACCTCGCCCGGGGGCAGCTCGTGGCCGCGGCCGTCGATGATGCGGACGTCGTGCCCCGGAAAGGGCTTGCCCATCGAGCCGGGCCGAATTTCCATTCCCGGCAGGTTCGCGACCAGCGGGATGGTCTCGGTCTGCCCGTAGCCGTCGTGAATCCAGAGGCCGAAGGCCTCCTTCCAGGCGAGGAGGACTTCCGGGTTGAGCGGCTCGCCCGCGCCGGTGCAATGGCGCAGGTGCGGCAGGCGAAAGCGAGTCAATCCCTGCTTGACGAGCAGGCGGTACTCTGTTGGCGGGGCGCAAAACACCCGAATCTCGTAGTCCCTCAGAAGCTGCAGCTCGCGCTCGGGGTCGAAGCGGCCGCCGTACATGAAGACGGGCGCGCCGAGACTCCACGGACCGAAGAGCACTCCATAGGCCGCTTTCGCCCAGCCCGTGTCCGAGGTCGTCCAGTGCAGATCGCCGGGCTGCAGATCAAGCCACAGCTCTCCAGTGTAGCGCTGGGCGTAGGTATATGCGTGGCTGTGCAGAACAGCCTTCGGCTCCTTCGTGGTCCCGGAGGTGTAAAAGCAGATCGCGGGCTCGGAGCTTGCGGTGGAGGGGCCGGACCACTGTGGTGCGGCTTCCCCGAGCAGGTCGGACCACTGGAGCCAGCCGGGCACGCGCCCGCCGACGGCGACGCAGTGCCGAAGAGCGGGGCATTCGGCGCGCACCGCTTCGACTGCGTCGGCGGCTTCCGCGGTGGTGACGATCGCGCGCGCCTCGCTGTGCTGGGCGCGGTAGCGGATGTCCGCGGGGCGCAGGGTGGACGTGCAGGGAATGACCAGCGCACCGCCGCGCAGCGCCCCGACTATCGCCACGAACCACTCTGGGACCTTCGGCAACATGACGAGGACTGGCTTTCCCCGTTGCACGCCCAAGCCAGCTAGGGCGTTGGCAAATCGGGCGCTTTGCCGCGCCACGTCCCAAAACGTCAGGCGCACTTCGCGCCCGTCTTGACCGACCCAGTACAGTGCGAGGCGCTGGCGATCCCTCGCGTAGCGGTCCACCACGTGCAGGGCGAAGTTGAACACCTCGGGGATTTGCCAGCGAAAGCTGGCACCGATCTCGTCGCGTTGCATGTCTACCTCCTGGCAGCGGCTTCGGGAGCTAGCAGCGCTTCCGCGATCATGCGGTCGAAGTCGAACGCATCGCGATACTCGGGGATGCGCTTGAACGTCCGGTCGATATACATGTGGTAACCATCGGTGTCCGCTTCGAGGACGTAGGGCCCCGTGGCGGCGGTGCGGACGAGATCCACGACCCCGATGCGAATCCCGAGGCATTCGGCCGCCCGCAGGGCGACCTTGCGCGTTTCCTCGCTGGTCTCGAGGACGAATCGATATTTCGCGCCCAAGCACGCGTTGACGATCCAGTCCGAAGGCCGCCGGTACCGATCTCGGAAGCGCTCGGTCCAGAAAGCGATGCGACCCTCCACGACATACGCGCGGAGCACTTGTCCTGGCATGAAGGCGCCGCCGGGTCCGGCAGTGCCCACCAGGCGCTGGGCGTAGTACGGCGGGGGGCAAGTCAACACCCCGTGTTCCAGGCGCCGGCGAGCGTTCGAATCGGCGCGCAGTTCTACGGCAAAGCGCCTGCCATTGGCCTCGCCGACGAGCACTTGGTCCGAGTCGCAGAGCACCACGTGGCCTTGTCCGCCGCAGGACTGGCGTTCCTTCAAGATGACAAAGGCGTGCTGGGCGACGAACTCCCGCAGTTCCTCCGGGGACTCGGTGAAAATGGTTTCCGGCACGGGCACGCCCCGCGCGAGCAGTCGGCGTTCGGCGGCGAGCTTGTCCCAGCAGAGTTCGTGCGTTTCGGGCGGATTGAGGAACTGCGCGCGGGGGAAAAGCCGCCGCAGGAAGGCGGGCGGCGGACCCGCTTCCCGTTTCGGGAGGTCGAACGGCAGCACGTAGAGGCGCTCCACGCGCGCGCAGCGGGCGGGGCGGCGCGAGGCTTCTTCGACGGGCAGGGCGAGGACCGAGCGGTGGCCTGCCGCTGCCCAGCGGCCGATGTCGCGCAGGATGGGTTCGAGAAACGGCAGGAAAGGTTCGCCGTAGACCACTGCTGCTTGCGGGACCCCCCTGCGGTTGCGCGCGGCGCGTCGGTTCGCCTGCGCACGGCCTGGGCTCTGGGCGCGAGGGCCGCGAGCAGGTCCTGCCGGTCGGGTCCTAAGAGCCTGCTTTTTTGGCCGAGGCCGCAATGTACTTCCGCGTAATGGGCGAGAGGTCTTGAGGGCTCACGACAATCTCCAGCAAGGCGAAGGTCGGCTGGGCCGCCGCTGCCGCGAGCCCTTCGCGCAGCTCGGCGACGGACTGCACCCGTCGCCCCCAGCCACCCCAGCAACGCGCCATCTCCGCGTACGACCACTCGGGCAGGCTCAGAAGATCTTGGCGTTCGGCCACGGGCCGGAAGATCTGCCAGCCCCCATTGTTCATGATCAGCACAATCGGGTTACAGCCGTGCCGGGAAGCGTGCGCGATCTCGAAGCCGCGTTGATCCAGCTCGTCGCGAGCGCGTCGCTGCTGAAGCGCCCCATCGACCTCGACCTCGCCGAGTCCGCGCTGCGCAAGATGACGCCGCGCCTTGCGGCGAGCGGGCTCGAGCCCGAGCGCATCGTCGAGGCCGTGGCCGCCGCGTTCAAGACCTCGGCGGCCGCACTCGCCGCGCGCTCGCGCCGCCGCGACGTGCTCGTGCCGCGCCAGATCGCGATGTACCTGTGCACGCGCTAC
>JBBIUR010000355.1:0-3024 GCA_037440145.1 Myxococcales bacterium | reverse complement strand
CGACGACCCGCGCTCCCTCCGACGCGAACAGCCGCGCCGCCGCGCGCCCGATGCCCGACGCCGCGCCGGTGATGATTGCCACTTTGCCCTGCAGCCTCATGAGCTCCCTCCGCTGCGCCCGCGGGCGAAGTACTCGATCCAGGCGAAGCGGCGCCGGACCGCGCGCGGCTGACCCGCGCGCGCCATTTCCCCGCTCGCCCACTGCATCAACCCCTTGATCTGAGCCACCCGCGCTGCGGTCCGAAACTCGTACCGGTCTGCGCCCAGAGCGATCCGGGCCTGTCGCGGAAACCCGCCTGCATCGCGCTCCATCTGGATTTCGGCCCTGCCCGCATGGACCACGTAGCCGTCGCGCACCAGGAAGCCGACCGAGAAATCCGCGGCCCCGTCCACCGCGACGCCGTACTCCAGCCCGCCGTCGGCGAATTCGTTCGCGAACACGACCCAGTACTCTTCCAGCAGCCGGTAGATCTTTCCCTGCGTCCACCCGATTCCCGGCGGCCCCCACGCGATGTCCATCCCGCCAAACCCGCGCACGCGCGCTCCGCGCACCGTCCCCTCGACCGAGCACAGCTCCGAAGCGTACAGGCCATCTTCCAATTCCCCCGGGCAGTAATACTCGAGGGCGGGGCCCAGCGCCCGGTACTCGAGCTCCACCTCGCCGCCGGCCTCGCTGTGGCGATATCGCTGCGGTTCGATCTCGACGGAAAACCCGAGGGCGCCCTTCGAGGGATAGGATCGCACCGAGACACGCCCGCTCGCCGGGTCGATATCGTGCTCGACGATCCCGAGGTAGAGGTTCGCATACAGCCGCGGCGAATCCCGCTCGACGCCGCGCTCCAGCTTCGAGATCACGGCCAGCGTGGACGCCTCCACCTTGAACTCCCGCGTGATCGCATACTGCTGCCCCTGCTCGTCGCACACGCAGGCCCACACCCACGTCGACTGGTGGGCCAAGCCGTGCGGGCGATACGTGCGCCAATACACCCGGGATTCTGGCACAAAGGCCCGCACGAGCGTCTGCGTGCCCCACTTCGGATCCAGACCTTGCTCGCTCATGGCATCTCCTCCGGGAAGTACTTGTGGAGGAGCGGCGCCAGGATGCTGCGCGTCGCCGGCGCGATGACTGCAGGATCCGTGACGATGGCTGCCTCCAGCGCCCGCGCGCACGGGCACGCGCGGGGCCCGCGCAGCGCGGGCACGGCAGTGCGGATCACGGAGATGGCGTTCGCGAGGTTGCGCCGCATGACCTCCTGAACGGTGCCGATCGTCACCTCGGGCTCGCTTTCCCGCCAGCAGTCATAGTCCGTGACCAGTGCCAAAGTCGCGAAGCAGATTTCCGCCTCGCGCGCCAGCTTCGCCTCCTGCAGATTCGTCATCCCGATCACGTCCATCCCCCACTGCCGGTAGACCCGCGACTCCGCGCGCGTCGAAAACTGCGGCCCTTCCATACAGAGATACGTCCCCCCGCGGCGCACGGGCAGGCCCAGCGAGGAGGCGGCGCGGCAGAGCGCATCCGAGAGCACCGGGCACGTAGGATCGGCAAAGCTCACGTGAGCCACGATCCCGTCGTCGAAAAAGCTGCTCGGCCGGCCCGCGGTGCGGTCGAAGAACTGGTCCGGCACCACGATCATTCCGGGCCGGATTTCCTCCTGGAGGCTGCCCACGCTCGAGACCGAAATCAGCCGCTCGCCACCGAGCACTTTCATCGCGAAGATGTTGGCGCGGAAGTTGAGGCGCGAAGGGCTGATGCGGTGGCCGGGGCCGTGGCGCGACAGAAAGACCACCCGCGCGCCCTCGAGCTCGCCGCACACCAGCGCGTCCGACGGCCGCCCGAACGGGGTGTCCACCGTCCGCCGCTCCACCCGCTCCATGCCCTCGATCGCCTGCAGGCCCGTGCCGCCGATGATCCCGATCACCGGAGAACTTCCCTCCGCCATGTTCGCACCTCAAGCCAGAAAACCCCGACCTCGCCTTCAGCGCGGAAATGCCTCGACCACACCTCCGTCGACGGGCAATGTGGCTCCGGTCGTGGGCGTCTGGTTGCTCGCGAAAAAGACGACCGCGTTGCCCACGTGGCGCGCGGTCACGCGCGCGCGCAGGAGGTTGCGGCTGCGGTAGTACTCGGGGAGGTCCTTCGGATCCATGCCGCGGCTGCGCGCCCGCTCCGGACCCACGGCCTGCCACAGCCCGGAAGGCACGTCGTCTTCCCCGAAGATGGCGTCGGCGTTGATCATATTGACGCGAATTCCCTCGGCCGCCAGCTCGATCGCCGCCACCTTGCCGAGCTGATGGCCGGCTGCCTTCGAGGCGCTGTACGCCCCGAAATCCTTGCCGGGCCCGAAGACGTTCTTCGAAGAGTTGATCACGATGCTGCCCCCCAGCCCCTGCGCGCGCAGCACCCGCACGCCTTCCCGGATCGTCAGAAACGTGCCCGTGAAGTTCACGGCCATCACGCGCTCGAGGTCCGATGCCCGCAACTCGGCAACCGGGGCGACGTGCGCCACCCCGGCATTGGCCACAATGACGTCGATGCCTCCATAGCGGCGGCACGCCTCGTCGTAAGCTGCGCGCACGGACGCCTCGTCGGTCACGTCCATCCGGATCGCTGTCGCCACGCCCAGGCCGTGTGCCGCCTCCAGGCGCGCCACCACGCGAGCCAGCCTCTCCTCGTCAATGTCAGTGAGCACCAGGTGCGCGCCGGCCTCGGCGCACACCTTCGCGATGCCGTAGCCAATCGCTCCAGCAGCGCCGGTGATCAGCACGACCTGGCGCTCGAGCGGCCGCTCCGCTGCGACGCCGAGCTTGGCCTGCTGGAGGCACCAGTACTCCATCTCGCACAGGTGGTCGGGAGAAGCCGACTCGTAGCCGCCCATGGCCTGCGCGGCGGCCTTCACGCGGAGGCCGCGCACCGTGAAGTCCGCAGCTATCCGCGCCTCGCGCTTGGTGCGTCCGAAGCAAAAGACCCCCGCGGGGCGGAGAAGCGCGCCTGGCTGCGGAGCCCACTGCGGCCGGATTTCACAC
>JBBIUR010000354.1:292-3036 GCA_037440145.1 Myxococcales bacterium | reverse complement strand
GCCTTCGTTTCCCGCGGAAGCGACGCCAGCTCTGAGCGGCCGTCGAGCGAACTCGTAAATGTCGATTTCCTCTGGCGTTGTCCCGTCGTGCGGGCCGACATGCCCGCCGAAGCTCATGTTCACGACCACCGGCTTTGCGAGCGCTGTCGCTTGCTCGTCGATCCATGCCAGCGCGGCCACGATATCGCCCGAAATTGAGGGATCCGCCGGATCGGTCCCGCCGGCTTTGACAATCAGGAGATCTGCTTCCGGTGCGGTGCCGGCGTAGATACCCGGCGACGGTCCTGCGCCTGCCGCACCGCCATTCCCCGCGGCAGCACTGGCAACCAGCGTCCCGTGGCCCAGCAGGTCTCGCGAGGCGACAACTCCCTGGCCCGCCAGCGCCGCGTCGATTTGGCTCTGCGCATATACCGTCCCCAGACCAGCAACCGGCGGAGGACTGCCGACTGCGCCGTTAGAGGTTTGGTAGCTGTCGTCGAATTGATCCCACAGTGCTCTGATGCGCGTGCCTCCGTCCGCCCGGCGAAAATCCCCATGCGCCCAGTCGATCCCCGAGTCGATGATACCGATTATGATACCGGCACCACTGGCCCCGTACAGCCGGCGTGCGGCGACCGCATTGTTCTCTACTCCATTCACATCGAGATGAAAGAACAGCACCTCGGGCGCGCGGGCGGTCAGAACCTCGGGCATGCCGCGCAGCCGCCCGAGGCCGGCGCTGTCCACCACCACACTTGCCACACGGCCCAGCCGTGCCCGGATGGAAAAACCGCGGCGCTCCAGGGACCGCACGTCTCGCGCGGATGGGAAAACCACCAGCAGTGGAAACTGTTCGGAGGGCAGCGTTTGGGAGCGCAGGGACGGCGCCGCGCCAGCTCCCCGACCTCGTGCCTGAGTCACGCGCTGCCAGGCTTCTCGGAGTGCTCGGCTCCCATCGACGAGATCGACCGGCCCCGCCCGGTGGTAGGTCCCTGCAAACGCGACGGCCACTTCGCCCACCAGACAGGAGAGGAAAACAACCAGCCGACCCGCTGCCTTCCCGATTCTGAATCCGGCCACGCTTCTGGCTCGTTGCAAGCCAGGGGCCGGGCTTCGTCACAAATGCACTGGGGTACCGGCACTTGGCGGAAGAAAGACGCCGGTGGGAGTGGGGCCCGCCACGCGGCGGTGGCTTTACTTCGCCGTATGGCGCAGACTAGGGCATTTCCGCGCCGGTGCGGGCAACGACTCCGACAAGTAGCAAAGGTCTGCCTGGTCCTAAGGCTCTGCACGCATGGAAAAAGAAAGGGGGGCCACTGGCCCCCCTTTCAGGACACAGGCCCGCGCCGGGGGCAACCGGCGCAGCTCGTTAGGGCCGCCAGCGGCGGCACAGCAGCGCGAGCACACCGACCGGAATCAGGAGGAGCCACCCGCTCGACGCTGAAGCGCCCGCATGGATGTGGCATCCTCCGTCTTCCTCCGCCGCGCCTCCGCCCGGAGTCACCGGCGTCCGAGTAGGTGTCAAGGTCGCTGGTGCTCGCGTTGGGGTCGGCGTAGCAGGCGGGATCGTCGGCGTAAAGGTCGGCGGAGCCAACGTTGCCGTCGGCGTATCGGTAGGCGGCGGCGCGACCACCCGCACGACCCCGCCTCTGCTCGCCGCGGTAACGTCTGTTTCCGCTCCGGTGGGCACGATGAAAGACGCCTTGTTTACGCTGAACGCAAACTCCTGGCCAGGTGTTGCGTCCGCTGGGATAGTGAAGATACAGGTATAAATCACGCCCTCGGGCACGGGCAGCGGATTGTTGTCCGGGTTGAAGGAGATAATCCCGGCCCGGAACGCGGTGCACGTGGTGCCGACTGTGCATCCAGGCGGGCGAAAGGAAAAGCTAGAGGCCTCCTTAACGCTTCGCACGGCGTCGGTGAACGTGCACGCGGGCTTGTTGTTTGCGACATCGATGGGATGACCATCGAACCCGATGTCTACCGTCAGTCCGCTCGCCCCGGAACCCCCTGCCTCCCAGCTCACCTGCAGCGCCACCTGCGAACCCGCCTCACCCTGGGCATCCAACACGCGAATCGCCTGCGCGAGCGCCGGGCCCGCGGCAAGAGCGACCAGCGCTATCGCTCGGATTAAAACTTCAGCACCCAATACTCTAAACCTCCGCGTCTCGTGGCCGACCATTTTCCCCTCCTGTCTTCCTGTCCTGCCTTTCGCTCTCGCGTTACCCTCTCGCGATTTTTGCTCCTCTCCAGTTCCCCGCCGCAACTCCAGCCAGCCTCGCCCTTTATTCCCGAACACAACCCGCGAGGAAGTTGTTAAAAGCCCGCTGTACTTCACCCAGCGACACCTCGCCATCTAGATTCTCGTCTGCTGCCGGACAGGACTCCGGCGACCGGAGCCCCAGAAAAATATTGAAGGCAATCTGAGCCTCCCCCAACGACACCTCTCCGCTCCCGTCGCAGTCACCTGCGCACGCGCCGGGCGTGGGCGTCGGACTCGGCACTGCTGTGCTCGTTGCGGTAAGCGTGGGGCGCTCCGAGACCACTCGCACCCTTCCCCCACTGCTTCGACCCGTCAAATCCGTCTCTTCACCGGTCGCGACAACGAAGGACGCGCGCTCGACCGGAAAAACAAACTCGTCGCCCGGCGCCGCATCCGCCGGAACTGTGAACCGGCAAGCGTAAATCGAGCCCTCAGGCACCGGCACCCCGTTGTTCTCGGGATTAAAGGATATAATGGTAGCGCGGACTCCCGTGCAGGTATC
>JBBIUR010000354.1:0-282 GCA_037440145.1 Myxococcales bacterium | reverse complement strand
CGTCAGAAAAAGCGAATGCCGGCCGGCCATCTGCAGCGTCGATTGGGCGGTCGCGAAACCCGATATCCACAGTCAACCCCGTCGCGCCTGAATTCCCAGCCTCCCAGTTCACTTCTAGCAGCACTTGCGAACCCGGCTCTCCCGTCGCGTCTCGAACCCGAATCGACTGTGCGACCGCAAGCCCGCTGTTAGCTACAACCAGCACACCAACAACAGCGAGATTTTCCAACCCGCTCCCGCCGAACCACACCATCTCGCCCTCCCGCGCCTCTACATCGCATG
>JBBIUR010000353.1:0-3091 GCA_037440145.1 Myxococcales bacterium | reverse complement strand
TGCGAGCTTGGCGTGGACGGCGGTGATGATGGGAATCGAGTCGGTGCAAGTATTTCTCGACATCGAGGAGCACACGCGCAAACTCGCAGAGCAGAAGGAGAGTCCGGAGCCTTTGGTGTCGGGCAGCGCGTGACTGCAGCGCGGGTTGTTGCGGTCCGCGCATGGGCCGTGCCGTCGGCGCCCCCGCACCGCAGTTCCCGGGGTTGGCTATACAGGCCTGTACTCGCCGAAGACCTCGCGCAACGCGTCGGCGATTTCTCCGAGGGTTGCGTACGCGCGGACGGCATCCAGGATTGGCGGCATCAGGTTGTCGGTGCCGCGCGCAGCGCGCCGGATGCGCTCGAGTGTGGCTCGCACGGCAGCTTGGTCGCGGTTGGCGCGCACCTCGGCCGTGCGCTTTTTCTGGGCCGCCTCGAGAGCCGGGTCCAGGCGCAGGATCTCGGGCACGGGCTCTTCCTCGAGGCGGAACTCGTTGAGCCCAACGATGATGATTTCCTTTTTTTCGATCGCCTGCTGGTAGCGGTAGGCGGCGTTGTGGATCTCGCGCTGTTGGTAGCCCTGTTCGATTGCGCGGACAGCACCGCCGATCCGGTCGATGGCCTCGAGGTACGCAGTGGCCTCGCGCTCCAGCGCATCGGTCAGCGATTCGACGAAGTACGATCCTGCAAGCGGATCGACGGTGTCCGCGACGCCCGACTCGTACGCGATGATCTGCTGTGTCCGGAGGGCGATCCGCACCGACTCTTCCGTCGGCAGCGCCAGCGCTTCGTCGCGCGAATTCGTGTGCAGCGATTGCGTTCCTCCGAGTACCGCGGCCAGCGCTTGCAGCGTCACGCGCACGATGTTGTTGTCCGGTTGCTGCGCGGTGAGCGACGAACCTGCGGTCTGTGCATGGGTCCGCAGCATCATCGAGCGCGGGTCTTTCGCGCCGAACCGCTCCTTCATGATGCGCGCCCAGAGCCGGCGCGCGGCGCGAAATTTGGCGATCTCCTCGAAGAAGTTATTGTGCACGTTGAAGAAGAACGACAGCCGCGCTGCGAAGGCATCGACGTCGAGGCCCGCGCGGATCGCCGCTTCGACGTAGGCAATGCCGTTGGCCAAGGTGAAGGCGATTTCCTGAGCTGCCGTCGAGCCGGCCTCGCGGATGTGATACCCGGAGATCGAGATCGTGTTCCAGTGGGGCACCTCCTTGGTGCAGAAGGCAAAAATGTCGGTGATAATCCGCATCGATCCTTCGGGCGGGTAGATGTACGTCCCGCGCGCGATGTACTCTTTGAGGATGTCGTTTTGGATGGTCCCGCTCACTTTGGTCCACGGTACCCCCTGCCTTTCGGCAATGATTAGATAGAGCGCCAAGAGGATGGCTGCTGTCGCGTTGATCGTCATGGAGGTGGAAACGCGGTCCAGGGGGATATCGCGGAAGAGGATTTCCATGTCTGCCAGGGAGTCGATGGCGACCCCGACGCGCCCCACCTCTCCAGCCGCTCGTGGGTGGTCCGAGTCGTACCCCATCTGGGTGGGCAGGTCGAAGGCGACGCTCAGTCCGGTTTGGCCCTGCTCGAGGAGGTACCGGTACCGGCGGTTGGACTCCTCGGCGGTGCCGAAGCCCGCGTACTGGCGCATCGTCCACAGCCTTCCCCGGTACATGGTGGGCTGGACGCCGCGGGTGAACGGATATGCGCCTGGGAAGCCGATTTGGCCGAGGTAGTCCTCGTCGCGCCGGTCTGCGGGGGTGTAAAGCCGGCGGATCTCGATTCCGGAAGTCGTTTCGAACTTCGCTTGCCGCTCGGGAGCACGCTGCAGTGCCTTTTGGAGCGTTTCCGACTCCCAAGCCTCGCGAGCGCGGAGGATCTCGTCGATCGTCGCCATGTGTCCGGCTCGTGTCGTTCTCGTCAGCCAGCCCCGGGGCTTGCCCAGAATTAATCCGGTTCGCCCCGCACGCGGGCCATCGGGCAGCGGAACCGGGAGGTGCCCGTGCCCTTGTATCGGAGGAGTGCGTGCGAGGCAACACGCGCAGCCCGGGCGTTGTGGGGTAGCGCTTGCAGGGCTGCCAGTGATAAGGAAAGCGTTGCGATGAGCACCCCAGCGGTCGATTGTGGACTCGTTCGGAGCCTCGAAGAGCGGGCGAAGGCAATCCGCCGGCATGTGATCTCGGTGGCGGCAGCCCAGTTTGCCCATCTCGGCGGTGCGCTGTCGTGTGCCGACCTCATGGCCGCGCTGTTTTTCCACTGGCTTCGCCTGGAAGGGGAGAAGGGCGAGAGGGATCACTTTCTCCTCAGCAAAGGACACGCGGTGACCGCCCTGCACGCCTGCATGGCCGAGTTGGGGAAAATCGACCCTGCCGAGCTTCCGCGCTCGGGACAATCGGGAGGCCGACTCGGGGGCCACCCCACGCACCGCGCCCCGGGTGTCGAGTTCGCCACTGGATCCTTGGGCCATGCACTGTCGGTGGGGCTGGGCATTGCGCTCGCGGAGGCACTGGATGGCACGCGGGCGAGAACCGCGGTGTTGCTGGGAGACGGCGAGTTGCAGGAAGGAACGGTATGGGAGGCGGCCCTTGCGGCACCTCGGTGCGGCGCGGAGCGGCTGCTGGCGATCGTGGATTACAACCGCTTCCAGGCGGGCGGTGCGGTGGATCGAATCATCCCGCTCGACCCCCTAGCGGAGAAGTGGAAGAGCTTCCGCTGGAATGTTTTGGAGATCGACGGTCACGACATGGCGGCCATTGTGCGGGCGCTGGAGAGCTTTCCGGCTCCCGGAAGGCCTACGGTGGTCGTGGCGCACACCGTGAAGGGGAAAGGGGTTCCCGCGGTGGAGGGCACCCCGCGCGCGCACTACACGATGCTGACCGAAGAAGAGGCGCGGGAGGCGCTGGAGGCGCTGGGTTGACCGCTGCGGTGTGCGCCGAGCCATTTCGGAGCGAGCGATGAGCGGTTACGTCGCCGCGATGTCTTCGGCCGACGTGCTCGCGGAGCTGGCGAGTGCCGACCGGAACATCGTGCTGGTCAGCCAAGACCTGGGGCCCTTCGGGGCTTTCACTGAGCGCTTCCCCGAACGGCACTTCGATCTCGGCATCACCGAGGAAAACCTG
>JBBIUR010000352.1:0-3114 GCA_037440145.1 Myxococcales bacterium | reverse complement strand
CGCTCGTGCTGCGAATCAACGCGGACCTCGCCAACAACCTGGGCAACTTGGTGAGCCGGACACTCGCCATGGTGCAGCGCTACTTCGGCGGCGCCGTGCCGCCCATGGGCCCGCGGACTCCCGAGGACGAGCGCCTGTTCCAGGCCTTTGCACTCGCCGCCCGCGAGGCACCCGCCTATCTCGAACAGCTAGCCTTTCACCGCGCGCTCGAGTCTATCTGGAAAGCCATCGACCAGGCGAACAAGTACATCGTCGCCACGGCGCCCTTCGCGCTGGCACGCGACCCTGCCACCTTGCCACGCGCAGGGTCGATTCTCGTGCACCTGCTAGAGGCCTTGAGGCTGACCGCTGTGCTCCTCCAAGCCGCGATGCCCGAAACGAGCCGCAAGATCCTGCAGTTACTCGGGCGCGAAGGGGATCTCGGAACGGTGCCCGGCGAAGATCTCGGCTGGGGCAGCCACTTCCCAGCCGGACATCGGGTGGCGCCGCCCGAGGTGCTTTTCCCCCGCATCCAGATCCCGGCAGGGAGCGACCCGTAGGCCTGCGCGGCACGGTCATGCCTGCCCAACTTGTCGACTCGCACTGCCACCTCGACATGGAGGTCTTCGAGGGCGAGCGCCAGCAGGTCGTCGAGCGCGCCCGCGGCGCCGGCGTCGTCGCAATCCTGACCATTGGGGCCGGAGGCGCTTTGGATTGCAACCGCAGGGCGATTGCACTGGCGGAGGAGTTTCCCGAGGTTTATGCGACGGTCGGCATTCATCCGCACGACGCGCAGTCCGCAACGCCCGAAGCCGTGGATGCCCTTCGCAAATGGGCGGCACACCCCAAGGTGGTGGCCATCGGCGAAACCGGCCTCGATTTCCACTACGACCATGCGCCACGGCCGGTCCAAGAAGCCACCTTTCGGACGTTTATCGCCGTTGCCAGGGAATGCCGCCTGCCGCTGGTTGTGCACCTGCGCCAGGCGCACGACGCGGCCGTTCGCATCCTGCGGGAGGAAAAGGCCAACGAAGTAGGCGGGGTCATCCATTGCTTTTCCGGCGACTCATCTGCAGCGCGCGATTTCCTCGACTTGAACTTTTACCTATCCTTCAGCGGCACGGTCACGTTCAAGAACGCGGGCAGCGTGCGCGAATCCGCGCGCTTCGTTCCGGACGACTGCCTCCTGGTGGAAACGGACGCGCCCTTTTTGACTCCAGCGCCGTTGCGGGGACGGCGCAACGAGCCCGCATTCGTAATTCACACCGCTGCGTGCGTTGCGGCCCTCCGGAACCTCGGCCTGGAGGACCTAGGCGCGAGCACCTGTGCGAACGCACGGGCACTGTTCCGGATCCCTGCCCCGCCCTGACGCGCCGCCGGGCAGTTTTCCCGCCCCGCCGGTTTGCGCGAGCCCCGCGGGGAGTCCTGCTGCACACGCGCCCCCCCTCGCTCCTGCGGCGCGCTGCCACTCAACCGCGACCTCGCCGCTCCGCAGCTTCTTCGTCCTCTTTGCACGCGATGCACAGCGTGGTCACGGGTCGCGCCTTCAGCCGGTCGATGCCAATCGGACCGCCGCAAGACTCGCACTTCCCGTACGTCCCATCATCGATGCGCTGCAAGGCCTCTTCGATCTTCGCGAGCAACTTGCGCTCGCGATCTCGGATCCGCAACAGAAGATTCCGGTCGCCTTCCAGCGAGGCTCGATCGGTGGGATCCGGAAAGTTCTCTCTCCCCTCTCCCATGCCCCCCACGGTTCGCAGCGCCTCGGTAAGCAGCTCCTGGCGCCGGGAATCCAGAAGCTTGCGGAACATCGCGAGCTCCCGCCGGTTCACGTCCCCTTCCTCCATCCCGCCATAATCTAGCGCCCAGTACCACCCGCGTACCCGCGTGTAAAGAATTGCGCGCCGGGCGCCACCGCGGCAGCATATCCGCGTGCGGAGCATCGATCGCGACGCGCGGGCTGCTGTATTCGGGCTCAATCGCGTTCCCGGGGTCACGACTACGGAGAGTTGTCAGGGCGGCAGCCGCGGCAGCGGGCACTCGGCATTTGCCTACGTCCGCTTCCGACATCCTCTGCCCCCTCGCTTTCGCTCCTACTTGCTCGCTCGGGTCGGGGGCATCGCTCGGGTCGAAGACACGGCTGCGTATGCGCGGCGGCCCGAATGGAACCAGCTTTTCCTCCGCGCGCTCGCTGAGGCAGCTTCCGCGTACCGCAGGCGCTATGCGCGCCTGCCGATCTCGCGGTTCCGCATCCGCGCCCGCACGCTGCGCCGGCGGCTCGCTCGCGCCAGCCCTTCCGGGATCGCTCTATGCCTGCACTGCGGCCGCACCCGGCCGTGCGGCAATGCGGAGCATCTCCAGCTCCGGCTCGCACCGATCGACGAGGCGATGCGCGATGGCTGGTTCCGCGATTTCACGGAGGTTCCGGAAAACCAGCTCCCCGCGGATCTGCGCGCCTCCGAATCCCCGGCGCGCCTGCGAGCGCGGGCAGAAAACGGCCAGTTCGGGGAGGCCTACTTGCGCCGCTGGGCCGCATTCGAAAAGCGAGCGGCCGGGGCCGCCGTCGAGGCGCAGGTGCTCCGCGCGGTACGCCTGGCGCGCACCGATGCCCGCTGGCGCGACCTCGAAGTGTACCGGCACCGGGGCGTGCTGGTCTTCGAGTGGCCGCTGCGACGGCCGCGAGCGCGCCGCCACTTGGGGACATGCGCGGGTCGCGCGAAACCCTAAACAAAACATCGCTCCGCCCCGCAGCGCGTTCGACGAGGAAAACCGCTCGGGGCGAACTTTTAGCGTTGCTGGGTGACCTCCGATCCCGCGGGGCAAATTAGCCCGCGTCCACCGCTTCCTTCGCCGAGGCTTTGTAAGTACGCTTCGACGCAGCGGAGGTCCGCAAGGCTTTGGAACGGCCGATCCCCCGACAGTGGGGGCTGGTCCAGAGCGCGCGGGTAACGGGGCCGTCGCGCGAGCAACGGATCCAGCGTCGGGTCCTCCACCCCGCGTTGCTGCAGCTCTCGGGCGCGAGTGCCCAACTCTGCCGTCAGAGAAAACCCGACCCGGAAGATCCCCACGAGCTTCTGTCCGCTGAGCACCTCCCGCCCGCGATCCACGTCTTCCTCGGCCAAGTATTCGAGGCCG
>JBBIUR010000351.1:0-3145 GCA_037440145.1 Myxococcales bacterium | reverse complement strand
GCCCGCTTCGCCACGCTCTTTTCGCGCCGCGGTCTGATCGCCGAGCACGGCGTCGCGTGGCTCCTGCCGCGCCTCGTGGGTCTGGCGAACGCGTGCGACCTGCTCTTTTCGGGGCGGACGATCGATGCCCACGAGGCGCTGCGGATGGGACTGGTGAACCGCGTGGTCCCCCACGACGAGTTGCTCCCCGAAACCCGGCGCATCGCGCGAGAACTGGCGGAACAGTGCTCCCCGCGGTCGCTCCGAATCATGAAAAGACAAATCTACGGAGGCCTCTTTCGCGACCTGGCGGCGGCCATCGACGAAGCCGATCGCGAGATGCTTGCGAGCTTTCTGAGCGAAGACTTCCGCGAAGGCATTTCCGCCTACCTCGAAAAGCGCTCCCCGCGCTTCACGGGACGCTGAGATGCGCCGGCTGCGCCGAGCGCGCCGGCCACTCAGCGCCGGCGCGGCGCCGCGAACAACCCGGCTCGGTGGCCCATGATCCTGCCGCTCGGCGACTCTCCCAATCCCCCCACCAAACCCCTCGTCACCTATGGGCTTCTCGCGGCAAACGTCGCGGTCTACCTCCTGGTGACGCTGCCGCTCAGCATGACTCCCGTGCATCCCGGAGATCCACGCCTGCTCGAGTACCTGAACGCGGTCGGCCGCAGTCTTCCCGAGGGAGTGCCGTTAGAGGCCGTGCTGCGGCGGGTGTCGGCTTACGACCTTTTCGTGTTCGAACATGGCTTTCGACCTGCCGCGCCGCAGTTGGGCGCGCTGTTTTCCTCCCTGTTCCTGCACGGCGGCTGCGTGCATCTGTTCGGGAACATGTTGTTCCTGTGGATTTACGGCGACAACGTGGAACATCGGCTCGGCGGCTTGTGGTATCTGCTCGCCTATCTCGGCACCGGAGCCGTCGCGACCCTCACTCACGCCGTGTTCGACTTGCGCTCCGAACTGCCGTTGGTGGGCGCTTCGGGAGCCATTTCGGGGATTCTCGGTTTTTATTTTCTCTGGTTCCCGCGGAACCGAGTGCGCTTGCTCGTTCTCATCTTTCCCTTTTTCCTCGACGTGCTGACCGTCCCCGCGCGCTTTGTGCTGGGCCTGTATCTGATCGTGGACAATTTACTCCCATTTCTGGTCTCGCGAGGAGGAGCGGGTGGGGTGGCCTACGGCGCCCACATTGGTGGCTTTTTAGCAGGCTGGGCGATCGCGAAGGCCATGGACGCACGCGAAGTGGCCGGACGGCCCCGGGAATACCGGCGGGTCGTGACCCGCCCCCCGGCTGTCCCCGCGGCGCGCGAGGCGATCCAGCGCGCCCTGCACGCGGGGCGGATGGCCGAAGCAGCAAAGCTCTACTTTGCTCTCGATCCCAGGGCAGCACAGCGGCTGCTGCCGCCGGAGGAACTCCTTGCTCTGGCCAACTGGTTGCGGGAAACGGGTCAGTGCCGAGCTGCGCTGGCGGCATACCGGCGCTACCTGCGCGATTACCCGGCTGGCCCTGGGGCTGCCGAAGCGCATCTCGGTGCCGGCTTTGTGCTGCTCGACGCCTTCGGCCAACCGACGCCGGCGTACCAGCACTTTCTGGATGCCCTCGACTGCAGTCCCGCACCCGAGGTGGCAGCGGCCGCGCGCAGCGGCCTCGAGCGGGTCGTCGCGCGCCAAAAGTTTCGGCTCGGCCGACCGCGAACCCCGTAACGCCCGTTTCACTTTTGGGGACGCAGTTTCATGGCGGCCCGAGCTCCATCGCTGCTCGCTCCGCGGCGGCGCTTCCCTCACGGGAAAGGTGGCTCCGGCGCGTGTGCGACGCAGGCGAGAGTTGGTTATGATGGGTGGCGATGAACGCGCGCATGCCGCTCGGAGATTTTCTGGTCGCGTACCTCCGAAAGATCGGCGTCGAGATCTTGTTCGGCATCCCAGGGGACCTAGTGCTCAAACTCTTTCTCCGGTTCGGCAAGCCGCGCGGTCTCAGGATCGTCACGTTTTCCCACGAGCCCGGAGTGGGCTTCGCGGCCGACGGGTACGCCCGGGCCACCGGCCGTATCGGCGTCGTTTGTGTCACGTACGGCGCGGGCGGCCACAACATGGTCAACCCGGTGGCCGCGTCGTTCTCCGAGCGCGTGCCCATCCTCGTGATCAGCGGCGGACCGGGCGAAGAGGAGCACAAGCTCGGGACGCTGATCCATCACCAGGCTAGGGAGATCGAGTCGCAATTCCACATTTACCGCGAAGTGACCTGTGCGGCGAAAATCATCGACAACCCCCTCACCGCGGCGCCGGAGATCGACTCCGTGGTGCGGACGATGTGGACCGAACAGCGCCCCGGCTATCTCGAGATCCACCGGGACATGGTCGACAAGGTGATTCCGGTCCCCGCGGAGATCACCGCCTGGGACGGGCGCCTCAAGTTTCCGCGCTCGGACGAGCGAAAGCTGCGCGAGGCCGTGACCGAGACGCGCGACCGGTGGAACCAGAGCCGGCGGCCCGTGGTGATCTTTGGAATCGAGACCTACCGGTACCGGCTGGCAGAGGAAATCGTAGCTCTTGCGGAGAAGATGGGAGCACCCGTCCTGACCTCCGTGCTGGCCAAAGGCGCGTTTCCCATGGACCATCCCCTTCACATGGGCGTGCACATCGGGCCCCTGAGCCCCAAGCCCATCTGCCGCCGCGTAGACGGCGCTGACCTCGTGCTGAACCTAGGCACGCTCATGACAGACATGAACCTCGGCAGCCGCCCCCCGCGGATCGACCGGCAGCGCTCCATCTGGGCCGTGGACAATCGGGTGCACGTGAGCTTTCACACGTACACGGACGTGACCCTGCGCGACTTCGTGAAAGGGCTCCTTCGGGTGCGCTTAAAGCGCCACCGCGAGCGCATCGTGTACGCGGACAATTTGAAGCCGCAGCCCACCTCGACCCGGCGGCACATTCGCGTCGCCGACGTTCTGTGGGAGGTGAACCGGTTCCTGCAACAAAGGTCCAACTACACGGTCGTCGCAGAGTCCGGCGACATGCTGTTCGCCGGCCTCGACATCCGCGTGCCCGGCCGCGGGGGGTACCTGGCACAGGGTTACTACGCCTCGATGGGCTTCGGCGTTCCGGGCGCTCTGGGCGCGCAAATCGGCACGGGCAAGCGGCCCTTGGTTCTCTGCGGGGACGGCGC
>JBBIUR010000350.1:0-3184 GCA_037440145.1 Myxococcales bacterium | reverse complement strand
GCAACGAACCCGCGCTCGAGCCACTGCGCGTGCCAGTTCTGAAAACGTTCAGCCCATTCGTCCCACCGAGCCTCGTGGTCGCGCAGGGCGCAGAGCTCCCGCACGTCGCAGCCCAGGATCCGGGTCGCGAGCGCGGCGCGCACCGCTGCCGCGTTGCCGGGCTGTGCCACTGCGCGCAGCACCCGCTCCATCTCCTCCGCCTCCAGAGACTCGAACACACTCGCCTCGCCGAGCAGCACTGCGGGGATGCCCGACGCGGCGAGCGCCGCCTGCATGCGGCGCGCTTGCTCGTTCGTCCGACACAAAACAGCAACATCGCTCGGCGCCGCGGGGCGGTCCCCAATCGTCGCTGGCTCGCGCCCGGCCTCCGGCTCCAGCAAGCGCGCGATCTCTCCAGCCACCGCCGCAGCCACGGCGCTCACTTCATCGCTCCGCGGCTGCTCCTGCTGCCCGACGAACAAGATCTCCAGCGGCGCCCGGCCTGCCAGACTCCCGCCCAGGGCGTCGCGCACCTGCGCAGCCGGCTCTGCGCGCTCGAAGCGGATCCCGTCGAGGACGAAGGGAGCCGGTGTGTTCTGCAGCAGGGCGTTTACCGCATCCAACAGCCGCGGCGCCGATCTCCAGTTCACCCGCAGCCAGTGATGCTGCTCGGGGCCCACGGCGGCCCTCGCCTTCAAATACGCGAAGATGTCCGCGCCGCGAAAGCTGTAAATGGCCTGCTTCGGATCGCCGATCAGAAACAAGCCGCAGTGGGGATCGGAGTAGATCAGCCGAAAAATTTCGTACTGCACCGGGTCCGTGTCCTGAAATTCGTCGATCAGAGCCACGGGGAAGCGGCGGCGCACGCGCGCCGCCAGCACCGGGCCGCCGCCGGCACGCAGCGCGTCTTGCAGCCGCTGCAGGAGTTCGTCGAACGACCAAGCCGAGCGCGCCTCGAGACGGGACCGCACCTCGCGGCGCGCATACTGCACGAGCTCGTGCAACCACCGCACGCCCTCGTCGCGCAGCGCCGCACTCAGCGCCGCCTCGGTGCGCCACAGCCGCTCGGCCGCTTCAAAGAACTCGTGCTCGGGCGGTTGCTGCCCCTTCCGCGTGCACTCGCGAACGGCCGCGAGGCAGAAGAACGCCAAGCATCCGGGGACAGATTGCCCCGGCCGACCGCGGGCGAAGAACCGATCCAGCTCCCACTCCCAACCCGCAATCGCGCTCTCGGAATAGCGCCCCCGGTGCAAGCGCCCCGGCGCGCGCAGTTCTCCGAGCACCTCGCCGCGCCCGCGCCGCCACAGATCCGCTGCTGCTCGAAAGGCTTCCTCCCACTCGCCGACCAGGGAGTCGCGCTCCCCGTTTGGCGGAGGTGGCACCAGGCGCATGCCCGGATTTGCCGTCGCGCGCAGGACTAGGTGTTCCAGCCCTCCGATCGCGGGAAACTGGTTCCGCTCGCGCAGCAGGTACCGCGCGAAGACGGGGTCCGCATAGACGGAACCGATCAGGAAATCTTGCACGATCTCAGCGTTCAGCGCGCTGCGATCTGCGACCAACTCGGCATCGAACGCGGTGCCGCTTTCGAACGCATGTTCCACGAGCACCCGCCGGCAAAAGCTGTGGATCGTATGGATTGCCGCCTCGTCGAACGATTGAATTGCAGCGGTCAGCCACTCCCGGTCCTTCGCTGCCGCACCCCCCGCCTTGCGGCGCCGCGCGAACTCGTCGAGGTCCGCATCACCGGTCGAGGCACGGCCCCCTTCCAGCGCCGCCCGCATTGCGACCAGGCGCCGCCGCACCCGGTCCCGCAGCTCCGCTGCCGCAGCGTTCGTAAACGTGACCGCGAGAACCCTTTCGGGAAGAAGCGCTCGCTCCACCACCAAGCGCAGGTACAGCGTCGTCAGCGTGTGGGTCTTGCCAGTGCCCGCGCTAGCTTCGATCAGATGCACACCCTGAAGCGGGATTTCCAGCGGATCGAGCGGTTTCCTCACTGCTGGCCGCACTGCTTGCCTCCTTCTCTCGCAGGCCGCCCCCGCGCGTGGCGCCCCCGGTGCGGGGCTGAAACCCCACCGGGCGCACACGGCAGCGGGCCCGTGCCGTGCGGGCGGTCAGAGTTCTTCGCGATGCTCGAGCAGTGGCACAAAGACACGGCGCGCCACCTCCGGAAACGACAACCCCCGTGCTCCGCCGCAGTCCGCCGGATCCTGCGGGCCCGCCGAGAGCCACCGGCCCGCCAGGTCTCGGTCCCCGAACACTTGCCGCACGTACGGATCCGCCGCCTCTCCCCTGCCGTACTCAAGCCGGCGGAGTTCGCGTTGCGCCGCTGCCAAGGCGCGCGAATCCCGAACCGCGCTCCCAGAGAGGGCATCGCGATGCCAGCAAGCGGCATACTCGCGCGCCGCGCGCGGCAGGAACCGGAGCGGGGAGCGGCGCCCCGCGCGAAAGAGCTCTACGAGATCGCGGAGCAAGTCGCGCGCGTTCTCCACCTCCCGAAATCGCGCCTGGGCCACGCCGCCCTTGAGGTCTCGCCCGAACAGGTACGTCTCCCGCCGAGCGCGCTCTTCGGAAGAAGCCGCGTTCCACAGCAGGTGCTCGATCCAGGCTCGCAGTTCCCAAGGGCCGCCCAGCAGCCAATAGACCGCCACCACGCGGCCGCGAGAGCCGATTCGATCCAGCACTCCCGCCACGCGCACAGGCCCGAGATCGCACTCCAGCGAAACGGAACCCAGAGGCTCGCCTCCGGTCACTTGCCGGGCCGCTGCGGCGATTGCATCCACGTCCGGCTCGATCGCCTCGATCTCGGCCAGTCCGCGCTCCCGGGCGGGCAAGACACCGCTCGCGCGCAGCGCGAGACACACGGCCGCGCGGTCCTCCCCAGCCAGCGCCGCGCGCAACATGCGCTCGCCCACCCACCGGCGCTCTCGCGCGTCGAGAACCAGCGGCTCGCGCTCCGGAACCCGGGTCCCGTCCTCGTCCAGGAAAATGCCCAGGCGCGCCTGCAAGAGATAGCGGCAGGGGTTCTTGAAAAAACGCGCCAGCTCCTCGACCTCGACTGCTTCCGGCGCTTCTGGGTCGTCGAGGACCCAACCCGGTGCCCAAAAAAACCACTCCTCCTTCTCCGCAGCCGCTAACGCCTGCGCTGCCCGGCACGCATGGTCGGAATAGCTGAACAGAGGACCCGCCACTGCGAGGTCGAAATACC
>JBBIUR010000349.1:0-3230 GCA_037440145.1 Myxococcales bacterium | reverse complement strand
CGGGGTGCACTTGATTTCGCGCTTCGAAGAAGAAATCGAGCAGGGGCGATCCACCTTCGAGGCCTTGCGGCGCACCTTCGTCCATTCGGGCACTGGCATCATATCGGGTGCGTTGACTTTCGCGGTGGCATTTTTCGCCATGACGCTGACAAATTTTCTGGGCATGGTGGAGCTGGGCTTCATCGGCGGCGGGGGGCTGCTGCTCTGCCTCGTTGCCATGCTGACCGTATTCCCGGCTTGCCTGGTGCTTTACGAGCGCTTCAAGGCGCGCTGGCTCGGGCGCTGGATCGACACTCACCTTCGCCTGCCGCAGCGATTGGCGACCTGGCGGCCGCACATGATGGAGCGACTTTACCGGCACCCGCGGTGGATGCTGGCGGTGGCAGGCGCGTGGACCCTGTGCGGTGCGCTGGCGCTGCCGCACCTGCGGTTCGATCTGAACTTACTCCATCTCCAGGCGCGGGGTACCGAATCAGTAGAGTGGGAACTCAAGATTTTGAGCCAGGCGAAGCGATCGAGCTGGTACGCCGTGAGCATCGCCTCCACGCTGGAAGAAGCGCGGCGACTCGAGGATGCGTACAGCGCGCTTCCCGAGGTGGGTAGGGTCGAGAGCGTGGCGTCGCTGGTCCCGGACCGGCAGGCGGAGCGGATTCAGGCAGTGCAAGAGCTGCAACCGCTAGTGCAGGACCTCCCCGCCATTCGTGCCGGGGCGCCAGACGTGGACACCCGCGAAGTCCACGAGCTCCTGCAGTCCATCCGCTTCAAGCTGCAGGACGCGGGGGAAGCCAAGTGGGACCCGAAGCGGAAGCCGTCGGCAGAAGCGCTGCGGCAGGTGCAGGCAGCCCTGGCGCGAGTGGAGCCCATGCTCGAGGGGAACGACCCGGTCCGTGTCTCCGCCGCGCTCCAGGAGCTGCAGCGGGAACTTTTCCTGGATTACGCGGACCAAATCGACTTCCTCAAACGCAACCTGCGGGCGGAGCCCATCACCATCGAAGGTCTCCCGAGCCTGTTGAAGCGGCGGTTCATCGCACCCACGGGTCGCTTTCTCGTGCAGATTTTTCCGCAGGAGAACATCTGGGAGCCCGAGAACCTGCGGCCGTTCGTCACCGCTCTGCGGCGCGTCGACCCGCGGGTCACGGGTGGGCCGGTATCGTTTTTCGAGACTAGCCGGCTCATGCGGGACGGGTACATCGACGCGGGCATTTATGCGCTGCTGGCGATCTGCTTGATCGCACTGTACGACTTTCGCGACGTGCGCCTGGCTGGCCTCGCGCTGTTGCCGCTTTTCGTCGGTGCCCTGTGGACGGCGGCCGCGATGTGGATTGGGAGGCTGGAGTTCAACCTGGCAAATTTGATCATTCTTCCGCTGATCGTCGGCATTGGAATTTCCAACGGCATCCACATCATCCACCGCCACCTGGAAGAGGGCTCGCAGGAGGTGTCGGTGATTGCCCGGAGTACCGGGAAGGCAGTGGTGCTCAGCTCGCTCACCACGATGGTGGGCTTCGGGAGCCTGATGGTGGCGCACCATCAGGGGATCTTTAGCCTCGGCCTTCTGTTGACCATCGGCATCGGGTGCAATCTCGCGGCGTCCATCACGGTTCTCCCGGTTATTCTCATGCACCTCCCGGCTACAGCGGAATGGGGCCGCGCGTGCCCAGCCGCGGCGCGACCAAGCGCGTTTCCATCCGCGGAACCCCCGCGGGGCCGTTCCTGATACCATTGCGGCGCCCGCGGCCAGCGCGCTCGCCGAGGGTCGGACATCCTCCGGTGAACCGCGCGCAGGGGTCGCCAGGATGCAGCGGGATTTGCGCCGGCTGCGTCGCCGGGCGTGGGACGGACGTGGAGCTTGGGCTCGCGTGGAGATGGCAGGAATCGCAACTTTCTCCTTGACAATAAAGATTTGGGCGGCGCATAAAGTCCCGCGGAGGGGCTATGCGGGAGAAGGGACGTTCTTTCCCGCGCACGCGAGCGGCTGTTTGCGCCGCGGCGTTGCTGCTGTGTTCGCGCGCCTCCCCTGCGTGGGCCGAGCTGCAAGTCGGCGTGATCAACACCGACCTCGGCGGCTCCTCCCAAACAACGGCACTGGTGCAGGCTCTGGGCTTTCCCTTCACCGAGATTCCGATCAGTCAGCTTGCTTCGACAGACCTGTCCGCCTTTGACGTTTTGCTGGTCGGTTCCCTTGGCACGGATGCGAGCGTGAACGAACTCGTCGCGAACCAGGGGAAGATTCAAGACTTCGTGTCGCTGCCTCGGGGCCTCGTGGTTTTCCGGGAAACTCTCGCGGCGAACTCTTGGACCTGGGTTCCGCTCGCCAGCCAGCTCAACCACACCAATAGCCAGGACCTCGGGGCGAACGCCGTGGAAATCCTCGATGGCGCGCACCCCGTCATGGCAGGATTGACCAACGCGGGTTTGAGCGGCTGGTTGCACTCCATTCATTCCGCCTTTGCACCGAATCCGAGTAGCGGGCTCAGCTTGCTCGCCCGAGGCACCGATCCACAGGTTGCCAACCGCGCAGTGGTGGTCGCGGGGAGCTTCAACGGAGGCCGGATTGTGTACATGGGGCTGGATCCCGACCGGCATTACCAGACGGAGAGCGAGGCTCTCCTCATTACCGAGAACGCGCTCCTGTGGGCGGGAGGGGTGTCGACGCGTCCAACGCACACCCCGACTCTTTCGCCGACAGTGACCGCTACACCTACCATCACCGATACGCCGACGATCACCTCGACGCCGACCGTAACCGGAACCCCGACAATCACGGGCACGCCGACGGAGACTCCCACGCGGACTCAGACGCCGACAGTCACCGCGACCCCGACGGAAACCAACACGCCCACGGCAACCAGCACTCCGACGCCTACCGTTACACCCACCGCAACGCCGACCGCCACCAGTACCCCGACGCTCACGTCGACCCCTACGGTCACCCCAACGCCAACGGAAACCGGCACGCGCACGATCACGGGGACTCCCACGGATACGCCCACGCTCACGGGCCCGCCGACGATCACCGGAACGCCGACGGAAACTGGTACATCCACTCAGACGGCCACGGCCACGGTAACTCCAACCGAGACGAGCACCCCGACCGTAACGGAGACGCCCTTGCCGAGCGCAACGCCCAGCCCGACGGCTACCGGAACCGCCACGTCGACGATCACGGTTACTCCGACAGTTACGGAAACCCCAACTGTGACGGAGACCCCGACCATCACCATGACGCC
>JBBIUR010000348.1:0-3238 GCA_037440145.1 Myxococcales bacterium | reverse complement strand
CAAGGTCGGCGCCTTGAATCGAATCGTGAACGTCAGCGATATCAGCATTCGACAACCACGTGTCCAGGCGGACGCGGTGCTTGTGCTGGCTTCTTGCTCGGCAACGACCTTCCGGTTTCTCGACGAAGCAGAGCGAGAACGCGTGGCCCGCGAGAAAGAAAAAGAGCGGCAGAAGGGGGGCGGGCGGTGATTTTGGGGCGCCACCTCGCTTTGTCGATTCTGTCGGTTTTGTGTCTCCCGTCTGTCGTGCGGGTGGCGGCAGTGGCCGCCGAGCAAGCCGCGGCTGAGGAGAGCCCGCTGCGGCAACGTCCGGTAATGGGGCGGGATCCATTCCGGCCGTTCACGCTGGATTTCCGGGTCCAGCGACCCCCGGAGGGCCCTCTAACACCTCTCCAGAGATACGAGCTCGGTCAGCTGAAGTTGGTCGGCGTGGTTGTGGGAGTCGACCCTCCCCGCGCCATGGTGGAGGACAGCAGTGGCATGGGGTACCTGATTACCATCGGTACACCGGTGGGTCGCAACGGAGGCGTGGTGAAAGCGATCGAGGCGGGTCGGGTTGTGGTGGAGGAGCGCCTTTTCGATTTTTACGGCCGGGAGCAAATCTCCAGGGTGACGCTTACCGTGCCAGCCGACGATGCGAGCCCCGTAGCGGCCGGGAAGGAGGGGCAGGGGAAATGACGACTTTCGCCGATCGCAGGGGAAACAGCTCCAGCGGCTGGTATGTGGCGGCTCTGCTCGCTGTAGTTGCCGGAGGATGTGCCAGTGTGCCGATGCTGGCAGAGCCGATGCCTCCCCCGGCGGTGTCCGTGACCGCGCAAGTGGAGCAGCCGGTGAGGGAGCCGATGCCCTCGCGGCCTGCTGCTGCCGCGCCTAGCGGACCTCTGGATGTCCGCGAAATCCGCGTTGTTGAGGACAACGGGCAAGTGGGAATATTCGTGAAGCTGACCGGGGAGCCGGCGGCGGTGAACCATTTCGCTCTGGACCGTCCGGGCCGAGTGGTCATCGAACTGGAGGGCCTAGCGAAAAGAGGCGGCGTGCCCGAGCGCATCCCGGTGAACAATCCGCTGATCGAGTCGCTGCGCTTGGGCGCAAGCGACGGAAAGCTGCGCCTAGCGGTTCAGCTGCGCGGCGAGCAGGTCCCGGCTTACGCGGTGGACACTTTGCACGATACGCTTGTGGTGTTTCTCGGCGAGCCCAGCGGCCGCACGCAGCCCGTTCGCGAGCAAGTCGTGTTTTCCGCTGGCCGTCCCGTGGCGGCGACGGGGGCACCAGCCGCCAAGGTCGCGTCGGCACAGGGTACCAATGAGATCAGCGGGGCTGTTGGAAAGCGGTCAGAGGGGCAACCGCGGGTGTACTCGGGGCAGCGAATTTCGCTCGATTTTAAAGATGCGGATGTCCACAACGTGCTGCGCTTGCTGGCGGATGTAAGCAAACTCAACATTGTCGCGACAGAAGACGTAAGGGGCAAGATCACGCTGAAGCTCACGGACGTGCCCTGGGACCAGGCGCTCGATATCGTGCTGCAGTCACTCAATCTGGAGAGCGTGCAGGAGGGTAATGTCCTGCGAATCTCGACCGTCGCCCGGTTGAAGGAGGAGCGGGAGGAATTGCGCCGCGCACAGGAAGCGGCAAAGGCGGTGGAGCCGCTACGGGTCGAATACATCCGGGTCAATTACGCAAAGGCTTCAAAGCTCGCGGAGTTGATCAGCGGCGCTCAGCGCATCCCCGCTGCCGGCCTTGGCGGGCGGCGGCGAGCCGAGGAGGAAGAGGGGGTCCTCACAAGCCGGGGCAGCGTGATGAGCGACGAGTACACGAACACGCTAATTGTCCGCGATATTGCCCGGGGGATCGAAAACGCGAGAGAACTGGTTCGGCGGCTGGATGTCCAGACCCCCCAGGTGCTCATCGAATCGAACATCGTCGAAGCGACGACCGACTTCGCGCAGGCGCTGGGAATCCAATGGGGATATCGCGCGAATATCGGCCCGGAGTCTGGCAACCCGACGGGCGTGAATTTTCCAGGGTCGATCGGGGTCGGTGGCTCTGGTCTGGGATCCGGGTCGGGCGGGGTGCCTTTCCTCGTCGACTTCTTCCTCGGGTCGGTCGATGGAAGTCAGGCCCTGAACGCCAGGCTTTCTGCCCTCGAAGAGCAGGGGAAGGGCAAGGTCATTTCGCGCCCCCGTGTCGTGACTCTGAACAACGTGCCGGCGACCATCAAAAGCCTGACGATTATCCGCGTGAAACTCCCCTCGACCGGGACGGTAATCAACACGGGAGCCGGCGGGGCAGCCGGGGCGCAAACGGTTGCAACGGAAAAAATCGAAACCGGAATCATCCTGACAGTTACCCCGCTGGTGTCGTCGGACGGCTACATTCTCCTGGACCTGCAGGCGAAGTCGAGTCAGGCGGACTTCACTCGGCTTGTCGACCAGATTCCCACGGAAATCAGCCGAGAGGCGAACTCCCATATCCTCGTGAAGGATGGCCAGACAGTGGTGCTCGGAGGGATCTATCGGGATACGATGAACGAGCAACAAGCCGGGATTCCCTACTTGCGGAGCGTGCCCGGCCTCGGCTGGTTATTCCGCAACCTGAGCAAAACAGACCGCCGCGAGGATCTCCTCGTCTTCTTGACCCCCAGGATCCTCACGGCCCCGGCGAGTGGTCTTCCCTCGGCCTCGGAGCTCTGGAAACACCGCAATGACATCCGGGGATGAGTGTAGACCGGAGGCGAGCCCGGGTAGGAATATTGATGGGGCGGTTGATCCTCACCGGCTTCATGGGCACGGGAAAGACTGCTGTCGGAAAGAAGGTGGCGGAGAAACTCGGGTGGAGTTTCGTCGACACGGACGAGCTGATCGAAGCGGCGGAGGGCCGGTCGGTCGCAGCGATCTTTTCGGACATGGGAGAGGCATATTTTCGGCGCAGAGAGCGGGAAGTAGTCCGCGAGGTCGCCTCTATGGAGAACGTCGTGATCGCTACAGGGGGCGGCACGATCGTGGATGAGGAGAACCTGCGCGTGCTCGAGGCTGCCGGTCCAGTGGTTTGTTTGACCGCCCGGGTCGAGGTAATCCTGCAGCGAACAACGGGAGACACGCGGCCGCTGCTGCTGGCTGGTAAGGACCGAGCAGCGGCAATCCGATCGTTGCTCGCCGCGAGGGAGGCCGCTTATCGCCGCGCGGCGTACACGATCGATACTTCGGACACTCGCATCGATGATGTGGTGGAGCGCGTGGTC
>JBBIUR010000347.1:0-3287 GCA_037440145.1 Myxococcales bacterium | reverse complement strand
GCACGTGCACGGAAGACAAAATCCACTGGCTGTTCGTGGCTTCCAGAAAGTGCACGGTGAGGTCGAGACTCGGCGCCTGGAAGGGCGGATGGTCGGGGCCGAGTTTTTGGATCAGGGCAGGCGGCATGGTATCGGCGATTGGCGGGAGCGCCAGCGGGTCCAACCGCCCGTCGGACAAGCGCTGCGGAATCTTGTACCGGAACCAGCGCGCGATGCGGGCGGCCCCGGGTTGCCAATCGGAAGTCCACCACGGTGCGCCCAGCGCGAGGTGGCAGTCGAAGTTGTCGAAGAAGCGCGGCCGCTCGCGCCGGTCGGTGCGCCAATGTTTTTCGATGGCCTTTGCTTCGTCCGGTCCCGGAACCTCCGGGGCCGTGGCGTCCACGAAGTCGATGCCCATCTGCGGGCGATCGCGGCCGAAGGTCGCGCTCACTTCCAAGCCCGGACCGGGCATCAGGGTCGACGAGAGCTGGGCGCGAACCTGAGCTGCAGCTCCTCCATGCCGGAGGACTTCGACGCGAATCTCCAGGGGCCCCGCGGGGACCGGAAAACAAAAGTGACTGTTTGCCGAAAGCGGCTGCAACTCGGGGTCGCGCAGCTCCTCTTGCATGGCGCGCATGGCAATCGTCATCAGCACCCCGCCCGACGGGGTCCGGAAATTCCACTCCTCCGTCACCCGAGCCGTGTACCACCCCGGAGCTGCTTTGACCGGTGTCACGGCGGTGTCTTTTGCGAGGTCCAACTTCCACTCCCCTTTGCGCGGGGCCGCCTGCGGCCGCTAGGCTGTATTTAGAGAGCACACGGGCAGCGCAAATGAAACCCGGGCCCCCAATTCCTCCGCAGCCGGAAGGCCGCCGCGAAATGCTGGAGAGCGGCGGCGCGGCTGCGCGCGGCGCGCCCCTGGCCGACCGCATCGATCGCTGGCTCTCCGGTGCTGCGGACCCCGCGCGCGCTCGGCGCCTCGCATCGGATGTTTTGGGCGCAGCGGATCGGGCTGGCTTTGGGGCACAGCTATGGGCGCGCGCGGATGGGGTGGGGCGAGTACTGGCCGCTCTTTGCGGTGCGGCTCCCTTTTTTGCGCCGGTTTTGAGCCGCAATCCGGAGTGGCTCGTCGGACTCGCTGCGGAAGATGTGACTGTGGGGCGGACGGCAGAAGAGTACCGAGCCCAGGTCCGGCGCTGGCTGAAAGGCATCGCGCCGGCGCGGGTTCCGGAAGTCCTGCGGCGGTTCAAGTACTGGGAGCTGGCCCGCATCACGGTGCGCGAGTTGTCGTGGGACCTCGTGCCCTTGGAAAAGTCCCGGGAGACGCTCCGCGAGCTCTCCGACCTGGCCGACGTCCTGCTCGGCGAAGCCCTTGCGCACGCAGCGGCGCGGCTCTGCGAAGCCGCCGGCCCTCCCCGGTGGCGGTGCGGCGGCCGGGAAGTCGAACTCGGGTTTTGCGTCTTGGGTCTCGGAAAGCTCGGCGGGCAAGAGCTCAACTATTCGTCGGACGTCGACCTGGTGTATGTGTTCGAGTCCCCTGGGGGCGAGACTTCCGCGGGTCCCGGCGGACGGTCCCCGGAGGAGTACTTCACCCGCCTGGCGCAGGACTTCGGGCGGGTGCTGAGCGAGGTCACGCCTGAGGGCTTTCTCTACCGCGTCGACGTGGACCTGCGGCCGCAGGGGTCTGCGGGGGCCCTCGTCGTTTCGGCGAACGCCTTGGTCCAATACTACGAGCTGTGGGCCGCCTCCTGGGAGAAAGCGACCTTCATGAAGGCGCGACCCGTTGCAGGCGACCTCGCCCTCGGCTGGCGGGTGATCCGGGCCATCGACCCGATGATCTATCGCTCCTCGATGGACTTTGCGGCCGTCGAAGCCATACGGAGGCTCAAAGACGAGGTCGAGCGCGTCAAGGGCCGCAGCGGCGAAACCTTTGATGTCAAGATCGGCGCCGGGGGCATCCGGGACGTGGAGTTTGTCGCCCAGGCGCTTCAGCTTCTCCACGGCGGGCGGATTCCCCAGGTCCGCGGCCGATCGACCGAGCGCGCTCTGGTAGCCCTCGCGGAGGTCGGCGTGCTTCCCGCGGCGCAAGCAGCGGCACTGCTGGCTGCGTATCGCTTCCTGCGCCGGCTGGAAAACCGGCTGCAGATGGAAGCCGACCGGCAGACGCACCGGATGCCCAGCGAGCGGGAAGCGCTCGTGCGGCTGGGTCGCTCGATGGGGTTCGGCGGCCCGGATCCCGCGGCAGCACTGGAGCAAGCGCTGGAGGCACATCGCGCGGCGGTGCGCCGCGCTTTCGGCGGTCTCTTGCAGGCGGGCGGCGACGAGGCGGTCTTCAGCTTGTTTGCGCGCCATGTGCCGCAGCTCTGCGGCAGCCCCACGACCCGGGGCATGATTGAGGAACTCGCGCGGCACTTCGCCCGCCAGGTCGAGGCGTCGAGCGATCCCGAACGGGCGATGAACAACCTGGACCGCTTCATTCGCGGCGTGGGGCGGCGGCGGTTTTACTACGAGCTCCTGCTCGACCGCCCTGAGCTCGTGCCGCGGCTCACCGCGCTGTTCGCAGCTTCGGAGTACTTCTCGGCCTATTTCGCGACCCATCCGCGGCTGATCGAGCCGATTTTTAGCGATCCGAACGTGCTGTTGCTCTCGCGCCGCGAGCTGGAGGAAGCGCACGCGCAAATTCGCGCCGAACTGGCGCGCGAGGGAACGCGCGACCCCGCGGAGCTCGAGCTGGACGCGCTGCGCCTATTTCACAACCGCGAGCTGATCAACGTGGGGTTGCTAGATCTCAGCAACAAAATCACGCCGGCCGAGGCAGAAGCCGCGCTTACGGAAATCGCGGAGGTGTGCCTCGATCGCGCTCTCGCCGTGGCCGCGCGCGAGATGGAGCGCTACGGGCAGCGGCCGGTTGGCGGCGAGTTCCTCGTCGTCGGCATGGGCAAGCTGGCCAGCCGGGAACTCTCCTATGGGAGCGATCTCGATGTGATCTTCCTCTACGATGTCCCGGGCGGGCGCGAGAGCGATCTGCTCGCTGCGCAGGAGTACTACGTGCGGCTGGCGCAAAAGTTGATCTGGGCGCTGCGCACGCGCACTGCCGAGGGCGTGTGCTACGAGATCGATGCGCGCCTGCGGCCTTCCGGCAACCAGGGCTTGCTGGTGACTTCCCTGGCGTCCTTCGCGCGGTATCACGAGCGCGGGGCCCAGGTGTGGGAGCGCCAGGCGCTGTTGCGGGCCCGCCCGGTGGCGGGCGACGGGCGGCTCCGGAAAGTGTTCGTGCGCCTGCGGCGCGAAATTCTTTTGCAGCCCCT
>JBBIUR010000346.1:0-3298 GCA_037440145.1 Myxococcales bacterium | reverse complement strand
GGGGGAGTCGACGAAGGGGTGGGTGAAGGACTCGCAGTAGGGGTTGGCGACGGCGAGGGAGTGACTCGCTGCGTGGGCGTGGGAGACGGAGGTGGCTCGCTGGCGAAGATCTCGCGGACACGGCCGGCAATGGGATCCGCGACGAGGATGTTCCCTTCGGCACTAGCGAAGAGGCCGACCGGATTCGTGAAACTCGCGTCGATCGCGTCGCCGCCGTCTCCGAGATCATCCAGGGGAATCCCTCCCTCGCCATCCAGCGATCCGGTCGCATAGCCGGTTCCTGCCAGCGTATCGATGAGGCCCCCGGAAATTACCCGGATCCGCCGGTTGCCTTGGTCGGCGATCAGCAGCTCGCCGAATGGCCCGAGAGCTAGACCGAAGGGTGCATTCAGTCCGGCCGCTGTGCTAGGGCCCCCATCGCCCCCGTAGGAGGCGACACCTGTTCCAGCGATCGTGCGGATGATCCCTCGGAGATCGACGTGGCGGACCCTCGCGCCTAGCGTGTCCGAGATGTAGACATCGCCGGCGGGGGTTACGGCCACAGCGCTGGGGCTCGTGAAGGTCGCCTGCAGTGCTGGACCAAAGTCGCCTAAGTCGTCCGCGGGGTTTCCGCCGGGCCCATCGATGCTGTTGGTGAGGATGCCCGTGCCGGCGAAGGCATGGATTCGGCCGTCGCGGTCGACCACGCGCACCCGCCGCGCCCCAGCATCGGCGATATATAGATTGCCCGACTCGTCCACGGCCAGCCCCACCGGAGCTTTCAGAGAGGCCGCAGTTGCTGGGCCCTCATCGCCGGAGTCTCCGAACTCGCCGTTGCCCGCCACTGTGAGAAGCGTTTGGGTGGCCGCGTCCACTTTCCGCACGCGCCGGTTTCCTTGCTCGGCAACGAGCAGGCTCACGCCGTCGGGGTCCATTGCTAGAGCAACGGGCCAGCTCAGAGATGCTTGAGCGGCGAGGGTCCCATCCGGGCTGAAGCCGGGTGAGCCTGTGCCTGCAATGGTGTGGATGACTCCTGCGCTGTCGATCAGGCGGATCGAGTGGGTTCCGTAATCCGCGATGTAAGTGTTGCCCCGTCGGTCGCGAACCGCGCTGTTGGGGGCGACGAGTCGGCTAGCCCGGCTCGGCCAGCCGTCGCCGTTAAAAGACGCGGGTACGCCTGCCAAGGTGGTGAGCAGGCTGCTGGCCGGATCGAGCCTCCGAACGCGTTCGTTGTTCAGGTCTGCGATGAGAATGGACCCGTTAGGGGCAACGCTCACACCCGAGGGCTTGTTCAGCTGAGCTGTTGTTCCAGGAATGCCATCCCCGTTGTACCCAGCGGAGCCCGTGCCCGCGACGGTGAATATGATTCCCGAGGGCGAGACCACGCGAACTCGCTGATTCTCTTGGTCCACGACGTAGAGGCTTCCTTGGTTGTCGCCCCAAACGGCAAACGGTCCGTTCAGGAGTGCCACAGTCGCGGGGCCGCCATCCCCAGCGAAGCCTCGTGCTCCGGTGCCCGCAACTGTGGTGATGATTCCTTGCGCGTCGACGCGCCGCACGCGCTCGTTCGCAAAGTCCGCGATGTAGGTGTTTCCCGCGGTGTCCGCCCAAACCCCGGTGGGGAACGCCAGACGCGCATCCGCGGCTCGAATGTTGTCCCCGTTGTACCCGCTTGTACCCGTGCCAGCGAGTGTGCTGACTTGTCCAGCCCCCAGGTCTAGGTATCGGACGCGATTGTTGTAGGGCTCTGCGATCAGCACATTGCCCCACCGGTCCACGGCTACGTGACGCGGGAAAAAGAACTTTGCACGCGCGGCATCGCCATCTGCGAAACCCATCTCGCCGGTTCCAGCCACGGTTGTGATGACTCCGGAAGGATCGACACGCCGGATTCGGTGGTTCGATTGGTCTGCGATGTATACGTTTCCTGCAGCGTCGGCGGCTGCGGCGGTCGGGAAGCGCAACCTCGCTCGTATCGCAAGGCCGCCATCCCCGTCGTACCCGGGTCCTCCAGCACCGGCGATGGTGTGGATGATGCCTGTGCGCGGATCGATCCTCCGTACCCGGTGTCGAGTAGACTCCGCGATGTAAATAGCTCCGTCAGGCCCCACCGAGACGCTGTCTGGCTTGACGGACGCAATCTCGGCAGGAAAACCGTCGCCGATGCTGCCTCCGGCAACCGTGTCAATGACGTCCGTTGGCGAAGCGCCAAGCGACTCGGTTGGCACCGCGCAGAGCGCGAGGCTCAGAGCGAATCGCCACAGGAAACCGTGCACCGCGAAGAACCCATAGACGGCCCGTGACATGCCCGCGATGGCGAGCAGGCGCCGTGCCAGTACCCGCTCCGCGTTCGCGGGATTTTGCCGCCCTCACCCACTCCACGCTCCTTGCACGCCTGCGTCGAGAATCCGCCGTGGCCAAACAACCCTGCACGGCTTGCCGGGCGCGGTTACCATACGGCGGCTGTGGTGTCCAGGACGGCGTTTGGGCTAGGAGTTCCGGAAAAAGCCCGACCTTGCCGCCGAGCATAGTCCGGCAGGCTTTGCCGCAGTTCCTGTGGCCGAGCGTTTCCCTCTGCGTGCGGCCCCGCAACCGCGCTGTCCCTAGCCCCGGCACCTCAGCTCAGCCTTCTCGGCAAACCCTGTATCTCCATCCACGCGGTCCGCATTCCCCTTGCCTGCGTTGTAGGGTTCTCCCCCGGCTGCCTGGCCCTTCGCGCGCTCCGAGGGTATTATGATTGCGATCTGCCTCGAGCGTGGCTTCGGGAACCAGGCGGGATGGTGCCCACCCTCCAGGCAGTGGGGCGCCCGGTTGCGCGCGCGGAGAGGTCGTGGAAATCGCAAGCCGCTCCACCTCCCCCCTCTGGCTCTCCCGGACCGCTTTTCGCCCGCCGCGGCGAGGCTCGGATGGTTACCTTGGAAGGTTGTCTCGAGAGCAAACAGTCGCTCTGCCCCGCGCTTCGTCAGAAGTTGCGGAGCAAGCCCGGTGAAGGTCGCCCCGACCCTCGAACCCGTGCCGGTTGCGTGCTTGGGGCTGGCGGCCACTGCCCACTTGGTTTCGTTCTCTATCCGGTGCTCACCTCTCGCGGCGAACGAACCGGGGGCGCGCCGCTCTGGGGATTCCGTCATTTTCGTTTGTCCCGGAGCGGGGGATCCGATTTCTGGATGCCTTTTCCGCTTGACAACTACGCGGCTTTGCAAGTAAGGAACTCCGGCTCGCGGAACCTGATCGGGGAGGGCCGACCCTGGAAGCATCGGGGCCGAGAAATCCGTTGGAGCAAACGGGAGGGCAGAGAAAATGATGGTTCGGAACTGGGTGC
>JBBIUR010000345.1:0-3301 GCA_037440145.1 Myxococcales bacterium | reverse complement strand
TCAACATGGCGTTTTGACGGTGGTGGATACCCAGCGCGCCGCGCTCCAAGCGGCAGCGACAGCGTCGAGAAAATCGTCCGGCGCCGCGTTCCCGCCCCGTGAGAGTGCCAGAGGCAGTTCGAAACCTGCCGCGCGCAGCAGTTCGAGTCGCTCCCAGAATCCATTCCAGGTGTGCTTGCTATAGCGCAATGGCTCGCAGCCGTGCAAAGCCCAGAAGGACACCTCGGGGTGAACCTCGACAATGCGGTGCCCCCCGCGCACTGCGGCCGCGACTTCGGCGATCTTTGCGCGCAGCGCGTACATCTGGCGCGAGATTCCTGTACCTGCGAGCTTCCGAGCCAGTGCAAGGGCGAGGCGGTAGTCGGAAGCCTCCAAAACCGCGCGAGGCGGTACGGGGAAGACGCTCCGGGCCCGAGGCCCGAGGACGGCCCGCGCTTCAAGGTCGGCCTGGCGCAGCCCCCGCTCCGGCAATCCGATTGGCATGTCGACGCCAATCACGGAGTGGCGAGAAACTGTTTGGACGATCTCTGCGAAGCGGCGGACGAGGCATGCCCCGGCGATTTCGCGGTTCCGGACCTTGACCGCCAGCCACCCTCTGGGGGTTCCGTCGACGCCGATGACTTCCAATGCCCGCTCCGCCTTGCCGTCGGCGGTCGCTGCGCGGCCGCGAAATCAGTCTTCTCTCCAGTGGTCCGGCGGGGGGAGGTTCTGGCCGCCGAGGCTCCTTGGATACGCGGCCAGGACGAAAAGGGCTCCCGCACCGAGATACACGCTCTCCACGTCCCACCCGAACGCAATCGACTGGCCGCTTTCGATGGTGGCATCGAGCTCTTTTTGCTGAATTTCCATGACCTTGAGGCGATCGGTGCTCAGGGGCAAGCCGATTGCGAGCTGCAAACGCAGGCCGTGCACTGGCAACGCATAGGGGTTGGTGACCTTCGCGCGCAGCCGGAGGACCCGGCCCGAAATTTCCTGGTCACTCACCTCGACCTCCAGAGGTACCTCCTCCGCTGGGTTTTTGGCGGCGACGCCCGGCGCGGGCAACTGCTCCGGCTCTTCGATGCCTTCCGGCAAGTCGCGCCCTGGAGCGTGCGCGCTACAAGCGGCTAGCGCCGCAGTTGCGGCTACTACAAATGCGGGGAACAGCTTCAGCTCCGCCTCCTCCGACGGAATCCGGAGGCCAGGCTTCATAGGAAATCTTCTCCGGGGAGGTCAATCCCTCGCGCTTCCGGTTTGCCGGGTCTCGCTTCGCGTTTTTAGTACAGCTGCCTTCGGCCTCGCGGTCATCTCAAATCGGGAGCAGTGCCCACCTCGCCCCGGGCGTTTTTCTGCGCGCGCAAGGGAACGCGAGATGCACGCGGACAGCCACCGTCTCCGACCGAAATCCCAACTCGGAATGCGGAGGGCAAGAAAAGAGGTCCGTTGTCGGCGCCTCGGCGAAGCTAGTACCGGGACAGAGGCGGGCGGAGAGCTGGAAGGGACCAATTCGGAATCAATGCCGCGGGAGCATTTCGATGCCCTCGGCGCGGACTTCATGACCTTCGCGCTCCAGCTCGCGGAGCACGTCCGACAGGCCGCTTACATCGCCAGCAAATACAGCCCGGAGGAAGGCGAGCGTTGCATCCTGTGTCGCTCGTCGAGGCGGAACCGGGGGCTCGGTTTGGCTTTCGAGTCCGTCGCTGTGTCCCCCGCCAGCAACGGCCACGAAGAGCCGGGGCGGGAGAAGCATTTCGTAGAGCTGTTGCGAGAGCCGAACGTCGAGGGTTCGGTCCTCTTTGCCGTGGAGGAGCAGGGTAGGAGGGGGTCCGGCCAAGAGAGCGTCGGGTCCAAAGTTCGTGTGGAGGATCCAGGCTGCGGAGACGAGCACGGTCGCTTGGACCCTGGGATCGCGGCAGCAGGCCTTGCGCGTGAGGGCCACGACTGTGGCGCCACCCAGGGAGTGGCCCAGAGCCGCGACGCAGTTTGGATCGACTTTTCCCGCTAGTGGATGCCCTTGCGTCGCAGTGGCTTCGATGAGGCGGTCCAGGACGAAGGAGAGATCTGCGGGCTGGTTTCTGAAGTCGGAGAAGCCGACTTCGTGACCCCCGGGGGCGTTCTGGTTCGTCAGCGGAAAAGCGGGCGCGGCCACGGCGTACCCCTCCCGGGCCACGGACCGGGCGAAGGCGTCGAACTTTTCAGGCAGCCCCCCGAAGCCGTGGGCGAGGATGAGCATTGGGAAAGGGCCTTTGGAATTGGCCGGGAACCACACCACCGTCCGCAACGCGCGCGAGTCCGCTCCTCCGAAGTTGGCAGTGCGCGGCGTCGGGCGCGCCGGATCGACAAACACCTCTTGGTAGAGCAGGACCTCGCTGTCGCCCGGAGTCGATTTGCCGCCGCACCCGAGCCAGGCCAGGAGCAAGAAGGGGCAAAGAAAAGCGAGTGCCGTTGTCCTCGGCGCCCGCGCAGGGGGGGGCTTGGGGACAGCGCGCCGGTCTGCTCCGCGCGAAAGGGAAGCGACCTGCTTCTGCGCTGGTGCGGGAACCCCGACAAGCCGTTGCCTACAGTTCCGCATGGCCCTGTCCTATTTATAGCGAGGAGTGTTTTATAGCGAGGAGTGTCGTGGAGCCAGCGCGAGAGCGTAGGGGCGCGGCGCGCACGCTCTCCGCCGCCGGAGAGCGCGAGCTGCCCGCCGCATGGCCGTCGCCGAGGTCTCGCAGGAGCAGGGATGGCGTCCACGCCCCTTGACACGACCGCAAGGCGCGTGTTGTTGAGGCCGGCGGTGGTCATGGCGTGGAAAAGCGATCGGGATCGGGCTGTGCCGTTGGTTGCGCGGCGCGCGCGGCTTCGCGTTTGAGGGGTTCTTTGCAGCGATGAGACGTTGCCGGTCCGGCGGCGCGTTTTCCCATCTCCTTTCTCCTGGGCGAATCGGCGGACTCGATATTCCCAATCGAATCGCGATGGCGCCGATGGGTTCCAACCTGGCGGAGCGTGACGGGCGGGTCGGCGAACGCTGCGTGCGGTACTACGAAGCTCGGGCAAGGGGCGGGGTGGGTTTGATCATTGTGGGAGTTGGCGCGATCGCGTATCCGGGGGGGCGTGCATCCCGAAGCAGATCGCCATTTCCGACGACGCGTATCTGCCGGGGCTGCGCATACTCGCGGAGCGAGCTCACGCCCATGGGGCGAAGATCGCTATCCAACTGCAGCACGCGGGCAAAGTTGCCACACAGGACATTGCTGCGGGGAGGCCTCTGTGGGTTCCCTCGGAGGTCGAGCTGACGGCTGGCGACCTGCTGCAAGACCTCAGCCGGGAAGAGCTCCGG
>JBBIUR010000344.1:0-3349 GCA_037440145.1 Myxococcales bacterium | reverse complement strand
CTTTGGAATTACCTTTGAGCTTCCCGTGATTACCTTCTTCCTCGCCCGCCTGGGACTCGTGGACCACCGCACGATGGTCCGCTACGCCCGCTACGCCGTGCTGTTGATCTTCATCGTCGCTGCCATTCTGACCCCCGGGCCCGACGTAGCCTCGCAGTTCCTGATGGCAGGTCCACTCCTTCTCCTTTACGCCCTCAGCATCGGCCTCGCGTACGCCGCTGCCCGTCGCCAGCCCGCCTCCCGCCAGTAGGCTGCGGTCGGATCTTCTCAGTGCTTGCGCGGAACGCCGCGCCCATCCGTCGCGGTGTTACGACTCCTCCTCAATCGCTTCGAGCAACCAGTCACCCGACGCGCGCGGGGGCGCAGAGATCTCTTCACACGGTGTTTCGCGCTGCAGCGAGGCGACGACCTCCCGGGCGATGTCGACGAAGTCCGGGACGGCAAGCACGACAACGATCGCTTCCCGCGGGTCTACCGTCCGCACCACGCCCACCCCTTCGTAGGACTCGAAGAGAAACTTCACGAAGGCAATCTCCCGGGGCGGAACCCGCAAGAAAATGGGAACAATATCCCTCATTGAGGTGTCGGCGACGTCCACGGAATCAATCCCGCACGCCAGGGGTCCACCAACTCAAACGCCGCGAGCTTCGCGCCTTCCGCCATCGCCGGGCGCGCGCTTTCGCGCCGCGTCCACCGACCACCTGGCAAAAACGGATCGGAGGGCGCGGGGCAGATGCGCGCAGAGAATTCCGCCCGAATCAAGGGCCGGAACGCGGCCCCCGCCGTTCGGCTGGGAACCTTGGAGGGCAGAAGGAGTGCGGAGCGAATTCCGCAGCGGCGCTGTCCGGGCAACAAGCCGGCAATGCCCCTCATCGTGCGGCTCGCACCACGGCCCATCACTTCCACCGGCTTGCGAGGAACTCGGCGTTGGCACGCGACGTCGCGGTTCCGCTCGCGCCGCTCGGGAACGTTCGCCCCGCGCTCCCGCAAGCTCGCAACGCCCGCGTACTCGCGCTCCCTCCTCACCGAAAGGAGCGGCGCATCACCGCCGTGGTACCGGTCGACGCCATAGAAGATGCGATCCCGCAGCGAACCCGAGAGAATGGCGATTCCGCCAGCAAGGCTTGGCAGATCCGCGACAAGCGAGCCCTGCCCAAGGGCCCGCAGGAAGGGGCGGGTGAAAACGAGCGCCGGCGAAAGCAGCGGTGCGACCGCAGCAGTCATGCTCCTGTTCGCCGCCCGTCGGGATCCGCTCTCCTCCGCGGGCCTGCCTTTCCTCCGCCACAACGGGGCATGGCGCTCACGGGCCGAAGAGACCTCCTCGCAGCAGATCTCGCAGCTCCTTCGTCCATCCAGGAGGAAGGAGCTCCTTCTCCTGTTCGCCGAGCCAGCGCCGAGGCAAGCGCTCCGCGATCGCCGCGGTGTCGATCGCTGGCGTCACTTCCCCGAGAACACCGCGGTAGCGGAACGGCACCGATACGCGCCCGCTCCGGTCCATGAGATACCGCGCCAGCTTTGCATCGCTGGCCAGCACCGCGGACAAGACCGGGGACAGTTCGAGCACCCCGCGGAGATCCGCCCTGCCCGAGAAATCGATCGATCCCACGGTTCGAACGGCATACTGCTCGGTCACGACCTCGCTCTGTTCGATGCGCACTTGGCGGTCCGCGATGCCGAAGCGCGCAGAGGCGGATCGGAAAAGCGTATCTTCCCGGGCCAGAGCCCGGGCGTACGCCGCCTCCGCCCCGGCTCCCAGCACAGCCCCGAAGCCGCGGAGAGCTGGAAGTTGCTCCGAAAGCTCCCGCAGTGCGTTCCACCTCCGAAGCTTCCCCCCCGCGACCTCCACCTTCCCGGTTCCGATCAGCGACCGCTCGAGTGCGGCCAGGCCCCAACCGTTGACGGCCGCCTCCGCTTCGAGAGCCACCCGCCCCTCGATGCGATCCGGTGCCGCTGCGCCCGCAAGGCGGGCGAGCTCCTGCGCATCCAACCCGTTTGCCCAGACGAACGCGCGCGTCGTCTCCCCGGTTCCAGCGACCGTCGCGCGGAGTTCCATCTCGCCGCCGAGCAAAGCGGATCGCAGGGACTCGATCTCCAGGCGGCCATCCTGCCACCAGCCGCGGATTTCCCGGATCTCCACTCGAAGCGGCAGCACCGAGTGGGGTCCCAACACCCCGTTCAACCGGAGCGGTACCTGGTCGCGGCCACTCACCGGGCCCACTTCGCCCCGCACGTCGAGGTTTTCCGCGTCCCCATCCACGGCTGCTCTCAGTTCGAACTGGAACGGCCGGTCGAGCCGCACGTCGCGGGCGCGCACGTACCAGTGGCGCACTGCCATTTGGCGCGTGCGCGAAGCGCCGCGGTCGACGAAATCGAGCTGCCCATCCTCGATGTCCAGCACAGCCACGAGCCACACCCAAGCCGCGCGCGGCGGCGGCTTTGCCGCCGCCGCCCCCCCCGGTCGGGGCCGCCCCGCCCAGGGGCGAAGCGACTCGTAGTTCCAACGCCCGTGGGCATCGCGGACGATCTGCAGCCGGGGTGCCTCCAAGGTCAGGCGGGTGATCTCGATTCGCCTCTCCAGCAGCGGCCAGAACGCAAGGCGCACCCTCACCCGCGGCACCTCGGCGAACCTCCCGCCGCCGAAGTCGGGTGCGTCGAGCACGCTTACGCCGCGCATCTGCAATCCGATCCCTCCCCGCAGGTCCAGGGAGACCCCTTGCACGGCTAGCTCGCGACCGAGGGCGCCTGCGGCAAAGCCCGCAATTCGATCGCGCTGCCTTGCGACCCAACGGTTCGCAACTGCGATCCCCACGACTAGCAGGACCGCCATCGAGAGCACGACTCCCGCAACGACGCTCGCCCATCTCACCCGCTCAAGGTATCGAGGCCACGGGCTCCCCGTCAAACCCTTCCCGCCTGACACGCCGCTGGCCTTCTGGTAGAAGGCACCCCATGGCCTACGAACACATCTTGGTCACGAAGGACAACGGCATCGCCACGCTGACGTTGAATCGCCCCGAGACCCGCAATTCCATGACGCCCGCGATGGGGGACGAGGTTGCGCTCGCCGTGGCGGAGCTCAGCGCCGATCCGGAGATCCGCGTCGTGGTTCTCACCGGAGCGGGCAAAGCTTTCAGCTCGGGCGGGGACCTCGGCATGCTGGCGCGTGACTCGGGCGCAAGCGCGGGTGCGGGACCCAGCATGGCGAGCGCACCTCGCCTCTTCTACGACCGCTTCCTGACGATTCGGAAGCTGCAAGTACAGACGATTGCCGCGATCAACGGGCACGCGATCGGCCCCGGACTCTGCATCGCCCTCGCGTGCGACCTCCGCGTCGCGGTTGCGGACGCGA
>JBBIUR010000343.1:3180-3405 GCA_037440145.1 Myxococcales bacterium | reverse complement strand
CACCGGCTGCTCCGGAAAGTATTCCCGACCGCGGCTCAGAGTTGCGAGGCCCTCGCAATCGCCCCGCGGACGACCGCCGCGGAGCGCTCCAGGCGCTCCCGCTCCTCGGCGCTCATCTCGGGTTCGACGACCCGCACGCCGCCCTCCCGGGGCCCCCCGGGGGGCGGGCGGGCGGCCCCAGCCCGCGGGCCCTGGGGGCGTACCGGACGCGCCGCGCGGGGCGGC
>JBBIUR010000343.1:0-3170 GCA_037440145.1 Myxococcales bacterium | reverse complement strand
ATCCCGCAGTCCCATGGCTCCTTCCTGCACGCGCGAGACGGTCAGCACGCGGCGCTCGCCGCGCAGCGCCCACCGCAGCAGAGCCGCGGTGACGAGGCCGATCGCGTGGTTCGTGGCGCCCTTGCGGCGGATGATCTCGTAGGCAGCTCTTCGCACCTCCTCGGCGATGGGCTCTTCGCGCTCGCGGCGCCAGCCAGGCCAGTGTCGCAGGCGGATGCCGCCGGCGCGCGCTTCCGACCAGAGCACGACCTCGGAGTCGCCGTGCTCGCCGACCACATACGCGTGAATGGATCGCGGGTCGAGCTGGAGTTCGCGGCCCAGCACTTGCCGCAGCCGTGCCGTGTCGAGCATGGTTCCCGTGCCAAGGACCCGCGCGGGCGGCAGCCCGCTGGCTTCCGCCACCACGTAGGTCAACACGTCGACGGGGTTGGTCACCACGATCACGACGCCCCGGCACCCGCGCAGGCGGCGCCCCAGGTCGCGCGCGATCCCGACGTTGTCCTGCAGCAGGTCGAGGCGGGATTCACCGGGGCGGCCGCCGCGACCCGCGCAGAGGACCACGGCGTCCGCATCGACCATTTCCTCCACGGCTGCCGTGCGCACTCTCGCTGCGGGGTAGAACGGGGCGCCGTGGGCCAGGTCCATCGCCTCGCCTGCAGCCACCTCGCTGCGCGCGTCGTGGAGCAGCAGTTCGGTCACCACGCCCAAGTGCAAGGTGGAGATCGCGACGCTCGATCCCACCCAACCCGTGCCGACGATTCCCACTCGAACCTCCACCGGAATCCTCCCGCGCAGCCGGATCCGGGGCTACGCTTTCCCGCTGCGCACCGCGCGCGCGGTCATCGCGCCCCAGAGCCAGTTGATCTTGTAGCGCGCCACGCGAACATCTGCGAATCCGGCGCGCTCCATCAGGGCCGCGCACTCCGCCGCGCTGTATGTGCGCAGCGGAGTGGCGCACAGGCGCCGGAGGAGCTGCTCTCGGAGGCGGGAGGTCGCAAAGTCGCGGCACCAGTCGGTGACCACCAGCGACCCGCCAGGGCGCAGCACGCGCCGCATCTCGTGCAGGGCGGCGAGCGGCTGGCGGACGAAATGGAGTGCGCTCGTGGAGACCACGGCGTCGAAGCACTCGTCCGCGAAGGGCAGGCATTCGGCGTACCCGCGTACCAGGATCGCTTGCCCGCCCAAGCGGCCGCGGGCAATCGCGACCATCTCGGGGGAGAGGTCGATACCTGCCAGCCGCACCGCAGGAGCCCGCTGCGCCAGAGATTCGAGCAAAGCCCCGGTGCCGCAAGCCACGTCGAGCACGCTCGCGCCCGGCCCCAGGCCCAAGTGCGCCAGCGTCCGCTCCACGCAGCGTTCGGTGTACGTCCTCCACCGGCGATCGTACCGCGGCGCCAGGCGCGCGTACTCGGCCAGCAGAAATGCGTACGCTTGGCGATCCACGGCCGGCGCCGGGCGTGGCTCTCCCGATGCGCTCATGCTCTCGGGCGAACTTTTCGTCGAGCTTTGCTCCGCCGAACTCGCTCGGGTCATGCAACCCCTCAGTCGCTGCGCGCTCGGAGAAGTCCTGGCTCGTTGCGGACTGCCTCGCTGTACGTCGCGCCCCAGCATTCTGCGCCGTCGTTTTTCAGTTGCGCGGTGACGGGCAGTGTCCAGCTCGTCGGCAGAACCAGTTGCGCCCCGCGCGCCGCGAGGCGGATGCGCGCCTGGCCCGGCTCGCCTGCGCGCACCGCAACGCGCCGAACGCCCCCCGCGCTGCCGCTTCGATTGCCGTAGCGGAAGCCGCTGCGCGCCGCCTGCCACAAACTTCCCGCCGGAAGCTCGGCGCGCACGACGGGTTGCGGGGCCGCCGAGGAATCGAAAACGCACAGCGCGTATCGCGTCGTTGCCGTCGGGTTGCCGAAGGCGCTGGGGTCGGTGGCCGCGCCTTTCAGCCAGCGCCAGGAGAGCGCGCCGCGCGCATCGGCTGGCCGGTTGCGCGCGACGAGCACCGATGCACCCGGGGCAACCGGGGAGCGGCAAATCGGCTCGGGAGCCGCCAGCCCGGCGCAGTGCCCGCTTCCGTCGCAGCGGTCCTGCGCCGTGCAGAGGTCGCCGTCGTCGCAGGTGCCGCCCGGAGGCTCGAAAGTACAGCTCGGCGAGCAGCAATCTCCTGCGTTGCGGTTACCGTCGTCGCACTGCTCGGGCGGGCAGACGATGTAGTTGCCGCAGGTCGCCGAGGGCGTGCAGTTGCTGTCGCAGCCGTCGCAGTCGGAAAGATTTCCGTCATCGCACGCCTCGCCTGGATCCAGTGTGCCGTTTCCGCACGTGATCTCGTCGGCCCCGAGATCGACCCGAGATCCTGCGACGCGCGGTGCGCCGTCCAGATCCGCCTCGCCCGGGGCGGGGGCGAAGGCAGGGTCTCCGGCGTCGCGCGCAGGCGAGTGCGAGCGCAGGTGCAGGTCGAGAGGGGGCGCGACGAGCCGAGGGTCGGCGAAAAGCGAATTCGCGTCCATCCCCGATGCTGCCCGATAAGCCTCGAAGCCCGCGTACTCCGTTCCGCGCCACGCGAACGCAGCAGCTCCGGCACCGCCAGGTGCGTGCCAGAGGTCGAAATCGATGGTGTTGTCGCCGGCTCCGGGTTCCACGAGGAGCAGCAGCGAGCCGCTATCTTTGGCGACGATGTTGTTGCGCACCGAGTTGTTCTCGGCCCACTGGATCCAGAGTTCGCCGTAACCCAGTCCGAGGGTGTCGTTGTCGTAGAGCGTGTTGTTCTCGAAAACGGAGTCCCGCACCCTGCCGGCGGAAGCGGCGTAGCCGCCAAAGGCCATCCCGGCCTTGTCGTTGCGAAAGACCAGGTTGTCGCGGGCGACGATGCCGGTTGCGGCGACGCCCTGGTTTTCGGCGCCCACTTCGATGCCCAGATCGCACTCGGAGACCGCGTTCCTTTCCACGATGATGTTCTTGCCGCCGTCCACGTAGATCCCAGCGGCGAATCCGCCCCCGTACCGGGAGCGCGCGCGGTAGACCCGGTTGCCGCGGCAGGCGCCGTCACGCGCCACTCGCTGGGGATCGGGCTGGATGTCCCGCTCGCCGCCGATGAAGTCGATTCCGATGTTGTTCACATCGTGCACCGTATTGTTCGTAACCTCGAAGCGCTCCACATTCCCGTTCAGCACGAGCGCTTCGCT
>JBBIUR010000342.1:0-3415 GCA_037440145.1 Myxococcales bacterium | reverse complement strand
CTGCCTCGCGCTCGATGTCACCAGGCGCTCGAAAGCTTCCCAGCGCCCCGTCGTCCGCCATGCTTTGAGCCCGCCGAAAACGATCATCGCGTCCGCCAACGTCGATACGGGCGAGACCTGCAGTCGACCTCGCGGACCGTACGCCCCCTGCCCTTTCGTTGCGTAATACGTCGCGCCGGACACCGGTTCGTGCACCACCCCAAGGACGACCTCGCGGTTCTTTTCGAGGGCAATGAGGGTCGCAAAGTACGGGATGCCGCGAACGAAGCTTTTCGTTCCGTCGATCGGATCGACGATCCAGCGGGCGTCTTCCTGACCATCCCGCTGTCCGAATTCTTCACCCAGAAACCCATAACCCGGGAACGCCGTGCGGAGGACCTCGGCAATGCGCATTTCTGCTTCCCGATCGGCAGCAGTGACCGGGGAGTCGTCCGCTTTTTTCGCGACCGCGATTCCGGTCCCGAAGTAGTGTCGCACAATCTTCCCTGCCTGCTCTGCCGCCCGGATGGCTTCCCGAAGTTCGCGTTCGTACATGTGCCCCTCGCACTGTGGAGGCGCCCAACATTAAAGGACCGAGGCCGCGTTTTCAAAATTCCCGAGAAGAGTTTGCCGGCGGATCTTGTGACCGGTGTCGGAGGGATTCTGTACCATCGCCGGATAGCGCCGAATAGCCACCTTGCGACTGCCCTTCTCCCTCCTTTGGGCCTTCTGCCGTTGGCGCGCCGCTGCGCACAGCCGCCCACGCCGCCAGTGCCTCCTGCCAGGTGGGCTCGCGCCGGGCGACCGCCTCTGCGAGTCGCGCGGCCTCTGCCTTCTTGCCCGCTCGCCACAGCAACGTGACCGTTTGGAGCAAGGCGGGATTCCGCAGCCGCAGGTGCTGCGTGCGCGCAAGGTCATCGATTCGCTCGAGCACGGACGGCAAAGGGCCCAGCTCCTGAAGGCAGTCGCGCAGCAGTGGCTGGCGCGCCCATATCGCGAGCGGTACGTCGAAGTGGCACGCTTCCAAGTACGTGCGGTGGCGTCCGAGATCGAGCGTGGCGTAGTAGACCGCCGGATCCCTGGCGGGGCTGAGGTCGACGACGACCCGAGACTCCAAAAAACCGGCCACTTGATCCCAATGCGGGTGTAGCCGCGCCCCCCACCCTGCCACGAGCCAGACCCGGGGCTGTTCGTTCAAGCCCGCCGGAAGCAAGCCGACTCGTGCCACAGCCAGGCGCCGCTCCAGCTCTGGCGCGTAGTACAGGAGAAAGCGGTGGCCGCCAGGTGCAGCGACGGCGTCCCCGTTTGCAATGTTGCGCAGCACCACGAGGGCCGCAGCCCGCCAGTCGCTCGCCGACTCGCTGCGACCTGCAACGGCGCCCCGGTACGCGAAAATCGCGAGACCAATCGCCAGCACCACCGTAGCAGCCCAGCGCAGCACACTCGCGCGCAGCGGCGCGGTCATTGCCGCCACGCCCTCGGCAACAAGAGCGAGGTAGAAGGGCAGGACAAAGAGCACCTGCAGCGGGTCGAATGCATATGGCATCCAGCGTGCGGCACCCGCGGTGCCCCCGATTCCCGCAAGCGCGATGGCAACCGCAAAGGTCGCTCCCGGTGCCCCGCGCCGCAGGCCGCAAACTGCGCCCAGAGACGCTAGCCCTGCGAAAAGGAGTGCGGCGAGGGCCCTTCCCGGCGCAGCGCCGGGCCCGAAAGCGCGCGCCAATACCACCGGAAGGTCCCACCCGACGTTCGGCACGACGAGCTGTGCTGCTCGGGGCCCGGTGAGGTCGTAGGCGGCCCAGGGGACGAAAAGCAGCAACCCGAGCCCGCATGCCGCAACGGCGCGGCGGAATGTCCGCGCGTCGATCTGCCCGCGCCATCGCGCCGTAGCGGCGTGCAAGAGCGCAGCGGCAACCGCCAGGAAGGCCGCGTAGCTCGTGTACAGAGCCACGGCCGCTGCGGCCACCGAGGCGCTGAGGCTACCACGACCGCGCAATTGCTTTTCAATGGCAAGGGCGAAGAGCAAAACGAGACATCCGCACAGTGCGTAGGGCAACGCCCGCTGGGAAGCGCTCCCATGCAGCGGGGAGAGGGCGAGCAACAGCGCCGCGGCGATTCCCTGCGGCCCCCCGAACCATGCTTGCACGAGAGCGCCCGTCGCTGCGATGGCCGCGGCGCCGGCGGCCAGGGACGCGGCGCGCATTCGCCCTTCCTCGAAGCCGTATGCCGTCAGCCATCGCAAAACGAGAAACTGGAGCGGGGCCGCACCTGGAAGTTGCCGGATGGCGGGCAGAAAGTCTCGCCCCGGCGCAATCGACGTGGTGACCGCCTGGATTTCCTCGACGTCGAGACTGGTCTGCACCGACGTCGGGACCCACAAAACCAGACCTGCTAGGGCGAGAAGCAACAGGGCTGCTCGCCAGCGTGCCCGAGTCATACCCTTCTGGCCTCGCGGGTGGTGCAGCGCCGGCGGTTGGAACGAAACCCCAGCCGCGCACTCCCCCGCGGGCGCTTGGCCCGGCGTGTCAGTACTGTCGCTGTGCCGATTCCAGCGAGGGAGGTCGCTGCGGCACCGGGATCCAGTTCGTCTCCCGGGGCCGCCGCAGCCGCAACGGGTCGCTGAATAGTCGCACCAGGATGCCGATGGGAAGCACGATCACCAGGTAGAACACCAGCAACACGATCCGCGTTTGGACCATGCCGACCGCGTGCGCGACGCGCTTCCATCCGTCCCGCAGCCGCTGCCAGAGGGACGCCGCTGCCGGACTCGGAACGTCGAGATTACCGCGCGGGTCCATGCCCGTCGTATGGCAGAGGTCGAGCGCTTTCTCAAACCGATTTGCGAGGCCCCCAGCGCCGCCGGCAGCGACTAGCCGCAGTAACCCCACTTGCGCTTGTTCGCCTCGATCTCTTCCGCAGTCGGCCGGGGCTTTTGCTCGTGCTTCGCCACCTCGAAGTCATCCTTGAACTCCATCATCTTGTAGTTGAGGGCGATGTCGTCCTTGAAAATCTCCGGCACTGCCGCTTCCTCGAAAATGGCCTGCCAGGGACACTCCGGCTCGCAAGCGCCGCAGTCGATGCACTCGTCCGGGTGAATGTAAAGCTGGTTGGGGAACGTCTCCGTATCGCTGCCCTTGTACTGATAGATGCAGTCTACCGGGCAGACCGCAACGCACGCAGTGTCCACACAGTCCCGGCAAAGCCGCGTGATGATGTAGGCCATTTTCCCTCCTCACCAGTCGAGCGTTCCGCGCGGGTTCCGCTCCGCCTGCCATTTCTCGAGCCGCGGCACGAGACCGCGCGCGTCCGCAAGGTCGCCGATCGACACCTGCTCCAGGTATCGCCCCAAAGCCTCCTGTGCGCCGCGCCACGCACCGATCTGGGTGCAAACGCGCGCAAAGCAACAGAACCCTTCCTCTTCCTGGATACATTCCAT
>JBBIUR010000341.1:0-3425 GCA_037440145.1 Myxococcales bacterium | reverse complement strand
AAGCCCCAGCCTTGGCGCCGTCCGCCTTCCCCCGCGCTTGCCAAAACCTCCCCTGGCAGTATTCATCTGCAGCGATAGCGATGCGCGACGGCAGTCTGCGGCGTTACCGGTACCACGGGTTGCGCGTGATCCACGATCCCATGACGGGTCCTCTTACTGCGATCGCCTTGAGCGTTCGCGCCGGGGCGCGCTTCGACGGGCGCCACCCGGGAATCGCCCACGTCACGGAGCACATGCTCTTCCAGGGAACCACGACCCTGGATCAACTCGCGCTCAACCGCCGCGCTGCCGAGCTCGGCGGGGAACACAATGCCGACACCGGCCACGAGGACATCGCGATCACGTTCGAGGTTTTCAACGAAGACTTCGACGATGCCATCGCGCTGCTCGCAGAACAGTACTACCACACCCGCATCGAGCCCGCGAGATTCTTCAAAGAGCGGCGGGTCATTCTCGACGAGATCCGCAGCCGTGCCGGCGACTCCGTGGAATACGTGCACACGCGCTTGTGGGGCTGCTTTTTCTCCGGCGCGCTATCGCACCCCGTGTGGGGGAGCATCGGCAGCGTGCTCGCGATCAAGCCCGCGCACGTTGCCCGCTTCCTCCGCCGCCACTTCGTGCACGAGCGCACCGTGCTCGCCGTCGCCGGGGGGGTGAGCCGCAGCGCCGTGGCGCGCTCGATCCGCCGGCACCTCACCCGCACCCGGGCGGAGCCGGCGCCCCCGGTGCCGCCGGTAGAACTGGGCCGCACGGGCGTGATGCGGATCCGCCGCCGCAACGGCAACCAGTCCTATGCCGCCGTCATCCTCGCCGTGCCCCGGCGCGTGCGCCAGCTCATCGCGACCGGGATCGCGCTCGAGCTCGTGGGCAGCGATCCCGACAGCCGGCTCTTCCAGGCCGTGCGCGAGACGTACGGGCTCGGGTACGACGTCTCCGCGAGCCTCGACTGGGGGCCGGACTGGGCAGTGGCGGTGCTGGCAGCCAGCGGAGCTGCCGGAAGCGGCAAGCGCTTGCTGGGCATTATCCGAAACACCTGCCAGCGCGCCGCCGAGGAGGGGTTCGGCAGCGACGAACTGGCGCGGGCGCGGAAGAAACTGCGCTACCGCTACGCTTCGCTCGCGCGCAGCCCGCTCGACCGCGCGCTCGCCCTCGCCAGCGGCGCGCTGTGTCACTTTCCGCCGCCCGCCGACGCGGAGCGGCTCGTGCAGGCGATGGCAGCGCGCGAAGTGGAACAGGCGTGGCGGCAGGCCATCGCCGCGCCCTGGCTGGCCGCAGTGATGGACTGACCGCGCCGGCCGACCGCAGCGGCCGTTTGACCGCCGGCGGAATCCCGGCTACGGTCGCCGCCGGTCGCGGTTCGAGCAAATCCCGTTCAGCTTTGGCCTCGAGGGCAGCGATCTCGCGGACGTCGGCGAGCGATGGATTTCGCGTACACAGAAGCGGAAGAGGCGTTCCGCCGCGCGCTGCGCGCGTGGCTACAAGCCAACGTGCCCGACGGGCCGCGCACCTTCTCCTCGCTGGAGGAAGAAGTGGCCTTCCTGACGGCCTGGCAGCGAACTCTGCACCGCGGGGGCTGGCTCGCCATTCACTGGCCGAAAGAGTACGGGGGCCGGGGCGCGAGTTTGACCGAGCAGGCGATCTTCCACGAAGAGATGGCGCGAGCGCGCGCGCCGCAAGTGATGAACCGCGTGGGGATCAACCTCGTGGGGCCGACGCTGATCGCGCACGGGACCCCCGCACAGTGCGCGCGCTATTTGCCGCCCATCCTGAGCTGCGACGAGGTCTGGTGCCAGCTCTTCTCCGAACCCAACGCGGGGTCGGACCTCGCCGCGCTGCGCACGCTCGCGGAGCGGTGCGGCGACATCTATCGCCTCCGGGGCCAAAAGGTGTGGACCAGTTACGCCCAGTTCGCCCGCTGGGGGATTGTGCTCGCCCGCACCGACCCCGCGGCCGCAAAGCACCGCGGCCTGAGCTACTTCATCGTCGACATGAAGGCGCCCGGGGTGACTGTCCGCCCGCTGCGGCAGATGACGGGCAGCGCGGAGTTCAGCGAAGTGTTCCTCGATGGCGTCGAAGTGCCGGCAGAGAACCGCATCGGCCCCGAAAACGAAGGCTGGGCCATTGCGCAAACCACGCTGGCGCACGAGCGCGGCACGGCGTTTTCCTTCAAAGAACAGGTACTCCACAGGATCGCCGTCGATGAGCTGGCCGAGTGGGTGCGGGCGCGCGCGGAAGCGCGCCGCAACCCGGTCGTCCGCCAGCACATCGCAGCGCGCTTTATCGAGGTGGAGATCCTGCGCTTGTTCAACTGCCGGGCGATGACCCGGCTGGCGCGCGGCGAGATGCCCGGAGCGGAAAGCTCCATCGTCAAGCTGTTCTGGGCCGACCTGAGCCAGCGCCTCTTCGAGACGGCTCTGGAGCTGCTCGGGCCGGCAGGGCAACTCACCGGTGCCGATCCCCGCGCCGCGGCGGGAGGGCGGTGGCAGCACGGCTTGCTGTGGTCGCGCGCTGCCAGCATCGCCGGCGGCACCTCGGAAATCCAGCGCAATATCATCGCCCGGCGGCTGCTCGGCTTGCCGAAGGGCTAGAGGCGATGGACCTCTCATTCACACCCGCGGAGCAGGCGTTTCGGGCCGAGGTGCGCGCCTGGCTGCAAGCCAACTTGCCGCCCGGATGGGGAACGCCGGATTTCCCGGAGCCGGAATCGCTGGAAGCAGAAGTCGAGTTCCTGATCGAATGGCAAAAGCGGCTCTACGCCGGCGGGTGGGTGGGCGTGCACTGGCCGCGGGAATACGGTGGGCGCGGTGCAAGCGCCGTGGAGAACTTCATCTTGCAGGAAGAAATGGCCCGCGCCCGCGCTCCGGAATTGATCGGCCGCATCGGCGTGAACCTAGTGGGTCCGACCTTGATCGCCCACGGGACCGAGGAACAGAAGCGACACCTCCCCCGCATTCTCTCCGCCGACGAAATCTGGTGCCAGCTCTTCTCCGGCGCGGGCTCGGACCTCGCCGCGCTGCGCTGCCGGGCGGAGCCGGCGGGCGACGGGTTCGTCGTCAACGGCCAGAAGGTCTGGACCAGCTACGCGCAATTTGCCCACTGGGGCATCCTGCTCGCGCGCACCGACCCCGCGGCGCCGCGGGCTCGGGGCATCAGCTTTTTCCTCCTCGACATGCAGAGCTCGGGCATCACGGTGCGCCCCCTGCGGCAGATGACGGGCAGCGAGGAGTTCAACGAGGTGTTCCTCGACAACGTGTACATCCCGCGCAAGCATCTGGTAGGCGAGCTCCACCGCGGCTGGGAGATCGCGCAGACCACCTTGCAGCACGAGCGCGGGACCAATCCGCGGCAGATGGTGATCCACCGCATCTTGCTCTCGGAGCTTCTCGAGCTCGCGCGCGAGCGCGAGCGGGAGTTGGGGAAGGTGC
>JBBIUR010000340.1:0-3431 GCA_037440145.1 Myxococcales bacterium | reverse complement strand
TCTACCACGGCCTTTACATCTCGCGGCGCGCCGGATGGGCCACGCCCGCCGGGGATCTCAATCGGGACGCAGAAATCGCCCTCTGGGGCGAGCTGGCTGCCCGCGGGGTGCCGCCGAGTGCTCCGGTAGTCGTGCGCGATGCGATCGCGGGGGAGCTGGCGCACCGGTGGATCGCCGCTCACCCCCGCGAGTCGATCCTCCTGTTCGCGCGCAACTTGCTCCTCACGTGGTACCTGGGGCGCAGCCGCCTCAGCATGGCAGTGCACGCCGTCCTGCACCTTCCCCTGCTTCTCGCTTCTTGCGCTGGCTTCCGGCGCCTGTGGCGCGAGGGCGGGAAACTGCGCCGGCGCGCGATCGCTTTGGGACTCCTGGTCGCGGCGTACGCGGCCTTCCACGCTGCCGTGCAACCCGCAGTGCGCTACATCCTGCCTGCGGTTCCCCTCGCCGCAGCCCTCGCGGCCGCTTCGGCTCGGCCGGTGGGAGGAGCCAGAGAACCGCACTGCTCAGAACGGCGCTCGCGGGTGTCCTCGCGGCTCTCGCCCCGCACCTCTTCGCCTTGACCGCAGGCCTCGCTTCCGGTTTGCTCCCCCTGTCTGCCCAGTGCCCATGCGGATTCGCATTCGTCCGGCGCGCCAAGCCGACATCCCCGAGTGCGGGCGCATTCTCTTCGCGGCCTTCAAGAAGGTCGCGGACCAGCACGGCTTTCCCCCGGACTTCTCGTCCCCAGAGGCCGCGCTCGGCGTGGCCCGCGTCCTCGTGACGAGCCGGCGCTTTTACGGCGTGGTGGCGGAAACAGAACGCGAAGGCCGAATCGTGGGGTCGAATTTCCTTTCGGAACGCGATCCGATTCGATCCGTCGGGCCCGTTTCGGTGGATCCCGATGTCCAAGCGCGCGGCGTCGGCCGCCAGCTCATGCAGGCGGTGCTGGCGCGCACGTCGGGGGCCCCAGGAGTGCGGCTCGTGCAAGACGCCTTCAACGCCGTCTCCCTCTCCCTGTACGCCTCGCTCGGCTTCGAAGTGAAGGAACCGCTCGCACTCGTTGCCGGCAAGTCGAAAAGTCGGCCCCCGCGCGGGATCGACGTGCGGCCGCTGCGCCACGGCGATGTGGAGCAGTGCGCTGCGCTCTGCGAGCGGGTGCACGGTTTCCCGCGCACGGCCGAGCTGCGCTACGCACTGGACCGTTTCTCGCCCCTCGTGGCCATTCGCCACAGCCGGATCTGCGCCTACGCTGCGAGCTTGACGCTATGGCCGGTGGCCCACGCCGTGGCGGAAACCGAAGAGGACTTGCAGGCCCTGATCCTCGCAGCCAGCGCTGCGAGTTCCGGCGCCCTGAGTTTTCTGGTGCCCACCCGCCGTGCCGCCTTCTTCCGGTGGTGCCTCGGAGAAGGCTTTCGCATCGTGAAGCCCATGACCCTCATGGCCCTCGGTGCCTACCGAGAGCCGAACGGCGCTTTCCTCCCCTCGGTTGCGTACTGAACCGAGGCAAGACGCCCACGCGCGGCAGACGCGAGTTCGCAGCAGGCCCGGACAGGCTTCTGGCTGTACGGGGCGTCACCGGCTTTTGCGGAGCGGCCGCGCACGCTCTTTCACAGCCACACACCCGCCTGCCCCGCGGCAAGGGCGGGTAGGCTCGCGGCGCCGACTGCGCGCCCGTCACTGCGCGGGAGCCTGCTGCGGTGAGGACGCCGCCTTCTCGAACAGCGGCCCGGGGCGGCAGCGGATTGCGGGCCGGCGTAGGCGGGACGCCTTGCCGCGGGCTGCGGAATCGGACATGTTCCGCTCCGTCGGATCCCAGACAGTACCGTGGCGCCTGCGGCAAAGAACGAGTCGTCGTATGGAGCGGTGCTGGCGATTGTGCTCTCCACCGCCGCCCTGCCAGCCTCGATGCCCGCCCTGGCCCTACCGGACGCAGCAGCAGTGAGCGCGCCCACACAGCCCTTGGCGCGGGAGCTGCGCCGCCACGTGGAGGTGCTGGCCGGTGAGATTGGCGAGCGCAACCTGTCGCGCCCGCAAGCGCTCCACCGCGCCGAGGAGTACATCCGCAGCGCATGGACCGCACAGGGGCATCGGGTCCATGCCCACGCCTATTCGGTCCGGAGCGAAACCTGCTCCAACCTGGAAATCGCTTTCCCCGGCACCGACCTGGCCGCTCAGATCGTGCTGGTTGGCGCGCATTACGATTCCGCCCAGGGCAGCCCTGGCGCGAACGACAACGCCACGGGAGTGGCGGCGCTGCTCGAACTCGGGAACTGCCTTGCTGCCCGCGCTCCGCGGCGCACGGTGAAGCTGGTCGCGTTCGTGAACGAGGAACCGCCACTGTTCCAGACGCGCGAGATGGGCAGCGACGTGTACGCGCGCGCTGCGAAAGCGCGCGGCGACGACATCCGGGCGATGATCTCGCTCGAGAGTATCGGTTACTACGCCGGCGCACCCGGCACCCAGCGCTACCCGCCGCTTCTCGGTTGGTTCTACCCCGACCGGGGGAATTTCATCGGCTTCGTGTCGAACCTCGCCTCGCGTGCGCTGCTCAAGCGCGCGGTGGCGGCGTTCCGCGCCGCGAGCGATTTTCCCGTCCAGTGGCTCGCGGCGCCGGCATTCGTGCCGGGAGTGGGCTGGAGCGACCAGCTCTCCTTCTGGTCTGCGGGATACCGGGGCATCATGATCACCGACACTGCGCTGTACCGCGATCCGCACTATCACACGGCGCAGGACACGCCCGACAAGATCGACTACGCGCGCTTCGCCGCCGTCGCACAGGGCGTGTGCCGCGCCGTCGCCGCACTCGCAGACGCCGCCGACCTCTGACCGCTTGCGGCTCCGGGAGCCGGCTCGTGTCCGCCTAACGACCTCGTGCCGTCGCGGACCCGGTGCGACGCGGCTGCCTCCACGACGTGGAGAAGCTTCCAGACCGATGCGCGTGTCGACAGCGCGGCTGGCGGAAGCGGCGCTTCGAGGAGACTCTGGACTTCGCCCGGAGCCCGGGTCCTCGCACGCGACACCTTATTCTTCAGGTGGCCTCCCGAGCCGCAACACAGGCAAGAGACCGCTGGCAGACAACCTGCCGATGGCCAGGATGCCTGGTCCTTCAGCGATCGGGAACTTTTCGCGCTCGCGAAGCGAGCCGCGTCTCGCGGCATTTCCGGATAGCGGTACTTCACCGGAGAGCCCGGAAAAGCTTCGTCGGCGACGTTTAGCCGGTTGGGAATACTCCGAGAAGGTCCCGGTCGGAGGACAGGGCTGCAGACTAAGGATCCCCCTGGCGGGTTTTATCTGACCCCGGGCAGCTTTCGCTTTTATTGCAAGAGACGAGGGGACCGTTCCTTAGTCGGCTCCAGCAGGGCCGCCTGGCGCGTGCGACGCAGGGGCTCGCTACATGACGACCGCAGGCTAGTCACAAGAGGAGGGATACCCGAATCCTCCTATTGCTCGAT
>JBBIUR010000339.1:0-3437 GCA_037440145.1 Myxococcales bacterium | reverse complement strand
CCGCGAGGGCGGGCGCACCGTCGGCGCCGGCGTCGTCACCAAAATCTTGGAGTGATTTCGGGCGATGCGAGACCTGATCTCTCTCCAGTGCGAACAATGCAAGCGTCGCAACTACACCAGCACGCGCAACAAAAAGCGCGCAACGGAAAAGTTGGCTCTGCGCAAGTTCTGTCCATTCTGCCGCACGCACACGGTCCACAAGGAGGCGAAAATCTAGTTTGGCTCTGGCGGGCGCAAAGCGCGGGATGAGCCGGAGAATTGCCGCGAGACGCGGGGCAGGGGGTCAGTAGCTCTAACTGGGAGAGCACCGGACTCCAAATCCGGGGGTTGCAGGTTCGAGCCCTGCCTGACCCGCTATTCTGCATTCGAGATTCGATGGCGTTGCAGGAACAAGTCGAGAGGGCGCGGGAGCTGGTCCCGCGTTCGGTCACCTTTCTTCAGGAGGTTTGGGCCGAGCTGAAAAAAGTGCACTGGCCCGGGCGCAAGGAAGTCTGGGCGGCGACAGTGGTCGTGCTGGCGATCACGCTGTTTGTGGCTCTGTTCCTCGGCGTGGTCGACTACGGCGTTTCCAACCTCGTGCGGCTGGTGCTGGGCGCATGAAGAAGTGGTACGTGGTGCATACCTATTCTGGTTACGAGCACAAGGCCAAGGCGGCTTTGGAGGAGCGCATCAAGGCGCTGGGCAAACAGGATCTCTTCGGGCCCATCCTAGTGCCCGCGGAAAAGGTGGTGGAGCTGGTCAAGGGCAGGAAGAAAACCTCGTCGCGGAAGTTTTTCCCCGGCTACATCCTAGTCAATATGGAGCTGAACGACGAAACCTGGCATATTGTGCGGTCCACTCCCAAGGTGACCGGCTTCGTTGGCAGTGGCACCCAGCCTGCGCCGATCAGCGACGAGGAGGTGCGCGAGATCACGGAGCAGATGGCAGAGGGTGCGGTGCGGCCAAAGCCCAAGGTCCAGTTCGAGGCGGGAGAGAGCGTGAAGGTGATCGACGGGCCCTTTCAGGACTTCAACGGGGTGGTGGAGGAGGTGAAGCCGGACAAGGGGAAACTGAGGGTGCTGATCAGCATTTTTGGCAGGGCGACCCCGGTGGAGCTGGACTTCGTGCAAGTGGAGAAAGCGTAGAGAGCGATGGCGAAAAAAGTGATCGCGGAGATCAAACTGCAGATCCCCGCGGGGCAGGCCAACCCGAGCCCTCCGGTTGGACCGGCACTCGGCCAGCGGGGGGTAAACATCATGGAGTTCTGCAAGGCCTTCAATGCCCAGACCCAGTCCCAGGCGGGGCTCATCATTCCTGTGGTCATTACCGTGTATGCCGACCGGTCGTTCACCTTCGTTACAAAAACCCCGCCTGCAGCGGTGTTGTTGAAGCGAGCGGCGGGGATCGAAAAGGGCTCGCCCGAGCCGAACAAGAAAAAGGTGGGCAAGGTGACTCGCGCCCAAGTGCGGGAGATTGCGGAGCTGAAAATGCCCGATCTCACTGCGGGTTCGCTCGAAGCGGCCATTCGCACGATCGAGGGCGCGGCGCGGAGCATGGGCATCGAGATCGTGGACTGAGGGAAGGGTCGGAAATGCGACGCGGGAAGAGATATCGGGCGGCGCTGCAAGCGATCGACCGGAGCAAGCGCTATTCGCTGGACGAAGCGATTCGCCTCGCGGTGGCTAGTGCCTCGGCAAAGTTCGACGAGACCGTTGAGCTCGCGGTGCGCCTGGGCGTCGACCCGCGACAGGCGGACCAGAATGTACGCGGTACCGTGGCCCTCCCCCACGGGACAGGCAAGACGGTGCGCGTAGCGGTGTTTGCCAAAGGAGAGAAGGAAAAGGAAGCACGGGAGGCGGGAGCGGACGTGGTGGGTGCCGAGGAACTGATCAAGCGGATCCAGGATGAGGGGTGGCTGGAGTTCGACAAGGCCATCGCCACGCCCGATATGATGGGACTGGTCGGCAGAATCGGAAAAATCCTCGGCCCCAGGGGGCTGATGCCGAACCCGAAGGTCGGCACGGTCACGTTCGACGTCGGAAAGGCTGTGCGGGAGCTGAAGGCGGGGCGGGTCGAGTACCGCGTGGACAAGGCGGGGATCATCCACGTGCCGATCGGGAAGGTTTCCTTTGGGCCGGAGAAGCTTCTCGAAAACGCGCGGGCCCTGATCGCGAGCGTGATCCGGGCGAAGCCGGCGTCGGCGCGGGGCAACTACCTGCGGTCGGTGGCGGTGGCGACGACGATGGGCCCGGGAGTCAAGGTAGACCCGCAGGGGCTGCGAGCTGCGGCCTGAGGTGGAAAACGTGGAACAAGCGGAAAAAGGCCAACTGGTCTCCGATCTGCACGGCCGTTTCGAGCAGGCCTCGCTGGCTCTTCTGGCGCACGCCCACGGCCTCACCGTGGCCGAGGCCACGCGGCTGCGGCGGGAGCTGCGAGCGGTCGATGGCGAGTTGAAGGTCGCAAAAAACACCCTCGCGCGGCGGGCTTGCCGCGACACGAAGTTCGCCCCGCTCGAGCAGATGCTCCGCGGCCCGAGTGCGGTGGTCTTTGCGTACCGAGACCCCGTAGCGGTCGCGAAGGTGCTCGTGCGCTTTGCCGAGGAGAGCGGCAAGATCCGGATCCGCGGCGGCATGCTCGACGGGACGCGGATGGAACCCGAGCAAGTTGTCGAGCTGGCGAAACTGCCGGGCCGCGAGGCGCTGTTCGCGCAGCTGCTCGCTCTGCTCCGCGCGCCGATCGTGCAGTTGCTGCGAACGGTTCAGGAGCCCGGCGCCCGAGTGGTGCGGCTGATCGACCGCTTGCGGGCCGCGCGGGAGCAAGGGCAGTGCTGAGCGAGGATTCGGTTGGACGCAAAGGGAGGATACCAATGGCGGAAGCGACGATCACGCGAGAGCAGGTAAAAGATTTTCTCAAGCACATGACGCTGATGGATGCAGCAGCACTGGTGAAAGAGCTAGAAGAAGAGCTCGGAGTCAGCGCAGCGGCGCCCGTGGTGGCTGCGGCGCCCGCGGCGGCGGGCGGGGCGGTGCCTGCGGCGGCACCGGAAAAGGAGGATTTCACCGTCGTGCTAACCAGTGCCGGGGAAAAGAAAATCCAGGTGATCAAAGTGGTGCGGGAGCTGACGGGGCTCGGGCTGAAAGAAGCCAAGGACCTCGTGGACGGCGCCCCGAAGCCCATCAAAGAGGGGGTGCCTAAGGCGCAGGCGGAGGAGATGAAAAAGAAGATCGAAGAGGCGGGCGGAACGGTGGAGCTGAAGTGAAGCGGAAGAACCTCGGTTTCGCGCAGTTGCAAGGAGGGTCCAGGGCGATATGAGCACGCAGCTGGCGAGCAACTTCCGGTTGCGCCGGAGCTTTGGCAAGATTCGCAAGGTTCTCGACATCCCGAACCTGATCGAGATCCAGCGACGCTCGTACGAGGAGTTCTTGCAAGCCGACGTTCCCCCTGCCGAGCGGCGCGAC
>JBBIUR010000338.1:0-3440 GCA_037440145.1 Myxococcales bacterium | reverse complement strand
CGCGAAAGGCGCTCTTGCCACTGCCACTGGCGCCGGCCGGGCGGCGCGACTTCCCCCAACGTCCCCCCCCCCCACCACGGCCCCAGCCCGCCGCGGGGCTCGATTAACTGCAAGTTCTGGGCCCCCCGCTCACCCCCATCGCCGTTATCGCGGCCGTGGTCATGTCGAGCCACGTGTGCGACCACCCCATGATCCCGAAATTCACGCTCACGGCGAGCGCGAGCGGCAAAAGGACGAAGAGCGCGCCGACCAGCGAGCGGAGCACGGCCGCACACAGGGTGCAAATGATGGCGCTGACCTGAATCATGTTGAGAATCTTCTCCCGCACCACCACATCGTTCATGGCGGTCTGCACCCCGAGCGTCCCCCCCGCGATCCCCACCTTCACCGGAAGCCCGCGGAAGCGCTCTGCGGCGTAACGCTGCAGCCGGCCCAACAGATCGCGGGAAAACGCCGCGCTATCGGTCTTGCTCAGCGCCCGGATCATCGAGTAGCGAAACTCCGGATCGACAAATGCCGTGAGGCTGTCGGGGCCTGTGGACATTCCGTACAGGAGAAAGTACTGCGCGATGAGCCGCTGGTTATCGGGGATCGCGTAGTGTGCGGGGTCGCCGCCGTGCATTGCGCGGTGCATGCGCTTGACGTGGTCCGCCAGCGATGAAACGCCCCCGACGTTTGGATCCGCAGCCAAAAACGCCTCCAGGTCGTCGATGGCCTTGAGCACCGGTGGCTCTTGAATCACCCCGGGACGCTCGCCCTCGATCAAGATGCGCAGCGTCGCCGTCCCAGGCAGTTTTTCGTTCAGCAAGCGGTCATCGCGCCGCACGCGGGTCGAAGAGCGGAACCAGTACCGGAAACTATTGTCCACTTCGATCCGCATCGCCCCCGCTAGCGAGACCCCCACCACAACCGAAGCGCCGAGCAGGACCGCGCGCGGGCTCCTCACCACGAGGCCCGCCACCCACTCCAGCAGCCGATCCAGCCACTTCCTCTCCCGCTCGCGTCTCACTTCGGTGCGCTTCGGCGCCGGCAACAGAGATCGGCAAGCGGGCGTGAACGTCATCTCGATGACCAGGGCGCTCAGAATGCCCGAGGCGAGCAGAAACCCGAACGCGCGCACGCTGGGAATCCGAAATGTCGTAAGCGAAGCGAAACCGGCCGCCGCAATGCACCCGGCGGTCAGCATCACCGGCCCTACCGAGACGATGGACCGCACTACTGCTTCCTGCGTGTCGCGCACGACCGCGAACTCTTCGTAATACCGCTTCAAAATCTGCACGGCATGGCCAGCCGCAATGGCCAAGATCAGGACCGGCGTCAGGGCACTCCACGCATCGAGCGGCTGGCGCAGGGCACCAACGATCCCGAGCGCCCACACCACGCTCAAGAGCGCCGTGACGAGGGGCAAGAACATCGCCTGCAGGGTGCGGAACGCTTCGTAGTGCACCAGACCAATGACCGCAACCGCGAGTGGAAAGAGCACTGCGATCATCCGCGCGTACTCCGCGAGAGCGGCGCGCAGAATCGGGGCACCTGCAAGGGCGATGCGAACCATGCTGTCCTGTTCGCGATCCGCGATCGCGTGCACCCGCGCCACGAGCTCCTGATCCGTGACGCTGTCATCGAACTCGGCCACGACCACCGTGGCGGTTTCGTCCTGGCTCACAAGATTTTGCCGCAGGAGCTTGTCCTCGCGCACCGTGCGGCGGAGCTCCTCAATGGCCGCCGGGTCCGCAAGCGGCTCTTCCATAAGCGCCCGCACCTCCATCATTTCGTCCTGCCCAGTGACCACCGCCTTGACGTAAGGCGCCGCCAGGCTGAACAAGCTCGTCTCGATGATCCCCGGCGATTCCCGAAGGGCCCGCGTGATCCGATACACCTTGCTCAAAACCTCCGGCGTGTAGATCGTGCCCCGGGTCGCGACCAAGCCAATGATCACGACCGCCTCGCCACCAAAGAGGTCGGACATGCGGTTTTGAATTCGAACGTATGGATGGTCTGCGGGGAAGTTCGCGCGGCGCCGGATCTCCAAATGAACGTGCCCCAGTTGCGCCCCCAGCAGCGCGGTGACCGCGAGCGTAGCGGCCACGACCGCGACCCGATGCCGGACCACAAAACGAATGTACCTCTCCATCACCCGTTCCCCCGAAACAGAACCCTTCGCGATCCCCGCCTCTTAGTACGTAGGGCTGAAGTGCACAAGCAGCCGCGCCCGCTGTGCCCAAACCCGCACGCGGCCGGGCTCTTGCACTCCCGTGCGGCTGCGGGCATTCTCGTTTCGCTGGCCCGAAAGGAGTACAGGCATGGCAAAGAACGCCGACGACAGCGTGCAGGTGGACCCCCAGGAAGTGTTGCGCTTGCTCGACGAAGCGCGCGGGCGACTGCGCACAGCGATCTGGGCATTGCACGGGATGCATCAGGACCTTGGCTCGCTGACGGTGGACGATATCGCCGACATCGAACAGCTCCTGACCGACACTCTGGACGACGTGCTGGCACCCGCCTACGACGCTGTGAGCCAGCTTTTCGGGGTTGCAGAAGGAGGCGCGGTCACCACGCACTGAGGCACGCGTGGGCACCCGGCACAGGGGCCGCGGGGTGCCGCGGAGGGGCGTGCGGCGCGGGGCGCCGCCGCCACACCAAACGCTCGCCGAACTCGCAAGGGAAATCGAGGCGTGCCGGCGGTGCCCGCGGCTCGTCGCCTACCGGGAAGCGGTGGCGCGCCAGCGCCGCCCCAGGTACCGGGACTGGAAGTACTGGGGAAGGCCCGTGCCCGGTTTCGGTGACGCGAAGGCCCGACTGCTGGTCGTGGGGCTGGCGCCGGCCGCCCACGGAGCCAATCGCACCGGGCGCATGTTCACTGGCGACCGCTCGGGGGACTGGCTCTACCGGGCCCTCTACACCACTGGCTTCGCCAATCAGCCCCTCTCGCTGCACCGACAGGACGGCCTGAAACTGCGCGATGCCTATATCACCGCCGCCGTGCGCTGCGCGCCACCCGGCAACCGGCCCGCGCCCGAGGAAGTTGCGCGCTGCCGCGACTTCCTCGTCGCAGAGCTCCAGCTCCTGCGCAACGTCCGGGTGGTCGTCGCCCTGGGTCACCTGGCCTTCCGCGCGTACCTCGCAGCGCGCGAGCGGATGGGGGCGGCCCTGCCGAGCCCGCGGCCGCGCTTTGCGCACGGGGCGCACGTGGACCTCGGCGGGGTACACCTTCTCGGGTCCTACCACCCCAGCCAGCAGAACACGTTCACGGGCAAACTGACGCGGGCAGCATTCCACCGCGTGTTCCGCGCGGCCGCAAAGCTGCTCGGCGCCGGGCGCGACCCGCGGCGGAGAAGGGGAAACCGTGGCCTGGGTGTACATTCGAGACATCGCTGAGCACGCGGGCGCCGAGGTGACGCTGATCGGCCGCGCGGCGCGCGCGCCGGACCTCGTCGTCA
>JBBIUR010000337.1:0-3485 GCA_037440145.1 Myxococcales bacterium | reverse complement strand
CGCGACGTTGGCCAGGCGCTCGAAGTAGATCTTGTTGTACGTGATGAGGTCGTTGAACTCGTCGAGCATGGGCTCGAACTGATCCAGAAACGCCAGCGTTCGCTCCGCGAACCCTGGCGGGAGATCCCACGCCACCCCGCCAATGCGCATGTAGTTGTACGTCAGGCGCGCCCCGCACAGCTCCTCGATCAGATCGTTGATCTTCTCGCGCTCCCGGAAGGCGTGGAAAAACGGCGTCGTCGCCCCGATGTCCAGGATCATCGTGCCCACCGAGAGCAGGTGGCTGGCAATGCGATTGAGCTCGGCGGCGATCACGCGGCAGTACTCGCCGCGCTTCGGCACCTCGATGCCCGCCAGCTTCTCGCACACCATCGCCCACCCCTGGTTGCAGAACATAGCCGCCACGTAGTCCACGCGGTCGGTGTACGGCATGAACCCGTGGTACCCGACTTTCTCCGCGATCTTCTCGATGGAGCGATGGAGATAACCCACGTCGGGAATCGCCTCGCGCATGACCTCGCCGTCCGCCTTGACGACGAAGCGCAGCACGCCGTGCGTGCTGGGGTGCTGGGGGCCCATGTTCAGCGTCATCTCTTCCGTTTCGAGCCCCGCCTGGCCCTCGCGCTGCACTTCGACTTCGTAGCCTGCCAATCCCATGTGCGCCCTCGCGCCTGCCGCTAGCGGAGCAGGCTTTCCCGGCGGGTGCTGATCCCGTGGTATTCGTCGGGCTCGACGAAGTCCTTGCGCAGCGGGTGCCCCACCCAGTCTTCCGGCATCAAGAGGCGCCGCAAATCCGGGTGCCCGGCGAACTCGATCCCCAGTAAGTCGTATGCCTCCCGCTCCAACCAGTTCGCCGCTTTCCACACACCTTCCACGCTCGGCACCTGCGGCGCCTCGCGCGGCACCGACACCCGAAGCACCAAGCTGTGGCGGTGCCGGTAGGAATAGAGGTGGTAGACGACCTCGAGCCGGTTCTCCACTTTCCAATCCACCCCGGTCAGGTTCGACAGCGCATCGAAGGCCAGCTCCGGGTCGTCGCGGAGGTACCGCGCGATTTCCTCCACAGCCGCCGCCTCCACCGCAACCCAGGGATCCCTGGCCTTCAAATCGCACCCCGCGATGCGCGATCCGAACCGCGCCACCAACCGCTCGTGAATCCCGCTCGCGTCCATGCCCCTCACGCCGCCGAAGCGGCCGGCGCCGACTTCGTCACCAGCCACTTCTCCTTCATGATCTTTTCCTGCAGCTTCAGGATGCCCTCTGTGAGCGCTTCCGGCCGCGGCGGACAGCCCGGCACGTACACGTCGACGGGGATGACCTTGTCCACCCCATCGCACACTGAGTACGCGAGCTGGAAAAGCCCCCCGCAGTTCGCACAGCTCCCCATCGAGATGACGTACCGCGGCTCCGGCATCTGCTCGTAGAGCACCTTCGTCCGCAAGGCCATCTTCAACGTCAGCGTGCCCGCGACGATCATGAGATCCGACTGCCGCGGTCCCGCCCGCGGCGCGGTGCCGAAGCGGTCTACGTCCGCCCGCGGTCCCTGCGTCTGCATCATCTCGATCGCACAGCACGCCAAGCCGAACAGCATCCACCACACCGACGATTTGCGGGTCCAGTTCAGAAACTGGTCCGCCTTCGTCGTCAGCACCATCTCCGGCACGGAATTCAGCAGTGACACAGCACCTCCTTTCACGCCGGCTCCTCCAGCGCGCGCGGCGCCGGCACCTCTACGGGGCGCACTTTTTTGATCCACTCGAGGTCGCCCTTCGCCCACACATAGACAAGGCCCAGAAACAGGATCGCGAGAAAAAGAGCGATCTCGAGAAAAGCGAACAGTCCCTCCCCGCGCATTGCCCATTCGCGAAAAACGACGGCAACCGGATACAGAAAGGCGATCTCGACGTCGAAAATCACGAACACCAGCGCGACCAGGTAGAAGCGGATGTTGAAATTCAGCCAAGCGGCCCCGGTAGGCGGCTCGCCGCACTCGTACGTGGTGAGCTTCGCCGGCTCGGGATTCTCGGGGCGCACGAGCTTCCCCAACAGCAGCATAGCGCCCACGAACGCGACCGCGAGCGCAAAGAACACCAGGACGTTAGCGAAATGGAAATACATCGGAATTGGCAGTCGAATTTTGCGGTGTTGCCCTAGTCCGGCGGCTAACACGAACCCCCTACCGAGTCAACCGACCGCCCGGATTTGCAGCGCAATTGCAGGCCCGCAGTCCGCTGCGCGCGGCTGGCCGCCGCCAAGCTAAGCCTAATAGGCCCGCCGGTGCGCGTCTCCCCGCCTCGGCCCTATCTCCCGCCTCGCGCCGCGCGGAGCTACCGAGACCGCTCCGGTCAGCGGGTTGCGGTGCACGGTCACCGCGGTTTCGTACGCGCGCTCGACGTTCGAAGGCGTCACCACTTCTTCCGGCGATCCCGCAGCGACCAGCTCCCCGCGCGCCAGCAGCGCCAACCGCTCGCAATACAGCGCGGCGAGGTTCAAGTCATGCAGCGCTACCACCACCGTTCGCCCTTCGCCGCGCAGCTCTCGCAGCAACTCGTAGATCGCGAGCTCGTGCCGGATGTCCAAAAACGCCGTCGGCTCGTCGAGCAGCAAAATCGGCGTCTCTTGCGCTAAAGCGCAGGCGACCGCCACCAGTTGTCGCTCGCCGCCGCTCAGCTCGTCGACCGGCCGGCCCGCTAGATCCAGAACGCCAACGCGCGACATCGCAGCTCTGGCCGCAGCGATGTCCGCCTCGCCTTCGAACAGCGCACCTCCGAGGTGGGGCGACCGCCCCATCAAGACCACCTCCGCGACGGTAAACGGGAAGGCGAACTGCACCTCCTGGGGAACGAACGCGATCCACTTTGCCCGCTCGCGCGCCCCGTACGCGCGCACCGGCCGCCCCCCCAGCCGCACCTCTCCTTGCTCGGGCGAAAGCGCGCCGCCGAAAATCCGCAGCAGCGTGGATTTCCCCGAGCCGTTCGGCCCGAGAATCCCCAGGATCTCCCCAGCGGCGATGCGCAGGTCGATGCCGCGAAGGACGCGGCGCGCGCCGTAGGCAAACGAGACCCCCACCGCGGCCATCGCCTCTCCACGCGCGAGCGGTCGCGCCGCCGCGGACCGATGCATCACAGCCACTGCGCCTTCTGGCTGTGCCAGCGCAGGAGATAGAGAAAAAACGGCCCGCCGCACAGGGCGGTGATCACCCCCACGGGAAGTTCGGTGCTCCCCATGACAGTGCGGCCGGCGGTGTCGGCCCAGACGAGAAAAACGCCGCCACCGAGAAACGACACGGGCACGAGCAATCTGTTATCCGCGCCGACGGCAAGACGCGCGATGTGGGGCACGATCAGGCCGACGAAGCCGATCATCCCGCTTACAGCAACCGAAGCGCTGACCAGAAAGGCCGCCGCGACAAAGGCGATTCGCCGGGTCCGCTGCACCTCGATTCCCAGGTGGGAAGCCTGCTCCTCGCCAAGACTGAGCAGGTT
>JBBIUR010000336.1:0-3509 GCA_037440145.1 Myxococcales bacterium | reverse complement strand
CCGGTTCGCCTCCTAACGACGCGCGGCGCTAGGCCCCGTTCTGCGAGACTCCGCAGCCGGCCGCACCGCACGCGACTCGCCTGCGCGAGGCATCCCCTCAGGCAGGCGCCGGCCCGAGGGTGAAGTAAAAGCTCGCGCCCTGCCCGGGCTCGCCGGAAGCCCAGATGCGGCCCCCGTGGCGTTCCACGATGCGCTGCACTGTGGCGAGCCCGATCCCCGTCCCGGGGAATTCCCCCTCCGAGTGAAGGCGCGAAAACGGCAGAAACAGCTTATCCGCGTAACGCATGTCGAAGCCGGCGCCGTTGTCGCGCACGAAAAACACTGCGGGGCCGCAGCTCTCCTCCGAGCGACCGCCCCCTGCGGTGTGCGCGGCGCCAAACTCGATCCGCGCTTCGGCAACCGCGCGCGTGTACTTGAATGCATTTTCGAAAAGGTTCCGCAAGGCGATTCCCAGCAAGCGCGAATCGCCGCGAGCAGAGAGCCCGGATGCGATCTCGAAGCGCACGCGCCGTGCCGGCTCGGTCTTCTGCAGATCGCGGGCAATCCGCGTCGCCAGGCCGCTTAAGTCTACGTCCTGAATGTCCAGCTCGATCCGCGCGAGCCGCGACAGGTCGAGAAGTGCGTGGATCAGCCGCTCCATTTCCGCCGCCGCATTTTGGATGCGCGCAACACACCTCTTTCCTCCCTCGTCCAGCGCGCCGGCGTAGTCCTCGAGGAGAACCCTCGCAAAGCCGTGCATCTTGCGCAGCGGTGCCTGCAGATCGTGAGAAACGGAGTAGCTGAATGCCTCCAATTCCCGGTTTGCCGCCGCGAGCCGCGCCGTCCGCTCCGCCACCTGCTTTTCCAGTTGCGCCGCCTGCCACTGCAGGCGCTCCCGCAACCGCGCCTGCTCGATGCCAATGGCCAGCGCCCGGGCCACCTCTTGCGCGACCTCGATCTGCTCGCCCGAAGGCGGGCCCGGGTGGGGCGCGCAAAAGCCGAGCACGCCGGCGAGCGCACCGCGCGAAAGAAGCGGCACCAGCACGCACCCGCGCACGCCGCGCACCTGCAGCGATTCGGCCCCGGGAAGCGACGGGCCAAGAGCGAGCACGTCCTCGACGACCACCGGTTTGCCGCTGGCCAAGGCGGTGCGCACCGAGGCACACGCAGCGCCAGACGACTGGAGCGCTCCAGCCCAAAGGCGCGCAACCTCGGCGTGTTCCCCAGCTGCCACGCTCAGCTCGCCGCTGCCCGGGTCCCAAGCCGCGACGCTCGCCTTCCACTCAGGACCGAGCCCCTCGACCAGCCGCAGGGCACCGTCCGCGACCGAGGCCGCCGACTCCGCGGCCAAGATCGCGTGGTCGATCTCGCGCAGCGTGCCCAGCCGCTGCGCCGCGCGAACCAGCCCGCGCTGGCTGTCGCGGAGCGCCGCCAGTGCAGCCCGGGTGGCGCGCTGCGAAGAAGCATACGCCCGATGCAACAACCCCAAGGACAGCGGAAACAACACCGCAACCGTGAGACCAAAACTCACGGCCCAGGGAAAGACGCGCGCGCGAACCTGCGACTCGACGACGCGCGCTGGAACGTGCACGGAGACCAGACCCCGGAGCGCGGGGCTGAACGCGAAAGCGGCAACTTGCTTTTCGCCGTGGCGCGCGAGGAACGTTCCCGCCAGGTCCTCACCCTTTTGCACCAGCTGCCCCAGCGGCTGCTCCCGGCCATCCGACGCAACCACCAGTGCATCGCCCACGTAAGTGCCCTCCCAGTCCGGCCGCAGCGTGTTCAGCAGCAGCCTTCCATCGGCACCGACAACGCACAGGTACCGGCCGGGAAACCGAGAAGCCGTTTCGGCCCACACGCGCTGCAGCGCCTGCACCGCGCCGCCGTCCCCCCGCTCCCCTGTCATCCGCGCCAAGATGCGCGCGAGGCTGAGGCTGTCCTCGCCCAGGTCGCGCAGAGCTTGCTCCCGCGTTGCCCGGTAGGCAAACACCGCGACCACGGCAGTGGCGCCCACCGACCCCAGCCCCAAGAGGACCGCGAAACGGGAGAGGCGCTGCAACCGGCTGGCACCGCTCGCCTCGGCAGGTGCGGGCACCACGCTGTCGCCTACCACGACCTGGGCGAGAAACCGCCGAGTGGCCACCGCGCACCGGGCACACGCGCGCCGAAAAGCAAGCAGCGAATCGACGCAGCGCCCTCCCATCGCTCCCCCTACCCCGGCGCCTCCAGCCTCCTCCTGGAAAACGCCGCCCACTTGCCCGTCGATCCCGGCATCATCGTTCTGCTCCCCGACCCGGCGCGCATTCTAGCCGCGCCAACCGCGGGCGGCAAACGGCAACCTTTGCGCACCGCACGCCGGAAGTTTTTGCTAGAATGCGGGCAAGGTTCCATGTACCCGCGCACGCCAAGCAAAAGCGAAGCCGCGAGAACCATTTTGGTCACTGGGGGAGCAGGATTTATCGGCAGCAATTTCGTCCGCTACGCTCTGGAGAAAACCTCCGGGCGGCTCGTCGTAATGGACAAGCTCAGCTACGCCGGATCCGAGCTCAACATTCGCGACCTCGAAGCAGAACCGCGGTTTTGCTTCCTGCGGCTGGACATCGGAGACCGCAGCGCCGTCGATGCCGCGCTGCGGGAGTTTCGACCCTCGTGGATCGTCAACTTCGCAGCCGAAACCCACGTAGACCGCTCGATCGACAACCCGCGCGCCTTCGTCGAAACCAACGTGGTCGCGACGTTTGAGCTTCTGGAAGCTGTGCGGCATTACTTCGCGTCCCTGGGCACTCGCGAGCAGGCCGCCTTCCGCTTCCTGCAAGTTTCGACGGACGAGGTATACGGAAGCATTGCGACGCCAGGAAGCTTCGCAGAGTCGTCGCCCTACGCGCCCAACTCTCCCTATGCGGCTTCGAAAGCCGCCGCAGACCACTTCGCGCGTGCGTACTCCGAAACGTATGGCCTGCCCGTTCTGATCACGAACTCTTCGAACAACTACGGGCCGTTTCAGTTTCCCGAGAAGCTCATTCCGCTAACGCTGCTCAACGCCCTCGAGGGCAAGCCTCTTCCCATTTACGGCGACGGCCTGCACGTGCGCGACTGGCTGTACGTTCAGGATCACTGCGAAGCCCTGCTGCTCGTCTTGGAGCGGGGCCGCCCCGGCGAGCGCTACAACATCGGGGGCATGAACAGTTGCACCAACCTCGAGGTGGTCGACCGCCTGTGCACAATTCTCCAGGAGCTGGCACCGCCGAGCGAAAACGCACAGCTCGCCGCGCGGGGAATCCGGCACTACGCGGAGCTGAAGGCCTTCGTTCCAGATCGTCCCGGTCACGACCGCCGCTATGCCATCGACGCTGCGAAGATTCGCCGTGCCCTTGGCTGGAAGCCACGGCACGACTTCGACTCGGGGCTGCGCAACACGGTGCGGTGGTACCTCGAGCACCTTCAGTGGTGCGCTGCAGTACAGGCAGCTGCGGGCTACCGCCGCGAGCGGCTGGGGCTCCCGGCGCTCGGGAAATCGGGGCCGGAGGCAA
>JBBIUR010000335.1:0-3565 GCA_037440145.1 Myxococcales bacterium | reverse complement strand
GGTCGCTGAGAACGACGGCCCTCTGCACCACGTGGATCAACTCGCGGACGTTCCCCGGCCATGTGTAGCGCTTCAGCGCCTCGACGGCTGCGGGAGCGAAGCGCGTGGCGCGGCGAAAACGGGCGTTGAACTGTTGGGTGAAGTGATCGACCAGCATCTCGATGTCCTCGGGCCGTTCTCGCAGCGGCGGAACGTCGATCGTCAGGACCGCCAGTCGAAAGAAAAGGTCCTCCCGGAAGTGCCCGCGGGCCACAGCAGCCCGCAGATCGCGGTTGGTGGCGGAGACCACCCGCACGTCCACGGGGATCTCCCGGGTTCCCCCGAGGCGGCGGAAGCGACCGGTCTCGAGCACGCGCAGCAGCTTTGCCTGGACCTCGAGGCTCATCTCGCCGATCTCGTCGAGAAAAAGAGTGCCCGTGTTCGCCACCTCGAAAAGTCCGTGCTTCAGCCGGGTCGCCCCCGTGAAGGCGCCTTTCTCGTGCCCGAAGAGCTCCGACTGCAGGAGCTGCTCGTGGAGAGCCGCGCAATCGACGACGACAAACGGCCGATCGCGCCTGGAGCTCTGTGCGTGGAGCAGCCTCGCAACCAGCTCCTTGCCCACGCCTGTCTCCCCGAGAATCAGCGTCGTGGAGTCGGTGGGCGCGATCCGCGCAATCGCCTGCCGCACGCGCTCCAGCGCCGGGCTCCGCCCGACAAAGTGCGCTGCCACGTCCGCGGGCGCGAAGCCGTCTTCCAGCACTCGCTGCCGTTCGACCAAGCGCAGGTGCTCGTACGCCTTCTGAATGGCCATGTCCATGCGGTCCAGCGGACACGGCTTCTCGAGGTAGTCGTAGGCACCGAGCCGCACGGCGCGAATTGCCGTGTCGATCGTCCCGTGCCCGGTGAGGACGAGGACCCCGGCATTCACGTCTGCACCCCGCAGGCGCTGCAACACCTCGATCCCGTCCATATCGGGCAGCCTCAAGTCCAGGACCACGACGTCGGCATCGCCTGCCTGGCGCAGCGCATTTGCCCCCGAGCTGGCAGAGGCGACCGAATAGCCCCTGCGTGCCAACTCGCCCGCGAGGATGCGGCGAAAGTCCGCGTCGTCGTCGACGAGGAGCACGCGGACGATCTTGCGGTCGGTGGTCATCGTTGGCCTCTCATGCACGCCGCAGAATCACCTCGAAGCAAGATCCGACCCCCTCCTCGCTCCAAGCAAGGCGGAGATCGCCACCGAAGCGGCGCACAATCGCTCGCGACAGAAAGAGCCCGATGCCCGTGCCGCCAGAGCGGGTACTGCGAAAGGGCTCGAAGAGATGCGCGCGCGCTTCGCGCGGCACCCCCCGCCCGTGATCGCGAATGCGCACGCGCACGTCGGAGCCCGCTTCGACGCTGACCGCGATCACGCCAGACTTGCCCTCGAACGACTGGATTCCGTTCACGAGCAGGTTCAGCAGCACGTGCTGCACTGCCTCCGCATTGGCGTGCACGGGCGGGATCTTCGGGGGCATCTCGGTGCGGATCGCCACTCCCGCGTGGCGCGCCGCGGGCGCGACCAGCGCGGTCACGGAGGCCAGCGCATCGCGCAAATCGACCGGCTCCGCGGTCGGCGGGATGCCGCGCGCGAAGCGGAGGAACTGCTCGGTGACCCTGCGGCACCGCAGTACCTGACTCCGAATCGTCTCGGCCATCTCCCGAATCTCGGCCGTCGCCGTGCTCTGCGCGCCGCCTTCTGCCTCCGCCAAGGGCACCCGGCTCAGGATTGCCTCCGCGCACGTCAGGATCGTGGCGAGGGGGGTGTTCACCTCGTGCGAGAAGCCCGACGCGAGGGCTCCCAAGGACTCGAGGCGCTCGAGTTCCGCAAGGCGCGTTTCCTCAGCAAGTCGCTCGGTAATATCTCGCCACACCTCGACGACTTGGCACAATTGGCCCTCGGCGTCCAACACCGGGGAGGCGTGGACTTCCTCGATCCGCGTGGGCTCGCCATTGCCACCTGCGAAGCGGAGGGTCGCGCGATGAATTTCGCCGTCCTGCAAGCAACGCACGCTCGGGCACGCGACGTCGCCCGCCTCGCAATGAAGGGAATCCCGCAGCGCCTCCTGGCAGCGCTGCCCGCGCAAGGTCTCGGCATGCAAGCCGAATCTCCGGCAGAAGGCCTGGTTCGCCGCGACGACCCGCAGTTCCCGGTCGAGCACGACGATCCCGTCGTCCACGCTGTTGATCACGTTCACAAGCTGCGCCTCCCGGCTCTCGACCTCCGAGAGGAGATTCAAAACCGCGTCAGCCATGTTGTTGAAGTCGGTGGCCAGCGCGGCGATCGTGTCGTCGCCGCGCACCTCCGCGCGCTGTTCCAGCCGGCCGGAGGCGATCGCGCGCGCGGTCTCGCCCAGGCTGCGCAGGCGCGTGAGCACCAGGCGGCGGACGATCGCGCCAATGCTCACGAGCATCAGAACACCGAGCGCCGCGGTCCCTCCAATCATCCAGCGCCGGTCTTGGGCGAGTTGCGCGTGCAGCCCCCGGAGCGAGACGTCCAGGATCAGAATCCCATTCAATCGCTCGCGCGCGTCGTGGCAGCGGTGGCACTCGCGGCGATTCTCGATGGGCTGCACGCTGCGCAGCACCTCACCGCCTGGAAGCTCCACCACTGCCCAGCGGCCCCGCTCGGCGGGTGCCTTGCGGTGACACACCATGCAGGCCTCCGACTCCCGCGGAAAGGCCTGGCCGATCATTTCTGGCCGGCTGGATTGGCGCACAACCCCGCGGTGGTCGAGGATCATCACGCCGCGCACTTCGGGTTGCGAGCTCACCTCCCGCAACACGGCCTGCAGCAGTGGCCCCTTCGCTCGCTGTTCCAGCATCTGGTGCCGCAGCGCAGCCTCTAGCAACCGATTCTGCAACTCGGCCGCCTGGCGGCGGCTCTCCACCATGCGCTCGAAATGATGCGCCGATAGCACGTACAGGCCCCCTGCCAGCAGGGCCGTCACCAGGGCGTTGACCGCAAGCGCCAACCGAATCTCAAGCCGCAGCCACGGGCGCAGTTTCATCTTCGGTTTCATCTTCGGGGACGTAGTTTCACGCAGGCTCGCACCAACATCTATCCCGCGCCCGGGCAGGTAGGGCAAGGCCGGTATTCAGCCAGCGTCGCTGGGGGCAAATCCCTTGGTGCGGGCACGCGGAACTTCTCATCGTTTCCCGAGTTTTCTTTGCTTCGACCTTCGACCCTGCCTTTGCCTTCAGCGCTTTGCGGCACTGGTGCGGAAAGCGCGCGCAAAAAACGAAAAACGCTCTGGCACTGGCAATGCGGCGGAGCGGTCGCGGAGACACTGGACGAGCCCTTTTTTCTTCGAGGGGGCGAGGCTCGCCTTGCGCCGAGAGAGCCTGCGGGAACGAATTCTCGGGCCTCACGCTCCGCTTGCATGACGCCCGGTAAGTTCGCCCAGATGGCGCGACACGAGACCTGAGGAACGCGCGGCAAAAGCTCCGAGAAGCGGAGGCGCTACACCCACCAGGTATACCGGCGCGGTGGGGCTTTCCCTAGCTCCCGGATCCGCACGCGTCGTTCTGGGTCGAGAGTACGAGGGCC
>JBBIUR010000334.1:0-3573 GCA_037440145.1 Myxococcales bacterium | reverse complement strand
AGAAGGAGCTCGCGCGCGTCTCCTGGGAACTCGGGCGCTTCCGGGCGTATACGCGGTGACTTGGCGACCTGCCGGCGGCTGCCTAGGAGAACGCAAGCGGGCGCCCCCTAAAGCGCGTCTACTCGATCTGCACATTGACCTGTTTTTTCTTGGCTTCCTCGGTTTTGGGCAAGCGGACTTCCAGCACGCCGTCTCTAAACGTCGCCCGCGCCTCTTCGCTTTTCACTTCTGTCGGGAGCTCCACCGTGCGCGAGAAGGCGCCGTATGAGCGCTCGCTGCGATAGTAGTTCTCCTCTTTTAGCTCTTGCTCCTTCCTTTTTTCCCCGCGGATCGTAAGGGTTGTACCGGTTAGGGTGACGGAGATATCGTTCTTTCCCAGACCCGGAAGATCGGCCTTCACCACCACGTCGTCTCGGTCCTCGTAAACGTCGACGTCCACCGAGGGGACGGCGGCCCCGAGCTCGGCCCGGCGCCAGAAGGGTCGCCAGAAAGTGGGCCAGACGAGGCGCCGCAGGTCATCGAACAGCCGGTCGAACTCACGCTCGATGGAGGGCGGGCCGCCGACCGGTTCCGCCCGCACGATTTCCGCTTTCTTTTTCTTCTTCGCCATGGGCGCACCTCCTTACGCTGGTTTGGGCGTCAGCGGCTCACGCGCCGCCGGTCGCCGTCGATTCTGCGAGGGCCAGGAAAGCGTCCAGGACATCGCTGCGCGTGATGATCCCGACCACGCGGGTCCCTTCGACGACTGGCAGTGCCGCAATCCGTTCCCGCCGCATGATCTTGACCGCCTCCGCGAGGGAGGTTTTCGGATTCACGGTGAGCACGTGCGGCGTCATGACCATTTCGACCTTGATCTGCTTCGGATCTGTGGGGACGGCCTTTTTCCCACAAGTAGTCGGCGGCTCGAAGACAGACGGAAACGCGTCCCGCAAGTCCCGGTCGGTCACGATGCCGACCAGCTTCCCCCCCGCGACCACGGGCAACTGGTTGATGCGGTGCTTCTCCATGATTTCGCGGGCGCGCAGGATCGAGTCCAGCGGCCGGACGGTGTGAACCTGGCGGGACATCCACGCCTCAACTTGCATTTTCGACCTCTTCACGTGTCCCAGCGCAAAAACTCTGCCACGCAACGGATAACCTGGAAAGAGCCGCCGACGCCGCGCTGCGCGGGCGGCTTCTCACTCCTGCGAGACCCTCGTGCCCCGCTTCACCTGGGCGGCGCGGCGGGTTGGCCCGGGCGCGACGACGGCGGTCACTTCGAAGCCGGCGCCCTCGAGGGCCGTGAGCAGATCGCCGATTCGGCGCGCCCGCACGCGCAAGTGCAGCGTGCGCCGCTTCCCCCCTGCCTCCGCGTGGAGCCATTTTAGATTCCCGTGGTGTCGATGCACGAGCGCGCGCACCAGCGCCGCGGAAAGATTGGCACCTGCGGCGAGGCTGATCCGGTAGGTTGGCTCTTGGATCCCGGAGAGGCGAACGAACGCGTCCAGGATATCCGACACGCTCAGGATGCCCACGATCCTGTGGCGATCGACGACGATGAGCGAGCGGACCTTGTGCTTGCGGAGCAAATATGCAGCTTCGTCGATCGCGGTGTGCGGTCCTACGGTGAGCACTGGGGACGCCATGACTTCGTGCACCAGCGCCGCTTCGGGGGCGGCAGCCAGATCGCTGCGGCTGACCACTCCGACGAGTCGGCCCTTGGCTGAGACCGGGGCCTGGCGCACCCCTCGGCGCTCCAGCGCCGCTCGTGCCCGTGCGGCGGAGTCGTCTGGGGATACCGCGAGGACATCCCGGGTCATGCACTCCCGCACCAGCATGACCACAATCCCAGGCGGAAGAGGGTTGCCAAAGCTTGGCAGGTTCAGACCCTCGCACCTGCGTGCAAAGCTCGGAGAAGATTTCTCAGCCCTGGGACGGGATTTGGCGCGCCCCTCCAAGAAGCTAGAAAGACGCTGCCGCGGGCGGATCGCCGTCGCCAAACACGGGCCCTCGTGTGGACCGGGTTCGTATTCTGGGCGGGTTCGCCTGGGTGTGGTAGGGTCCGGGAACTCGTAGGAAAGGGGAGGCGATGGACGTTCGCGACTTGTCGGGCAAAACGGTGCTGGTTACCGGCGCCGCGAGCGGGATCGGGAGGGAGACCGCTCTTGCGTGCGCACGGCGGGGTGCGCGCCTCGCGCTCTGCGACGTGAACGAAGAGGGATTGCGGCGCACGGAGGCCGATGTTCTGGCTTTGGGGCGAGAGGTGCTCGCCCTGCGGGTGGACGTGGGCGTAAAAGAGGAGATGGAAGGGTTTGCCGCCGCTGTGCATCGGTGGGTGCCGGCGGTGGACCTGCTGGTCAACAATGCCGGGGTAGGACTAGGGGCTCGGTTTCTGGACACGCTCCTGGAGGACTGGGAGTGGATTGTGCGCATCAATTTATGGGGAGTGATCTATGGCTGCCATTTTTTCGTTCCCCCGATGGTTGCGCGTGGCGCCGGCGGGCACGTCGTAAACGTTTCCTCGGCGGCGGGCTTTCTGGCGAGCGCCAATCTCGCTGCATACGCGACGACCAAGTTCGCGGTATTCGGCCTGTCCGAGGCACTGCGCCAAGAACTCCGACCGCATGGCATCGGGGTCACGGCTGTGTGCCCTGGGGTCATCAATACGCCCATCGTCGAGAGTTCGCGAATGCGCGGCCTGGCAGCGCGCCCAGAAGTTCGGCAGATGGTCGTAGAGATGTACCGGAGGCGCGGCTATGGGCCAGAGCGCGTAGCGCGCAACATTTTGCGGGCCGTTCAGCGCAACCGTGCCGTCGCGCCCGTTTCTCCTGAGGCGTGGGGGATGTATTTCCTGAAGCGCATTTCCCCAGAGGCCGCTGCGTACGTCAACCGGAGAATGGCAGCACGGCTGGAGCGCCGGGCAGCGCTGGCGCCGTGACCTGGCGAAGGCGCAATGCGATCTCCGGGAGCGCGGCCGGAACGAGCGCCGCTGGACACAGGGCAGATTGCTCGCGGTAACCAGGAGCCTGGGCGATGTCCGCCCCCGGTCGCGGTTGGCAGGCGGCCGCGTGGCCGGAGGGCGCATAAGATCGGCTGAAATATTGCATAGGATTCCAGTAGTGGTTGCGTTTCCGCTCGAGGTCCGAGATAAAGGGGACGCGCGCTGGGCCGGACTTTTCGCCGAGATCGAGTGCGCGGGAGGGATGGCACATGCAGCAGGTCGGCAGAGTGATCAGCAAGTACGGGTTGGACCAGCACGGGATTCGCAACATTCACGCAGCGTACTGGAACCTCCCGGCACCCGCGTTGTACGAGCATGCGATCCGGCGCGAAGAGGGCCACATTGCTCACTTGGGGCCGCTCGTGGTGCGCACGGGGCACCACACCGGCCGCACGCCGAACGATCGGTTTATCGTCCGGGAGCCATCGAGCGAGGGCCGCATTTGGTGGGGCAAAGTCAACCAACCTTTTGACGAAGGTCGGTTCTTGAGCATGTACCGTCACTTGCTCGCCTACTTGCAGGGCGGCGAGGTTTTCGTTCAAGACTGCTACGTGGGGGCCGATCCCGCTTACTGCCGGCGGGTACGCGTTATC
>JBBIUR010000333.1:0-3577 GCA_037440145.1 Myxococcales bacterium | reverse complement strand
CGGACTTGATTGCGCGCGGCTTGCCCCCAGAGCGCTTGCGGATCGTGCCCAACGGTGTGGACTGCATGCGCTATCGCCCCGCTGAGGAACCGGGGAATGCCGGCGAGCCCACCATCCTCGTTCTCGGCAGGGTCGAACCGTACAAGAGAATCGACATCGTCCTCGAGGCTTTTCTGCGCATCCGAAGGCATCTCGGCTCCGGGCGACTGCTGATCGTGGGCGGCGGGACCGGGCTGGAGGCAGTGCGCGCCCAGGTGCGGAGGCTGGGCTTGGAACCGTGGGTGACGTGCACGGGACCCGTGAGCGAGCAGGAAAAGCTCCGCTCCATTCGCGCGTCGCATGTGCAGCTCGTCGCATCCGAGAAAGAGGGATGGGGCCTGACCGTCATGGAGGCCGCAGCGTGTGGGGTGCCGACGATCTCGAGTGATGTCCCAGGCCTTCGCGACTCCGTCCGGCATGGAGAGACGGGTTTCCTGGTACCCCACGGGTCGCCGGAGGCAATGGCACGGGCAGCAGTCGAGTTGCTGCGCGATGATAAGCGCCGGCTGGCCTTTGGGCAGGCGGCGCGCCGTTGGGCGGAGAACTTTTCGTGGGACCGCGTGGCGGAGACGACGGCATCCCTGATCGAAGCGGCGGCAGCCGGGCGCCTCGGCGATGTGCCAGAAACACCCTGGTTTAGCGCGAGCGATAGGCAGGCGGCTTCGGCGACGCTGCCCTCTTTCATAGAGCGAAGCGGCCCGTAGTCCGGCCGGTCGCCTAGCCTCGGCACTGGCTCGCTGCGAGGTCTGCGCGATTTCCGAGTTCTCTTGGCGACCGAAGGCCGGCGGGGCGAGAGTCGAGAAATGCCCGGACGGGAGCAAGCGAAGAACGGGGCGGTCATCCGGTAGAGCGGGCACGGCTGGCAAGGGGCGGCCGCCGGAGGAGCGGTTTTGCTCCTCTCGGGCATCTACCTCTCCTTGCTGGGCCCCTATGGACTCCACCTCGGCGAGGAGGGGGACGTGGTTTACCTCATTTATCGCGCGTTCTGCGGTCAGCGCCCGTATCTGGACTTCGCGACCGGTTACACTCCCGGATTCTTCTACGCGAATGCGGTCCTGTTTCGCGTCTCTGGGGTGAACCTCCTAGCCATCCGGTATTCGCTAGTCGGGGTCCACCTGGTCGCCGTTGCGGGGCTCTTCTGCCTCGCGCGCACGCTCCTCCCAGTGCCGTTAGCAGTCGTTCCGCCGGCTGCGTACGTTGCCCTGATGCCGGTTTTCCCTGGGGAGACGGCCACGTCCAACATTCCCTATCCGGCCTGGTACGTGGTGGCCACGTGGACGGCGAGCTCTCTGGCATGTCTGCGGTTTCTGCGAACGGGCAGAGCGGCATGGGTGCTCGTGGCAGGGTGCTTGGCGGGCGTGGGCGCTGCCTTCAAGCCGAACACGGGGGCGTGCAACCTCGCGGCGCTGGCTCTGGTCGTTTTGTTCGTTTCCACGCCGCGCGCGCGGTGGGAGCGGGCGGTGTGGTGGATCCTCCTTGCGGGCACACTCACAGGCATCGCTGCCGTGTTCAGCTTTCGGGTGTACAGCCGGGAGGGATGGTTGCTTCTGTGCCCGGTCCTAGCGCTCGCCGTCACCGTTGTCGTGGCGAAGAGGCGATCGGCTGACCGCTGGCTGTCTGGGCAGCGCAGTTGGGGGCCCGCGGCGGCACTGCTCGGCGGCTTCGCTGCGGTTACGCTGCCCTGGGTATCGTTTTACCTCGTCCAGCTCGGCTTCCAGCGTTTCCTACGCGATGTGCTCTTCATCGGTTCGGCCCATGCGCTGTTCTTCTACCTTCCCCTGCGGTCCCTGGGCGTTTGGGACGCTGCAGCGGCCGTGGCGCTGGCCGCGCTGTTCCTCGGGCGGGCGGTCAACACTCGGATTCCGGGGCACCGATTTCAGCACTGGTTGGTTCCCGGGCTCTTGGCAGTGGGCGGCTTAGCGCTGTTCGCCGCCCTGCGGCATGCGCCGATGCCCGAGGGCTTTCAGGCCGCCGTTGCGAAGCGCGTGCAATACCTGGCGTTCGGATTTGCTGTGTTGGCCCACTGGTGCGCGGCGCTCTTATTGTTCGCATTCGCTTGGCGAGGTCGTGCACCAGACCCTACGGATGCTGGCGGGACGCCTGGGAGCGCCGCAGCGGGTGGTGGCAGTGCAGCGGGGCCCCTGCTCGTCGTCGGGTTCGGCGCGCCGCTCTTTTACCTGAGCATTTACCCGCGCGCCGACTTCTTTCACTGGGTGCTCTCGGCACCGCTCACCCTCGTCTTCGGCACCTTTCTCTACTGGTGGCTTGTGCGACCGTTTCTCCCGCCGCCGGGGCGGGCCGTCTGGACGGCCCTTCCCTTGTACGGTCTAGTGGCCGTGATCGGGTGGCCGGGCTGGGAGACCGCAGCGAGGCTGCTGACTGCGCCGCCCGACTCTTTCGCCCACCTCGGCTTGGAGCGGGCGCCGGTTTTCTTAGAGGCCGGCCGAGCGCAGCGGTTCGCGGAACTGCGGGGTGTGGTGGAAGCGGTGACGAGGCGGACGCACGAGGGCGACACAGTGCTCGGCTTCCCAAACCTGCACCTCGTGAATTTTCTCGCCGCTCGCCACGTTCCCGGTCGTCATGGCTCCTTCCACCCCGGCTGGCCCGACCACGTGGTGGAGGCAGAGATCGTCACGTCGTTAGAGGATGCGGGCACCCCCGTGGTCGTCGTCAGCCACAACCAGCAGCTCTTCATGGGCCATGCGCCGGTTTACTATTTCGTGTTGCGGGAGTACTTGCGCCGGTAATACCAGCTCGCGGAGCGTGTCGGGTCCTATGACGTGCTCGTGCGGAAAAGCCGGGCAAGTGCGCGGCCTGCGGCGGCGACGGATGGTGCGGCGAAGCCAGCGCCTTCAGATGCCTCGAGCGCCGCGGATGAGTACGGGGACGGGACACCGGTGTCAAGTCTCTCGTGCAGGGCAGCAATCGCGGCTGCTGAGCGGCTTTTACCGGAAGATGCTAGTGTGCTGGCGCCGTGTTGGCAGGAGGAGCGACAGCATGCGCAGCGCCGCGCGGTGGCCATCGCGCGGCTCAGCCGCAAGGCCGCGGGAGTGTTGCCGCTTGCGGAGGCTCTCGCACGGGGCACGCTGCAGGGCGGCGCGTTGCTCCCCGCTGTGCGCGTGGTGGGGGAGGTGGCGGGGCCCGAGAGCTTGCCGTTTCTCGCGCGAGCGGAGGCGAGGCTCACGGGACGCGCCCGCGACGAGCTGGTGACAGGGATTTTCGCTCTGACCAGTCGCGCGTGGATCGAGCGGTACCAATGGCTGCCGCGCACTGCAGAGGAAAAGGCTGTCTCCGAACACGGAGAGTCCTGCAAGGCGATGCTCCGGTGGCTGAACAGCGGAGACCCGCGCCTGCAGTTCGCGGGCGCATGGCTCGCCGGTCTGTGTGGAGACCCGGCAGCGGTGGAGCCACTGCGCCAGATCGAGGCGAACCTGGATGTCGGGCTTCAAGCGGCCGCCGCAGACGCTCTGATCCGGCTCGGGGTGCGCGAAGGTGTGGCGGGACCCCTGCTGGCAACCCTTACGCGCGACGAGATGTT
>JBBIUR010000332.1:0-3595 GCA_037440145.1 Myxococcales bacterium | reverse complement strand
CCCGCCTTGCCGCTCGCCCGGCCTCCCCCCTTCTCCCCGAGCCCCCAGGCCCCCGAGTTAGCTCGTCTTTATGGCAAAACCCCTAGCCGAAAACAACGCAGCGGCAGCCGCGCGGATGGGGCCGGCGGCCTGTCTTGCAAGTCCCACCAGCTGTGCTTATTTCCTTGGCCGTGCGCGCAGCACGCGCCGCCGAAAGGAGGGCCCGCCAATGCCTGCCAAGCTGGTCTACCTCCACGAGCAAGCCCGCAACGGGATTATGGCCGGGGCGAACCTGTTGGCCGACGCGGCCCGGGTTACTCTGGGTCCCCGCGGGCGCAGCGTCCTGATCCAAAAGGCGTTCGGGGCACCGATCGTCACGAAGGACGGTGTCACCGTGGTCAAGGAAATCGACCTCGAAGGCAAGTTCGAAAACATGGGTGCGAAACTCATTCGCGAGGTGGCGACGAAAACCTCCGACGCCGCCGGCGACGGAACGACCACGGCGACGGTGCTGGCGCGGGCGATGTTGCGGGAAGGCCTCCGGCTGGTCGCGGCTGGGTTCGATCCTATGGAAATCAAGCGCGGCATCGACGCCGCGATAGAAGCAGCGGTCAAGGAAATTCGGGCACAGAGCATGCCGGTGCCAGACCGGCAGAGAATCGCCCAGGTCGCGACGATCGCGGCAAACGGAGAGCGAGCGATTGGAGAGATGCTCGCCGACGCGATGGAAAAGGTCGGCAAGGACGGCGTGATCACGGTGGAAGAAGCGAAGGGGATGGACACCGTCCTGGAAGTCGTCGAGGGGCTCCGCTTCGATCGCGGCTATTTGTCCCCGTACTTCGTCACCAACCCGGACAAGATGACCGCCGAGCTGGAAGATCCGCTGCTCCTGTTCCACGAAAAAAAGATCTCATCCATGCGCGATTTCCTGCCCCTGCTCGATCGCGTCGCCCAAAGCGGCCGCCCGATCCTCATCGTAGCTGAGGACGTGGAGGGAGAAGCGCTCGCCACGCTGGTGGTCAACAATCTCCGCGGGGCATTGCGTTGTGCGGCGGCAAAAGCCCCAGGCTTTGGAGATCGCCGCAAGGCGATGTTGCAGGACATGGCGATTCTCACCGGCGGCCGGCTGATGGCCGAGGAACTCGGCGTTAAGTTGGAAAACGTCGCGCTCCACGACCTCGGACAGGCCAAGAAAGTGATTTTGGACAAAGACAACACGACGATCGTCGGGGGCGCGGGAAGCAAGGCGGAAATCGAGGCCAGGATCAAGCAGATCCGAACGCAAATCGAAGAGACCACGTCCGATTACGACCGTGAGAAGCTGCAGGAGCGGCTTGCAAAGCTAGCCGGCGGGGTTGCGGTGATCCGGGTCGGCGCTGCAACCGAGGTGGAGCTGAAGGAACGAAAAGCGCGGGTCGAGGACGCGATGCACGCTACGAAGGCTGCGGCCGAAGAGGGCATCGTGCCGGGTGGAGGGGTCGCCCTGTTGCGGGCCCAGGAGAAGCTTGCCCAGCTCCAGCTACCGGGAGAACGCGCACAGGGGGTGGCCGTAGTCCGCAGAGCCATGGAGGAACCGCTGCGGCAAATTGCAGCCAATGCAGGCCACGATCCGTCGGTGGTCGTGGCTCGAGTGCGCGAGGGCTCAGGAGACTTCGGCTTCAACGCCCAGACGGAGCGCTACGAACCCTTGCTCCAAGCTGGGGTGATCGATCCCACGAAGGTGGTGCGGGTCGCCTTGCAGAACGCGGCCAGCATCGCGGGCATTCTAATCACGACCGAAGCCGCCGTCGCCGAAAAGCTGGAAAAGAAGAAGGAGGCACAGACACCGCCTGGTGGCGGTTTCGACGAGGAGTTCTGAAAGCCGCCATCGGGGCCGCGTGCCCAGTGCTGACCACCCGGCCTTGCCCTGTTTTGTGTTTTGTGTAATTTACAGAGTCCCGCTGGCGGGAACATCCCGTGGGATAAAGAGAACCTAGGGTTTGAGGAACAGGAAGGAGGTGAGCCCATGCGGTTGGGAATTCAGTCGCGGGTTGCTGCGGGCATGATAGCCTTGCTGTTTGCCGGTGCGGTGGCCGGTTGCGCGGCTAAGAAGGAAGACACTACCGCGGCGCGCATCGAGGCCGCTGCCAGCAGGGCCGAGGCCGCAGCAAACAAAGCGGAAGCTGCTGCCAAGGCAGCGGCGGACGCCGCTCAGCGCGCCGAAGCGGCAGCCCAAAAGGCGGAGGCGCTGTTCGCAAAAAGCGTCCGGAAAAAGTAGATCGGAGCTGTCACTCCGAGCAGAGAAGGCGATCCGCCCGGGTCGCCTTTTTTGCGTCGGAGCCTCGATGACGACAGGAGGGAAGAAAGGATGAAGAGTCGCACATCGCTTTGGGCAGTCGCCTGCGCAGCGCTCGCCGTTGCAGCGGCAGCGGGTTGCCACGCGAAGAAGCCCGATTATTCAGCCACGGCCGCTCGCGTGGAAGCCGCCGCTAGTCGCGCCGAGGCCGCTGCGAGCAAGGCGGAAGCAGCAGCCAGGGCCGCAGCGGACGCGGCAGCGCGCGCCGAAGCAGCCGCCGCGAAAGCGGAGGCAATGTGGGGCAAGAAGATGTACAAGAAGTGACACGGCCACCACAGCCGCGGGGAACCGTCCCCGCGGCCTGTTCCGCCCCCAGGAGCCCGTCGTTTGACGGTCGGATGCGCCGCCGGTCAGGAGCCCACCAGCACGACCGCCTTGATCACCGCGCTGTCCGTGGCGGCGGCACGGTACGCCTCCGGCGCTCGTTCTAAAGGAAACCGGTGCGTCACGAGCTGCGCCGCACGGACGACTCCCCGTGCAACGAGGTCCAGCGCGGCACGTGTGTCGGCCGGGCCACACGAGTAGCTTGAGACGAGCCGCAGCTCCCGGAAATAGCACGCGTGCGTATCGAGAGGCAGCCGCGACCCCGGAGGGGTTCCCATGAACTGCACCACGGTCGCCGCCGGGGCCGCACACTGCAGGCCTAGCTCGATTGCCTCGGTATCCGCCGGGCCCACGATCACCACTTCGGCTCCCTCTCCTTCCGTCGCCTCGCGGACTGCTGCCGGCAAGTCGGAGCGGGAGACATCCACCACACAGTCGGCACCCAATTGAGTCGCCCGGGCGCACCGCAGGTCGATTCGGTCCGCGGCAAGCACCTGCCGCGCGCCAGCATGCCGTGCCAGAATCACGTGCAGTTGGCCCATCACGCCCAGGCCGATGACCAGGACGCTCGCGCCCGATACGCCGCCCGCGCGGCGCAGAGACTTCACAACGCAGGCAACGGGCTCGATCAGTGCCGCGTCTTCGAACGACACGCTCTCGGGAAGCAGCAGCGTATCTCCTTCCGCATTCGGCCGCGGCACCAGGAAGAATTCGGCCATCCCGCCGGGCACGAGCCGTGACTGCCGCCACGTGCGGCAATGCACGTACTCGCCGCGCGCACAAGCGGAGCACCGAAAGCAAGGAGCGTGGTGGTGGACAAAAACCCGCTGTCCCACATCCAGCCCCGCAACTCCGTCGCCTACCTCCACGACCTCCCCTGCTGGCTCGTGCCCGAAAACCAGCGGTGCCTTGCGCCGGATGTACCACGGGACGACATCGCCGGAGCAAATGCCGCAC
>JBBIUR010000331.1:0-3596 GCA_037440145.1 Myxococcales bacterium | reverse complement strand
GGTCGAGCTGAGCCTCGAAGACGTGCTCAATGCACGCATGATCGCGTATCCGAACACGCTCTACAAGTGCTGCCCCACCGGAGACGGAGCGGCTGCAGCCGTTCTGGTGTCCGAGGCGGTGGCGAGGAAGTTCGCTTCCCAAAAGCCCGTCAAGGTCGCTTGCTCTGTGCTGACCTCCGACCCGTGGACGCCGCGCGACCTCACATTGCCCGACGTGAACACACTCACGCGCAACGCGGCGCAGCAGGCCTACGAGGCCGCAGGGGTGGGGCCCGAGGACCTCGACCTGGTGGAACTCCACGACTGCTTTGCCACGGCCGAGCTACTCCACTACGAGAACCTTGGTCTCTGCAAAGAGGGGGAAGGCGGTGTGCGCCTGCAGGAGGGATGGTTCCAGCACGGGGGCAAGATCCCGGTCAATGTGAGCGGCGGGTTGCTCTCCAAGGGCCACCCGCTCGGCGCTACCGGCGTGGCCAACATCGTCGAGATCGTTCATCACCTGCGCGGCAGTGCGGGCGAGCGCCAGGTCGAAGGGGCGAAAGCCGGGCTCGCACACGTCATCGGCTTGGGCTCCGCGTGCACGATCCACATCCTGACTGCCTGAACATCGGCTCGACGGCACGCGCCGCTCGCCTGCCAGCCGAGACCCCGCCCTAGCGCCGCAAAAGCTGCTCGACGACTTCTGCGGTAAGCTCGTCCAGGCTGGCCAACCTCCGCGCGGCCAGGCGAAAGTCGTTGTCTGCCGTGAAGGCGTGCGGCACCACCACACATGGCATCCCCGCGCGATGGGCAGCGAGAACGCCTTTGTATGCGTCTTCGACCACGGCGCAGCGGTGCGGCGGAACGCCGATGGCCGCAGCCGCAGCCAGGAACGCGTCGGGGTCAGGTTTCGGGCGCGCATACTGCTCGCGGGTCACGATGGCGCGAAAGAAACGCCGCAGGCCGAAGCGATCCACCACGAAGCCGACATCCACTGCATTGGAATTCGTTGCCAGCGCCAGCGGATATGCCCGCGCCAGCCTCTCGAGCGCCTCGACGGCGCCGGGCATGAGCTGCACGTGGTTCCGCAGTAGCTCGTGGTACACGGGGTTCTTCAGGTCACGCAGCTGGTCTGCGGTTACAGGCAGCCGATAGGCCGCAATCGCGTACTCCGGTCCATGGCCTGCGGCGATCCAGTGGCGCGCGTATTCTTCGCGGCCGACGTTGACCCCGAACTGGGCAAGAACGCGCTGGTATGCCGCGTAGTGAAGCTCCTCGGAATCGATGAGAACGCCGTCCAGATCGAAGATCACCGCTTTCTCGGACGGCATGGCCCCGCCGCCTTTCATCATCGCGCGGGCGCTTGCCTCGGAAGCTCGACGATGAATACAGAGCCCCGCCCCGGAGCACTTTCCACCGAGACCTTGCCGCCGAGCAGTTCGGTGAAGCGGCGAACGACGTAGAGCCCCAGGCCGACGCCTTGCCGCGAGGAGGGCAGCGACCGCCCGACTTGCTGAAACATTTCGAAGATCGACTCCAGAGCGTGTGCCGGAATCCCGATGCCGGTATCGCGCACGACAAACCGGACCCAGTCGCGCTCCGAGTCGTACTCCGCCTCCACGCTGACTTTCCCGACGGAGGTGAATTTCAACGCATTGTCGACGAGATTGCGAAGGATCGCCTTCAGCTTCGGGCGGTCAGTTGTCAAGGCCGGCAGCGCGCCCTCCGGCGGCCACTCCAGTGCGACCTGGGGCGGGCAGCGCGCGCCCAGCTCCTCGCGCAGCTCGGCCACGACGGAGTCGAGGGCGAAGTGGCTTGCGGCCACCGTGGCGCGCCCTGCTTCGAGGCGGCTCACGTCAAGGGTCGTGTCGATGAGCTCCAGCAAAGCCGCTCCATTGAGTAGCACCCGGTCCAACGCCTGCGCCTGATCCTCCGTGAGCGCACCCATGGCCCCCGCGCGCATCAGCTCGGCGTAGCCGAGAATCGCGCTGAGGGGCGTGCGGAGCTCGTGCGACATGGTGCTCACGAACTCGGTTTTCAACCGATTGGCGCGCCGCAGGTCTTCCACCAGCCTGGCGTTTTCCACCGCCACTGCAGCCTGTGCCGCCACCCCCTCCGCAATGCGCCGCTCCCGCGGTGAAAAGGGGCCGGTCCGCTGGCGATAGCCCAACGCCAGCAGGCCCACCACCCGCCCGCCGCGGTGCATCGGCACCACCAGACAGGAGGCCACCTGCCACCGCGCGAAGAACGCCTCGAAGCCGCGCGGGGCACTGGGCAACTCGACGGTCTCGCATCGGAGCACTTTCTCCAACACGCCAGGCGACGGTCCCTCCGGATTCGGCCGCAGGCCCAGCAGACCGAGCTCAGCTAGAGTCTCCCCTCGCCACCCCTCGGCTGCCACGACTTCGAACCGGTTTGCACGCGGATTCCACATTCCGACCACCGCCCAGTCGCACGCTCCCTCATCCCGCGCGCTGCGGGCGATTTGCACCACCAGCTCATCCTCGCGCAGCGACGAGCGCATTGCGTTGCCGACGCGCAGCAGCGCCGCCGACACCTTCCCCTCCTCTTCCTCTCGTTCCCGGGCCAGGGCCGCTTCCACAGCAACCGTCAGTTGCGTCGCGAAGATCACCGCCCGATCGCGGAGCACCCTGGTGAACCCCCGGGGGTTGCGATCCGCAAAGACCAGCACGCCGAGCGGGGGGCCCTCCCGCCGCAGCGGCACGGCGAGCATTGCCTGGACCCCGAGAACCGCCCAATCGGAGTCCGCATAGAGCGAATGCGCGAGGTCGTGGACCACGAGAACATCCGAGGCACGGTAAATATCGCCGATCGTCGAGTCCGCTATCGCCCGGCGCTGGCCGACCACGTGCTCCGCACCCCAGCCCGCAGCAGCGATCAATGCGAGGTCGTCGCCCTCGCGCACCCACAGATAGGCTCCGTCGACCCGCAAAATCCGGCCCGCGGCCGTGCACAAAACCCGCCCGACAACTTCGAGCCGCGGGGCCGTCAGCAAAGCACGCGATACCTCTACCAAGCTTTCCTGGAACTCCGCCGCCTCTCTTTTCTCCGTGATGTCCCGGCCAATGGTCAGCAATGCGAACGGCCGGCCCCTGCGCCTGAGGACGCTGCTGCGCACCTCGATGAACCGCCGCGAGCCGTCGCGCAGTTCGACCTCCCGCTCCCCCACTGGAAAGATGCGCTCCCCGTCGAGCGCCCGGCGAACCAAGCCCATTGCGACCTCGAAGTCCTGGGGGGCCAGGATCTGGCGCAAGTGCACCCCGCGGCGGAGGTCTTCCGCGGTGTACCCGACAAATTCGCGCGCCGCGCGGTTGGCCGCCAGGACCCAACCATCGCCATCGTTCGCCAGCACAATGTCCGGCGCGTCTTCGAAAATTTCCTCGAACTGGCGCGCCAACGTCCCTGGAAGCGAGCGGCGCATCATCCCGACTCCAGCCCTTCCGAGAGGACCCCCGACCTGTTGCGCCATTGCCCCGAGACGGATGCGCCACGCGCCCCTACAATACCGGCCCCAACGGGCGCAGATCCCGAGGCGAAACCGGGGGGCGCTGCATCCACCGCGCCTGCGTGCCGCTCCGCCGCCAGCGATGCGCGCG
>JBBIUR010000330.1:0-3604 GCA_037440145.1 Myxococcales bacterium | reverse complement strand
AGAATCATGAGCACCACCAGCGCCCAGATGCCAAAGGCGAGCCCCGCGAGTACCCAGAGGCGCTGCGAATACCCCATGCTCCGCGCTAGAGCTCGGCACAGGACTGCATCGCACAGGTGAACGGCGGCCAGGGTGCGCGGGAACAGCTCGGGATCCAAGCCCGGAGCAACTAGGCGCAGGCCGCTTGCGTAGCCGACGATCAGATCCCACGGCACCGTTGACGCTCCCCGCAGCCCCCCACTATAGTGCGCGCGCCATGGCCACCAAACGGCGCGGAAGAGGTGAGGGCATCCTGAACTGGCTATACGCGCGGGGGGAGGAAACGCTGGCGGAAGTGGTGCAGGATTTGATCCGCAACCGCGCGCTCACCGATACCGTCGTACAGGCAGTGCGCCGCGCCGCCGAAGCGAAAGGGCAAATCGACAGAAACATGCAGGCCTTGCTCGGCCTCCTGAACGTTCCCACTCGGGCCGATTACCAAAAGCTGCTCGCGAAGATCGAGGCGCTGCAGGGGAACCTCGTGAACGTGAACATGAAACTCGACCGCCTCTTGGCCGCCCAACACCGACGGCCCGCGCGCCACGCGCCGCCCGCGAGCGGCCCGGGTCCCAGCAGCGCGCAAGAGCAGTGAACGCCGCCGCGCCGCAGGACCTCATGAGTCCGAAGTATCCGCCATATCTTTCATGATCTCCTGCGTCATCTCCGGGACCTCGACGCCGAAGATCGGCGGGATCTGCAGTGCGCGGGAAAGGTACTCGAGTTCCGCGGCACGCCAGGGCAGGGGCGCAGGTTCCTGGATCATCTTGTCCCGCTTGAGTTCCTCGACGACGGCGGGATCGCGCGGAAACGGCTCCCCACAGCGGTTCAGGTAGAAGCGCGTCTCGAAGGGCAACCGGGGGCGCTGCCCACCGGCCTCCGGGCATTCCGCGGGGTAGCCCACCGTTTGCACCACAAGGATTTTCGAGTCCTTGGGCAAACCCAGGGAGCGCCTCAGCTTCTTCTGCGCGGGCACGCCGATCAGGCATGTGCCCAGACCCTGGTCGAAGGCCATGAGCGTCGCCTGCGCGATCCCTTGTCCGCAGTCCATCTCCGTGATCCCGCTGGCCTTGATGTTTTCCAATCCCGCTTGGAAAAACGGGATCAACGTCTCGTCCAGGTACCGGTGGCTCTCCGCCTTATCGACCCCGACAGCCCCGGCTTCCACCAGCTCGTGCAACCGCTCGCCCTGCACTTGGAGCAAGCTCCAGTCGATGTACCAGACGATCAGCACCGGGGCCAACCGCAACTGGAAGCCGCCGATCGCCGAACCCGCGGGGATGGCGTCGAGCACCTCCTTCGGGGCGGTCGCACGCTCGATTACCACCGCCTTGAGCGCCTGCACGTTGCCCCAGAACGAGGCCAACTGCGCCGCTTCCAGCATGCGCTGGATCTTGTGCCGCTCGACCGGCCGATGCGGAAGCAGAAACCGCATCGATCGGCGCCGGCCGATTGCTTCTCGTAACTCCATGGTTCTCTCGACCCCCTTTCCTTTGCTCCGCGGCCATCCGCGTGGCCGCCAGCGGGGCCCCATATGCCACGCGCGCCCGCGCCGAGCGAGAGGCCCGGCACGAGGAAACGGGGGCGCCTCAGCGAACGGCGAGGACCGCCTCTCCCTCGGCCCCGAAGTACGCAGCCATCTCCACGAGCTGGTCGATCGATGCCGGGGCTTCGCTCCGCAATGGCACAGCCGCGAGCAGCGGTAACCCCGTTTCCGCCCCCAGCGCCCGCAGTGCCAGCGCGTCCCGCCGGCTGAGCCGCCACAGCTGCTCGTAGTTCCGCACGAGCCGCCCCCGCAGTGGCTCTGGATACCGGTCGGCGCTACCCCTCCATTTCGGAAACGACAGCACGCGATTGGCAACCACGCCCGCGACCGGAAAACCGCCCGCGGCGAGCTCCCCGTAAAAATCGATGGCGCTTTCCACCACAGCGGGCTCCGGCGCGACCACGAGGACGAAGGCGGTGGACGGGGCGCGGAGCACCGCGGCCATTCGTTCGGCGCGCTCGCCGAATCTCGGGGCGACGTCCTTTACGGCCTGCGTGAACTCCGCGATCTCAGCCAACAGGTCGATGCCCGTCCAGCGCTCGAGCGCACTCAACAGCGCTCCGAGCATCATTCGGGTGAATGAGGTTGCGCCGGCCAGCACCGAGCCGGGGGCTTGCAACAGGCCGAACGCGCGGGAAGCCAGCAGAGTGCCGAGCCGGTGCGGCGCGCTCAGCAAATCCTCCACGTGCGCGCTCGGTGGCGTGTCTACCACTACCGTCTGGTAGCGCGGAGGGTCGATCAGGTCATAGACTTTCGCGATGGCCACGTAGTCCGCAGACCCAGACAGCCCTGCCGAAAGCTCGCGGTACAACCGGTTTTCGAGGATCCGCTGCGCCGCCTCCGTGCTGGGCGCCAGACGCTCGACGATCGCGTCGAACGTGCGCTTTGGCTCTAGAGCGTACGCGTCCAGTACCCCGACCGCCCTTCCCAGTTCGACTCGGTGGGGCCCTCCGCCCTCCCTCAAGCCCAGCGCATCGCGCAGCCGCGGTGCCGGATCCACGGTGATCACCGCCGCGCGGCGGCCGCTGTAAGCGGCGGCCAGGGCAATTGCCGCCGCCGTGGGACCGACGCAGACAACGACGCTTTTCTGCCACAGCCGGCGCGCGATCACTGCAACAACCCCTGCAGGCTGGGGCCCCACGAAATCACGTCCGCAAGGCTCACGCGCTCGGCAAAAATCATGGGAAGCAGCACGGGGGACACTCCGAGCCGCCGGCGCAAACGGGCAAGGTAGCGCTCGTTGTCGCGGCGCCGCAAGTACTGAAAGCGCGCAGCCGCCACCAGCGGATCCCTTGTGGCGCTATCGGCTTCCAGAGCGAGAAGCTCCCGGCGGGTAAAGCGGCGCGGGTAGACGCGGTTCAGAACCGGTCGCGCCACCCCGAGCGCCAGGTCATTCGCCAGCGCATCGTACGCCTCCATCGCCTCCGCGACTGCCAGCTCCTCGGGAAGAGTGACCACGACCACGCGCGTCGCCTGACGATCGCAGAGCAACGCCAGAGCGCGGCGCGCCGTGGAGCCGATCGGACCCCCCGGTACCAACGACGCAATGCTGCGAGCCGAGCCCAGCACCTTCAGCGCGTGCCCGGTCGCGGGGCCGTCGACCAGGACCAAATCGAACCGCTCCCGCTTGGCCCAACCGCTGGGTTGCGCCCACTGAAGCAGCTTCTGCAGAAAAAGAAACTCGCTGACTCCAGGAGCCGCCGCTGCCAACGCCTGGAACGTTTGACTGCTCAACAGCCGGCGGGCGAGAAACCCCGCAGGCAGCACGGAGTGGAAATACTCCTCGAGGAGCGCTTGCGTCTCTAAGCGAACGGCGTACAGGCGCCGCTCCAGGCGAACCGGCTGCGCTCCCAGGGCCACCGCTCCGAACAGCGCCCCGAGGCGACCCGAGCCGTCCTCGAGCGGGAAGCCCCGGGCCTTGCCGAGCTCGCGCGGAAGGTCGGCCTCGAAGCCACCCCGATGGCGGCGCTCTCCCGCGGTGTCGCGGGCTCGCGCGGGTGGACGCTCATCGTGAACCTGCCC
>JBBIUR010000329.1:736-3641 GCA_037440145.1 Myxococcales bacterium | reverse complement strand
GCTTGCAGCAGCACTGCGCGGGCGTCGGGATGATCCTCCAGGGCCCGGGCGACATCCGCAGCCCGCACGGGCCGGCCCCATTCCACGCGCAGCTCGAGGACTTCCAGGCCGAAAGCGCGGCAGATCCTCGCCCATCGCTCGCCGAACTTGCCGCCGTTTACCACGACGACCTTCTCCCCGGGCGAAAGCGTGTTCGTCACCGCTGCCTCCATGGCGCCCGTGCCGGAGCAGGCCAGGATCAGCACGTCTTGCTCGGTCTGGAACAGCCGTTTCAGGCCTGCCACCGCTTCAGCAAAGATGGCGCTAAAGTGCGGGGTGCGGTGGTGAATCAGGGGGAGGGCCATCGCCTGCAGTACCCGCGGCGGCACTGGCGTCGGCCCCGGGGCGAGGAGGTAACTCTTGATCACGGCAGCTTCCTTCGCGGACACAAAAAAGCCTGAACCCCAAAGGAATCAGAGGCCCAGGCGGTCGGCCGCTGACGTTCGCACTCCCCCGTGGTCAGTTCCACGCTGCGCCAGTCGTGCAGCTCACAAGAGCCACGGCCCCTTAATCAGATCTGCGCCGTCGAGTCAATCTACCCGGGCCCGGCGCGGGGTCAGGTCCCCTTGTCGCGGATCAGCGTGATGAACTCCTGCCGGGTCTCTTCGTGGGTGCGGAAGACTCCGAGCATCGCGCTCGTCACGACCACGGAGTTCTGCTTTTCGACTCCCCGCATGCGCATGCAGAGATGTTCAGCCTGAATGACGACCCCGACGCCGAGGGGGTCGAGTTGCTCCATCAGGATATTCGCGATTTGCGTCGTCAGCCGTTCCTGGACTTGCAACCGGCGCGAATACACTTCCACGAGCCGCGCGATCTTGCTGATCCCCACGATGTGGTGCTTTGGCAGGTAGGCCACGTGCGCCCGGCCGAAAAAGGGCAGGAGGTGGTGCTCGCAGAGGGAGAAGAAGTCCAGATCCCGCAGGACGATCATCTCCTGATAGTCTTCCACGAACAGCGCGTTGTTGATCACGCGCTTGGGATCCTCCTGGTAGCCGCGCGTCAGATACCGCAACGAGTTGGCGACGCGGGCGGGTGTTTTCCGCAGCCCTTCGCGTTCGGGATCCTCGCCGATTTCGACGAGAATCCGCTCGACGGCTTCCTCGATCGCTGCCCGTCCGGCCCGGTTCATCTCTAGTGTGTCCCGTGATGATTGCGAGAAACCGGGCCCCTGGCAAGACACCTGGATCGGGCGCGCCCCGGTGCGCGCCAGCGCCCGAACCCGGCAGCGGTCGCCTCAGTGACCCCGCTTCTCGATGGCCTTGACCTTCTGGTACTTCCGGTAATCGTACCCCGTGGCCATCGCCATCAGCATCGGTTCCATTCCGCCTTCGCGCTCGCGGCGCAGGATCAGCAGCCGGTCGTAGAACTCCTGAAAGTCTTTGTTGATGCGGTCCCGCTCGTCCACGGAGTTCAGGAAAAAGTCCCGCAGCCGCGTCACGGTGAACCGCAACGCCGAGAACCGCAGCTCGTTCGGGAACGCATCCCACTCCGCCAGGGAAAGCGCGCGCAGCGACTCGTAGCCCGCGATCAGGGCTTCGAACTTTCGCAAGACGTAGCGCTTGCTCTCGAAGCAGAGGGCATTGACCGCAGTGGCCAGGTCGAAGATGAACTTCCCCCGGCACGCTGCCTCGAAGTCCAAAACCGCCACTACCTTCTCGCCCTTGAACTTCACGTTGTCGGCGAACAGGTCGCCGTGAATGATACCCTTTGGCAGTTTCCCTTCCAGGTAGCGGCCCAAGTAGTCGACCTCTTCGTCCAGCGTCCGAATGATCCGCTTGAAGTAGTGCGGCAGCCGGCCGCGGACTTCCCGATAGACGTCGGCCACGCGCTCCAAACTGAACCGGTTATCGATTCCCTTTTTGTAGTTTTTCCCGATCAGGTGCAGGTCGGCCATCACCCGGCCCAGGTTTTCGAGCTGGCCTATCGTTAAATCCCTGGGCTCCACACAGCGCCCGTCTATGTACCGGTACATTGAGAGTGAGCGCCCGTCGAATTCGCGCGAATGCCTGCCTTTTCGGTCCGCCAGCGGCGTCGGGCAGGGGAAGCCGTGCTTGCGCAAGAACAGCAATAGGTCAATCTCGCGTTTGACCTCCAGCTCGCTTTTGACCTCGTCGATGCGCAGCAGGTATTTGCCCCGCGCTGTTTCGATCAAATAGTGGGTGTTGACGGAGCCCTCCGGCACCCCCCGGATCGCCGTGACGCGAGGCAGCCCATACTCCGCGGCGATTTCCGTAATCTCCTTTTTAGATACAAGCGTGTACACAGCCATGCCGACCCGGCCAGTTGCGGCGAAATTTATGAAACAATCACGGCAACTTATACGCAAGCGCCCGAAAGGATGTCAAGTTGGCAGGCGGGTCTGGCACCGAATTGTGCGCGGCCCTGGCGCTGCCCTGCCTCGCCGCTGACCGGGGCGGCGGGGTCAGCCACCGCCGGGAGCGCAGTGGGCCGCGAAGAGCTGGCGAATCTGTTCCACCACAACCGCTGTTTCCTGCGGAGCGAAAAGTCCGATGTGCGTGCGACGCTCGACGACGTCTTCGGGTGCAACAGCCAGTTCGTTCCCGTGTGCGAAGACCACGTCGGCCCATAGCTCACGGCGGCCGGGCAGCAGAGTCCGCCGGAGCTCCGGGTGCTGGCGCAGAAGTTCGAGCAACTGACCCGCGCGATCTCCATAGCGGGAGACGGCATACTCGATAACGTCGTTTTCGAAATTGAGGCCCGCAGCCCGCAGCGCGGCCGCCACTTCTGCAGGTGGTCTGCGACCCCCGGGAAAAGACTCGGCCGGCGATTGCGCTCGCAGGTAGGGGTATCCCAGGCGCTCCACGGCACGGTCGACAACTTGCCGGGCCACAACGCGGAAGGT
>JBBIUR010000329.1:0-692 GCA_037440145.1 Myxococcales bacterium | reverse complement strand
GACGGGCTTTCGAAGATCTTTTCCTCCCGCGACACTGCCGAGGGCGAAAGGCGGCCGTCCTCCGCCACGAGCGGTCGGAGCCCCGCGTACGCGCTGATGACATCCGTGTCATGCAGCCGCGCAGCCGGGAAATAGGCATTGGCGGTCTCCAGCAGGTAGGCGATGTCTTCGGGTTCTACGCGCACGGCGTCCGGCGAGCCCTCATAGTCGGTATCGGTTGTTCCCACCAGGGAAAAATCCTCCCATGGGATGATGAACAGCACCCGGCCATCGCGCGGCGAGCGGGCAACCACCGCGTGTCGGTTGCCGACGCGGCTGCGGGGCACGAGGATGTGCACCCCCTTGGTCAGGCGCAGTGCGGCGGCCGTACCCGGCTCGTCCATCGAGCGCACAATGTCGAGCCACGGCCCCGTGGCGTTGACCACCACGCGCGCAGAGACGGGGAAGACGGAATTCGTCAGCCGGTCGCGCACCTCGGCGCCGCGGATGTGCCCGTTCGCTTTCCGCAATGACACGATTTCCACGTAGTTCGCGACCACCGCCCCCTTCTCGTGGGCGGCAAGCACGCTTTCGAGGGTGAGGCGGGCATCGTCAGTCCAGCAGTCGTAGTACAGCGCGGCGCCCCGCAGTCCCTCGCGTTTGAGCAGCGGCTCCCGCGCGGCCACGCGCCGAGGGGTGAGGAGCCGGTGGGG
>JBBIUR010000328.1:0-3659 GCA_037440145.1 Myxococcales bacterium | reverse complement strand
CCCGATCTGGGCTCGATGAACGTGAGCTTCGGAAACCTCATCCGGGCGAGCGCGGAGCTCAACGAATCGATCTTCCCGGAACGCCAGCTCGCGCGCGACTACATCACAGACTCGGGGGGAGCCGGGCAGTGGCGAGGTGGTTGTGGAACACTTTACGTCAAGGAGCTGACCGCGCCTTGCACGCTGTACACGTACGTCGTCGGGCGGAAGTACCCGCACCCTGGGATTGCCGGGGGAAAAGATGGGGCGCCGTATGAGCTGCGGATCCGCGTCGGCGGCCCGCACGAGGAGCGCGTGGAAAATACGGCCTTTTACGTACCTCACCAAGCAGGGGAGCGGTACGAGTACCGCTACGGGGGAGGTGGTGGCTGGGGAGATCCGCTGGATCGCGATCCGCTGAAGGTGCTGGAAGATGTTCTCGACGAGTACGTCTCGATCGAGGCGGCCGAGCGCGAGTACGGCGTCGTCCTGCGCGGCTCGCTGGAAGAGCTCGACCTCACGGTCGACTTCGAGGCGACCGAGCAACTGCGCGCTGCCATGCGCGGCAGGCGCGAAGCGCGCCGAGAGGGGCCTCCATGGCGACGGTGATCGACATTTTCGGCGGCACCATGATGAGCCCGGTTCCGGACCCCTACTCTGTCTATCGGCGCCTGCGGCGCGAACAGCCCGTTCTGCGGATCCAGTCGCCCATGGGGGAGGCGTTCTTAATCACCCGGTACGACGATGTGCTGGCGGTGCTGAAGAACGCGGCGACTTTCTCGTCCCGGGCGAACGCCCGCGGGATCGACGTGGTCATGGGCCGCACGATTCTCGAAATGGACGGCAAGGAGCACCAGCGACACCGCAACCTGATCGCTCCGGCGCTGCTGCCTCGCGGCCTGCAAAAACTGGCAACGACGATCGAATCGATCGCCAACACCCTGATCGACCGCATCGAGGACCAGGGCAGGGGAGAGCTGGTCTCGCAGTTCACGTTCACCTATCCCCTGCGCGTGATCGCGCACATCATCGGCATCCCGATCGAGGACTACGAGCGCTTCCACCACATGGCGCTCGACCTGATCAGCATTGCCGATGACCCGCCGCGGAGCTTCGCCGCCGCACAGGCGCTCGAGGCATATTTGCTCCCCATTCTCCACCGCCGACGCGAGGAACCGGCCGACGACCTGCTGAGCCATCTCGCGCGCGCGGAAATCGATGGCGAACGCCTTGCGGACGAAGAGGTCATCAGTTTTCTCCGCCTCTTGCTACCCGCCGGCGCCGAGACCACATATCGGCTCCTGGGGAGCACGCTATTCGCGCTGCTCACCCACCCCGAGCAACGCGAAGAGATCGAGGCAGACCGGACGTGTCTCGATCTCGCCATCGAAGAGGCCCTGCGTTGGGAGTCGCCAGTGCAGTACGTGACGCGCGAAACCACAGACGAGGTCGAGATTGCCGGACAGCACCTGCCGCCCGGGACGATGATCATGGCCGCACTCGGGTCTGCCAACCGCGACGAAGCGCACTACCCCGATCCGGATGCGTTCGACATGCACCGGCGTGCCGAAGACCACCTGGCCTTCGGCTTCGGCCACCACTTCTGCGCCGGATCCCATCTGGCCCGCCTGGAGAGCCGCGTCGCGCTCAACGCCATCCTGGATCGGCTGCGGCACCTGCGCCTCGACCCCGCATACCAGCCCCGCATCGTGGGCCTGGCCTTTCGCTCACCCGACCGCCTGCCCGTTCTCTTCGATCGGTAACTAGGACGGTTCGCCAGCCACCCCTCAGCACGCCCGACGCTCGTCACCGGCGCGTCCGCGGAGGCTCCGCTCCCAAGGAGCCCAGCCGCTCCGGGCCCGAGCCGCGCCTCGGTGCGCGACAGCGCGCACTCAGAGGTCGGCCGGGCTGGACCCCAGCATGAAATAAAACGTCGCGCCCCGATTCGGCTCTCCCTCCGCCCACACCTGCCCCCCGTGGCGTTGAATCGCCCGCCGCACGGTCGCTAGTCCGATCCCCATGCCCTCGAACTCCCGCGCGGAGTGCAGCCGCTGGAAGGGTCGGAACAACCGCTCCGCTTGCGCGGGGTCGAACCCGACACCGTTGTCCCGCACGAAATACCAGAGCGGCTCTTCCCCGGATCCACCTGGAGCCGCTGCCCCGGGCGGCCCTCCCTGCCCGCGCGCAGCCACCGCCCGCACGCAGCCGAACTCGATCCGCGCGCATTCGCGCCCCGCCGTGTACTTCCATGCGTTGCCCAGAAGGTTTTCCAGAGCCAGCCGCAATAGCCGAGAATCTCCCCGCACGACCAGGCCCGGCGCCACACGGGTCTCCGCGCCTCGTCCCGGATCCTCGGCCTTAAGTTGCTCGAGGATCGCCGTGGCCATGGTGCTCAAGTCGACCACCTCCCAGCGCAGCTCGCCCGAGCTGATTCGCGAAAGCTCCACGAGCCCATCCAGGAGCACTCCCATGCGCTCCGCAGCGGCGCGGATGCGGTCCACGTAGTGTTGTGCCTGTCCGTCGAGTAAGACCCCGCTCTCCTCCACCAGCGCCGACGCAAACCCTTGGATCGCCCGCAGGGGTGCCCGCAAGTCGTGCGAAAGGGAGTACGTAAAGGCCTCGAGTTCGCGATTCGCAGCCTCCAGATGCACCGTGCGCTCGCCAACCCGCTGCTCGAGCACAGCGTTCATCCGCCGCGCTTCTTCCTCGGCGATTTTGCGCTCGGTGATGTCACGCGAGTTGACCAGCACTCCCCGCACCACGGGGTCATCGGAGAGATCGCGCGCCAGACCCTCCACGAACCGCCAGCCCCCGTCTCGGTGCCGAAAGCGGTACTCGGCGCGCCGCCCCTGCTGCCCTGCCCCCAACACCTCGCTGAAAATCGCTCGCACGTGCTCCCGATCGTCAGGGTGCAGGAAGTCAAACACGCTGCGCCCCACCAGCTCCTCGGGGGCGTAGCCACAAGCGTGGCGGTGAGACGGGCTCGCGTAGCGAATCACCCCGTCCCGCTCCAGCACCGAGACCAGCTCCAGCGAATTCTCCACCAGGGAGCGAAAGCGCTGCTCGCTTTCGCGCAGAGCTTGCTCGGCCTGGTATCGCGCGGTCACGTCCACCACGATCCCCCGCACCCGCCGGGCGCGGCCGTCTTCCCCCGCCGTGACGCGCGCCACGTGGTGCACCCACACCACGCCGCCGTCCGCACGGATCAGCCGATACTCCAGGGCGTGGTCTTTGCCTTGCCGCACCGCTTGCTGCCAGCTCTGAATCACGCGGTCCCGGTCAGCGGGATGAATCTGCCGCTGCCAGAAATCGGGCTCGTGCAACCAGCGGCCTACTGGATGCCCCAAAAGAGATTCGACCCTCTTGTTGATGAAGGTCAGCCGTGGCGGGGCGAATCGCCCCTCCCAAACCACCGCGTCGAGATCCTCCACGAGTTCGCGCAGGAACTCTTCCCGCTCCCGCAGCACCTCCTCGATTTGGCGCTGCGCGCGCCGCTCCAGCGCCTCCCGCAGCTCCCGCTCGATGGCCGGGCCCAGCCTAGCCAGGTTGTCCTTGCGCACGTAATCCCGCGCCCCGGCCCGCATCACTTCCACCGCGTACTCCTCGCCTACCTGGCCCGAAATCACGATCACGGGGACGTCGACCCCCAGAGCCTCGGTCACGCTCACCGCCGCGGGCCC
>JBBIUR010000327.1:0-3669 GCA_037440145.1 Myxococcales bacterium | reverse complement strand
CCAATCGCATCGGCATCCCGTTCCGCGATCCGGAACAATCCTCCCAGGCTCGGCACCTGCACCGTGAATGTTCCCCCGAGCGCCTGCGTGATTACGGCGTGGGCGCCCTTGGGCAGCATGACAACCGTCCCTTCTGGAACTTGAATGGCCTCGCAGTCACGCGTGAGCTCGACTTCTTCGTAGCGCATCGGACCTCCCTCCGCGTCGGAGTCTGCCCCAAACCGCTGCTGGCCGCAACTTGGCCATCGGGGGGGCGTCTCGGGGCGCTTAACGGGAGAAAAACGGGTCGTCGTCTGGCAACACTCCGAAAAAAGGACCCGGGAATCGGGGACTATGCTGCTCCATGCGAGCGCCGACACTTGATCAGTGACTTTACAGAGTAGGTCTTGGCCGCGGCTGGTCCGGCTCGCTGCGCTGGTCCTGGTCGGGACTGCGGGCTACGCGGGCTACCGGTGGTTCTCCCTCCCGGCGCAGCACGGCGAGCTTGGGCTAAGCGTGCTCAATGACGCTCTCCGGGCGGCACGGGAGATCGAGTCAGCCCGACCCCGTACGCGGGCCCTTTGCGAGATTGCGGGAGCCCAGGTGGAGGCGAGGGAGGTCACAGAGGCGACGCGGACCTTCCAGCAAACCCTACAGGCCGCCCGGGAGATCCACTCTGCCTGGGCCCGTGCCGAAGCCCTTCGCGAGATCGCGGCGGCCCAGGCGAAGGCGGGGCAGCACGAGCAAGCTTTTCAGAGCGCCTGGGACATCGAGGATGCTGACGAGCGTGCCCGGGCCGCTGCCGCCATCGCTAGCGTTCTGCTTGCGTCCAGCGAAGGTAAGCTGGAGTGACCCACGCGAGCGGGCCCCGCCAGCATTCAAGGCCCCTGCAGTGGTGAGCAAGGGGGAAGACAGGTGGCGGCTTTGGGTGGGGCGCCGTGAACATAACCGGGCCCCGCAGGTATCCGGGCAGTGCAAGGTCTACCGCGAGCCCGAAACGAGGCAGCGCGACTGCCCGCGGGCTTGCGCAGACAGGTTTCCTCCGGGCCAGACGGGCCAACTCGCACGAGGTTGCCGGCAACGGGCAGCGGTGCTAACTGACCGCCGGCGAGACGGCTGCGGAGAGGTGCGTGAGCCTGGCTGAAACGGCACGACTCGAAATCGTGTGACCCCTCGCGGGTCCGGGGGTTCGAATCCCCCCCTCTCCGCTCGCATTGGCGAGCGCCGACCTCTGCCGCGAAGGGACGCGGGGAAGGCCCCGGCCGCGGAAGGTTTCCCACGCGGCGGGACCGGGGGCCGATCCATAGCCCTCCACCTGGGCGCTCGCCCGGGCGTCAGCCAGCGAGCTCCCGAGCAGCGAACGCGGAGTCAGTCGCGGCGCAGCTCGCGGTACTGGCCTGAGAAGTAGACCAGCGGCTCCCCCTCGGCCGCGTGTGCCGCCTCCACACGCCCCACGTAGATCACGTGGTCTCCGCCTTCGTAACGGTGCTCGAGGCTGCACTCCACGTATCCCAGCGCACCATCGAGAATCGGGGCTCCGGTTGTCCCGGTACGCCACGCAAGACCCGCGAATTTATCCCCGCCCGACGTGGCAAAGCGCTCCGAAATCTCGCGCTGCCCTGCAGCCAGGAAGTTGACGGCAAAAGCGCCTGCGGTCTCGAAGTGCGAAAAGCTCTCCGCCGCCCGGCTGATGCAGACGAGCACGAGCGGGGGCTTGAGCGACACCGAAGCAAAGGCAGTAACGGTGAGGCCATAGGCACGACGGTCGCGCGCTGTCGTGGTCACCACCGTGACGCCCGACGCGAACCGGCTCAGGACGCGGCGGAACTCCGCTTCGGTCACTGGCACTAAGTTCCTCCGCTGCCTTACCGTCCCCGCGCACAGCGCGCGAAGCGCCCCGTTCCCCTTGCACCTGCACCTGCCTCTCGCGGTGCTCGCTCGCGACGCCGGAAGAAAACCTCAGTCCTCGCGCGAAGCCACCCGTGCCGCCTTGCCGGTACGCTCGCGCAAGTAGTAAAGCCGCGCCCGCCGCGTGCGGCCGCGGCTGACGACCTCGATCTTTTCGATTCGCGGAGAATGAAGGGGGAAGGTCCGCTCTACGCCCACGCCGTAAGAGACCTTGCGCACGGTGAACATCGCCCGGTTGTTCCCTTGAGTCCGCCGCAAGACCACCCCCTCGAACACCTGGATGCGCTCTTTGTCCCCTTCGACGACTTTCACGTGCACCCGCACGGTGTCGCCCTGCCGGAAATCCGGGATGCCATCGCGCATCTGCTCCTTTTCGATCCGATCCATCACGCTCATGGTGGGCCCCGCGGGAGCACCTACGTCTATCCCCTGGATCGCACCCGGTCAAGCACGATGGCCGCAGCCGCCCGCACCGAGAGGTGGTTATAGGAGCCGACGCCGCGAATCGGCTCGAGAATGTAGTCGGCACGCTCCAGCACCGGAGCCGCAAGCCCCCAGCCGGTTCCGAACAAGAGGATCAGAGGGTCGCCGCCGCAGGCCAAGAGCCCGCGCAGCTCCGCAAAGGAGATCCGGCCCGGCCCATCGCGCGCCGACGTCGCCACGAGAACCGGGCGCCCTCCCGCCTCCCGTTCCACGGCCAGGATCGCCGCGTCCAAGTCGTCCGCCAGCCGCACGATTTCCAAGGCCTCCTTGCGCGTCCAGTTGTATGCGCTGCCGTATCCGCACTCCCAATGCTCGATGATTTTCCGCGCCAGCAACTGGAGTGCGCGCACCGGCGTGACGACGTAAAACCCGCGCACGCCGTACGTGCGCGCCGAGCGCGCGATATCGTGAATGTCCATGTTCGTCAGCGCCGCGGTCACCACCCGGCCCGTCTTGTCGAGCACGGGATGGTGCAAGAGGGCGAGATAGAGGTCGCGCATCAGGCCCCGCGCCTTCCGCTCACTCGGCGGACTCCTCGGCGTGCAGGCGGCGCAAAAACGCGCGATCCTCGGCCGTCAGGGGAGCGCGCGCGAGCAAATCCGGGCGCCGCTCGGCCGTGATCCGGAGCGCCTGCTGCCGCCGCCAGAGCGCGATGGCCGCGTGGTCTCCCGACAGCAAGACCTCCGGCACGCGCAAGCCCCGAAATTCCGGCGGCCGCGTGTACTGCGGGTATTCGAGCAACCCGCTCGCAAACGACTCCTCGAGGGGCGACTCCACATTGCCGAGCATACCTGGCACGAGCCGGCTCACGACATCGATGACGACCAGCGCCGCCACCTCGCCACCGGAAAGGACGTAGTCGCCAATCGAGAGCTCCGCGTCGATGAAGTGCCGGATGCGCTCGTCGACGCCCTCGTAGCGCCCGGCGATCAGCGCAACGGCCTCCCGCGCTGCAAGCTCCGCCGCCAGCGACATGGTGAGAGGGACACCGCGCGGCGACAGGAGGACGCGGTACGGCCGCGGCTCGCACGCCATGGCGGCCTCGATCGCACCGACCAGCGGCTCGATTTTCATCACCATCCCCGCGCCGCCTCCGTAAGGCGCATCGTCCGTGACCCGGTGCCGGCCGGAAGCATAGTCCCGGATGTCGAAGAGCCGAAACTGCAGGACCTCCCGCTCCTGCCCCTTCTTCAACATCGTCGTCGAAAGGGGCGAGGAAAAAAACTCCGGGAAAAGCGTGATGAGGTCGAAGCGCATGGCCGCCTGGTCTCCTTTCCCCCTCTCTTTTTTAGAGAGCGG
>JBBIUR010000326.1:0-3680 GCA_037440145.1 Myxococcales bacterium | reverse complement strand
CCGCGAGGGCGGGCGCACCGTCGGCGCCGGCGTCGTCACCAAAATCTTGGAGTGAGCTCGCGGTCGGACCGAGGAGGGGGAGCAGGGACTGGGAACGCTATGAACGAGAGAATCCGCATTCGCCTGAAGGCCTACGACCACCGGCTCCTCGACCAGTCCGTCAAGGAGATCGTCGATACCGTGCGGCGCACGGGAGGTCGAGTTGCCGGTCCCATCCCGTTGCCCACCCATATCGAGCGGTTCACGGTGAACCGCTCGCCCCACGTGGACAAAAAATCGCGCGAGGAGTTCGAGATTCGCACCCACAAGCGCTTGCTCGATATCCTGGAGCCTACCCAACAGACGATCGATGCTCTGGGCAAGCTCGACTTAGCAGCCGGCGTCGACGTAGAGATCAAGTTGCAGTAAGACCAACCGCGGCGATATGGCTCTCGGTCTGATCGGAAAGAAAATCGGCATCACGCAGATCTACACGGCCGATGGGGGCGCGGTGCCCGTGACCGTGCTCCAGGCGGGCCCGTGCGTGGTTGTACAGGCGCGGACGCCGCAGCGCGACGGGTACGCGGCAGTGCAACTCGGGTTCGGGGAAAAGAAGAGCCAGCGAGTTTCCAAGGCGCATCGGATGCACTGTGGGAAGGCGGGCAAGGGCGTCTTTGCCGTGCTGCGGGAATTTCGCGTGCCGGATGCGTCGCCGTACCAGGTGGGTCAGGAAATCCGGGTGACGGATGTCTTCCGAGAGGGAGACCGAGTCGACGTGACCGGGACGACCAAAGGGCGCGGGTTCACCGGAGTCGTCAAGCGCCACGGTTTCGGCGGATTTCCTGCGAGCCACGGGACCCACGAGTACTTCCGGCACGGCGGGTCGATCGGCAACCGCTCGTTCCCGGGACGCGTCTTCAAGGGAAAGAGGATGGCGGGCCAGTACGGCAACGAGCGCGTCACGGTTCAGAACCTCACCGTGGTGGCTGTTCGCCCCGAGGACAATGTGCTGCTCGTCCGCGGTGCCGTCCCCGGTGCTCGGAACGGAATCGTCTTGATTCGCCCTGCGGTCAAGGGAGCCAGAAATGGAGGCTGAGCCGCTCCGCGTGGAAGTGCGCGACCGGCGCAACCAGCCGGTGGGCGAGCTGGAACTGCCCGGGGAGATCTTCCGCGGGCCAGTTCGCGCTCACTTGCTCTACGAGGCGGTCAAGATGCAGCAAGCGAACCGCCGCGCCGGGACCGCCTCGACCAAGACCCGCGGCTTCGTGAGCGGAGGGGGGAGGAAGCCGTGGCGCCAGAAGGGGACGGGGCGAGCCCGCGCGGGGAGCATCCGCTCGCCGCTGTGGGTCGGGGGAGCGACCGTGTTCGGGCCGCAGCCGCGGGACTATTCGTATCGAATGCCCCAGTCGGCGCGCCGCAGTGCCTTGCAGGCAGCGTTGGCCCTGAAAGCTCGGGAAAACAGGCTTCTCATCCTCGACCGCATCGAAGTCGAGGGCATGAAAACGAAGCACGTGGTGCAGTTGATGCGCGATCTCGGGCTGCGCAGTGCCCTGTTCGTGATCCCAAGCGCCGATCCCGTGCTGGAAAACGCGGCTCGGAACCTGCCGCACGTAAAAGTCCTGCGCGCCGAGGGAACCAACGTGTTGGATCTCTTGCGATACGAGCACGCGGTGATTGCCCGCGATGCCGTGGGCCCGTTGATCGAGAGGGCGCGATAAGCGATGGACCTGCACCGGGTGATCGAAGCCCCACTGATCACCGAAAAGGGAACGCTCGTGAACGAGCAAGCCAACCAAGTCGTCTTCCGCGTTCGTCCCGACGCGACAAAGGTGGAGATTCGACGGGCAGTAGAAGCGCTGTTCAAAGTGCGGGTGAAAAAGGTGCGAACGGTGAATGTGCTCGGCAAAGAGCGCCGCGTGGGGCGGTCGGTGGGGAAGAGGCCGAACTGGAAAAAGGCCTACGTGACGTTGGCCGAGGGTCAGCGAATCGACTTCTTCGAGGCGGTTTGAGGACATGCCAATTCGGCAGTACAACCCGACGTCCAGTGGTCGGCGTTTCCAGACGGTCGCCGATTTTTCCGAGCTCACGAAAGCGGAGCCGGAGCGGCGGCTGTTGGCACCAGCGCCGAAGAGCGGGGGGAGAAACGCGCTTGGGCGGATCACGGTCCGCCACCGGGGCGGCGGGCATAAGCGGCGATACCGGATCGTGGATTTCCGGCGCGATAAGGACCACGTGGTCGCGCGGGTCGCCGCAATCGAATACGACCCGAACCGCTCGGCGCGCTTGGCATTGCTGCACTACGCCGACGGCGAAAAACGGTACATTCTGGCGCCGTTGGGCTTGAAAGTGGGAGACGCAGTGGTGTCCGGCGATGGCGCCGACATTCGGACCGGGAATTCTGTGCCCCTTTCGCAGATCCCGCTGGGCACCACGGTGCACAACGTGGAGCTGAAGCCGGGGAAGGGCGGGCAGCTCGCGCGCAGCGCGGGCGCATCGGTGCAGCTCATGGCACGCGAGGGCGATCTCGCTCTGCTCAAGCTGCCGTCCGGGGAAATCCGGTACGTACCCGCGGCCTGCCGAGCGACCATCGGGCAGGTGGGCAACCTGGACCACGAGAATATCTCGATCGGGAAAGCGGGCCGGAGCCGCTGGCTCGGACGCCGGCCTCGCGTGCGCGGGATCGCGATGAACCCAGTCGACCACCCGCACGGTGGCGGGGAAGGCAGGTCGAAGGGAAATCATCCGCAGACGCCGTGGGGAAAACCCACAAAGGGCTACAAAACCCGGCGCAACCCGCGGACCGACCGCTTCATCGTACAGCGGCGAACCAAATAGGCGAGAGGAGCATGGCGCGGTCGGTGAAAAAAGGCCCGTTCGTGGATCTTCACCTGCTGAGGAAGGTGGAGGCGTTAAACGCGGCTGGAGAGAAGCGGGTGATCAAGACGTGGTCCCGGCGCTCGACGATCGTGCCCGAGATGGTTGGGCACACCTTTGCCGTGCACAACGGGCGCCGCTTCATCCCGGTGTTCGTGACCGAGAACATGGTCGGCCACAAGCTCGGCGAGTTCGCGCCCACCCGCACCTTCCACGGGCATGCCGGGGATCGCAAGGCGGAGGCGAGGGCCGCAGCGGCGGAGAAGAAGTAGCCATGGAAGCCCGAGCAGTCGCCCGCTATGTCCGCATCGCGCCGCGGAAAATGCGCCTCGTGGTCGACTTGGTGCGGGGCAAACGCGTCGAAGAGGCTCTGGGAGTCTTGGAGTTCGTGCCGAAGCGGGCCGCGCGGGTGATCGCGAAGACGATTCATTCTGTGGTTGCAAACGCCGAGAACACGCAGCGGGTCGACGTCGACCGCCTGTACATCAAGCGCATTTTCGTCGATGGCGGGCCGACCTGGAAGCGGTACATCCCGCGCGCGCAGGGCCGTGCCACGCCGATCCGCAAGCGAACCAGCCATCTGACGATCGTGGTCGACGAGCGGCCGGGGAGCTGACGGAGAAGAAGGATGGGGCAGAAAACGCATCCGAAGGTCTTCCGCCTCGGGATTACCGAGAGCTGGGATTCGAAGTGGTTCGCGCGGCGCGAGTACGCAGCGCTGCTCCACGAGGACCTTCGCATTCGGAAGTTCCTGAAAGAACGCCTCTACCACGCCGGAATCTCGAAGGTCGAGATCGAGCGCGCCGCCAACAAGGCCAAGATCAACA
>JBBIUR010000325.1:281-3709 GCA_037440145.1 Myxococcales bacterium | reverse complement strand
GGGGGGGGCGGCGGGGGGGGGGGCGGGGGGGCGTGGGCGGGGGCGGGGGGGGGGGGGGGGCCGGCGCGCAGGGCGCCGGCGGCGACCGCGAACGCGCCGGAGAGGGCGGGATCAACCCGCGCGCCGCCGGCAGCGGCAGCGGCACCAGGTGCCGGCGCTCGGGCCCGAACTGGTGCAGAGGCACGCCTGCAGCCAGGTGGGCGGCAACAGGGGCGAAGACGTCGCGCCCGTGGAATGTTGCGCTCACTGGAGACAGAAAGTAACGCGGGTTTCGCAGCTCGACGATCGCCTCGATCCCCATGTGCGTGGCGGCCGGATACAATAGTCCATTGTCCGGCCCGACGAAGTAAGCGCGTGCCGTGCGCACGCCCACCGGCGCGCGTGCCGATCCGACGCCGGGATCGACAATCGCAAGATGGACGGTTCCACGCGGGAAATACGGCACCGCGCTGAAAAGCACGAGCGCTCCCGCCACGACGTCGTGCCGCGGGATCTCGTGGGTCACGTCGATCGTGCGGGCCGAAGGGCAAATACTTGCGATCACGCCTTTCAGAACGCCCACGTATGCATCCCGGCTGCCGAAATCGGTCAGCAGCGTCACCACCCGCGGCCTGCTCATGCAACTTCCGCTGCTCGCAGACGGAGACCCTGGGGCGTTCCGCCCACTAGGACGCTAGCGCCTCCCGGCGGTACGCCAACGCCTCGACCATCCGGCGCGGCTCACGGTTCCACGGCCCGATCCATCTCTCCCGCACCTGCTGCGCCGGACAAAGTCCTTTCCGCACCTGGTCGATCAGCCGCTCCAGGTAGAGCGCCTCGTTTTCGCCTTTCTCGTTGACGCAGCCCTGCCGCTGCAAGCCGTACTCCGCAATGTCCAGAAGCTCGCGGCACAGGTCCCGCACCCGGATGCCGCGGATTCTCGCATCGTGCGCGGCCCGGTGCACGTCGTGGTACAGCGCCACCAGCTCTTCCCACGACCAGCGCTTGACGAGATCCCACGCCGCCTCCCGCGCATCGTCCCAGTAAAACACGCCTTTCACCAGAGCCGGGATGGAAAGAACGAGCTCCAACGGCGGGCTGTCCGCGGCGCGCACTTCGATGAACTGCTTCATCCGCACCTCGGGAAACAGCGTCGTGAGATGGCTGTTCCAATCGGCCATCGTCGCGCGGTGGGCGCCGTAACCTTTGCGGAGGAACTCGCGAAACGTGTAAGCGGTCATGTCGATCCAGCCATCCCGGACGATGAAGTACATCGGTACGTCCAAAGCGTACTCGACGTAATCCGCAAAGCTGGCCCGCTTAGTGAAAACAAACCGCAGCAGCCCGCAGCGGTCGGGGTCGGTGTCGGTCCACACGTGCCCACGGTAGCTCAGGTACCCGTTCAAATCGCCGTCCGACAGCGGCGAGTTGGCGTACATCGCTGCCAGCAACGGCACCAGGCCCGTAGCCACCCGCATCTTCGCCATGGCGTCCGCCTCGCTGCCGAAGTCCAAGTTCACCTGAACCGTCGCAGTCTGCTTCATCATCCGATGCCCCAGTGACCCCACCCGCAGCATGTAGGGCGCCATGATCTCGTAACGGCGCTTCGGCACCCACTCGATCTCCTCGAGGCGACTGAACGGCTGCATGCCGAGCCCCAAGAAATAAATGCCCAGTTCCTTGCTCACTGCGAGGATTTCCTCGACGTGCTGGCGAAACTCTTCAGCCGCTTGGTGAATCGTTGGCCACGGCTCGCCGCTTAGTTCCACTTGCCCTCCTGGCTCCAGGGTAATCGAAGCCTGGCCCCGGCGCAGCGCGACGATATGCCCCTTTTCAGGGATGGGATCCCAACCATAGCGATCGCTTAGCCGCTGCAACAGCGCCTCGATCCCCGCGGGACCCGAAAAAGGCACCGCCCGGCCGTCCGCATAGACGGCCAACTTCTCGTATTCGGTTCCGATCTTCCACTCGAACCGCGGCTTACAGGCGTCCTGAAAATAGCTGACAAGCTGTTCGTAGCTCTCGATCGGAACCGGCGCGTTGGAGTCCGGCACGTACTGCGACATGAGGCCCTTGGAATCGCGGAACCAAGACAACCATAAACTCCGGGCCAGCCCTACCGCAAGCTGTGCTCCGGGGTCGCGGGAGGTGGATTTGTCGGGCGGCGCGGTTTTGTGGTAGGTGGGCGCGCTGCGACGCGGTCTCCGTTCGGCAAAGCGCGGAGCGTTCGCAGGTCGGAGGATGAACGGAATGGGAGCTCGGAACTGGTCGGCAGGGGTTGCGGGACGGGCGTTTGCGATCGCGGCGACGTTGCTCGCCGCAGGCGTGCGCCCCGCTGGGTCACAGGCAGAGGTCCCTGTCACGGTTGCATCGGTGAACAGCGAAGGCGAAGAGGCAACCGACGATAGCTTCTTCCCCGCGCTGAGCGAAGACGGGCACGTGGTCGCCTTCAAATCGCCGGCGCTGAACCTGGCGCCGAACAAAACAGAGCCCTTCTTCGACGTGTTCGTCCACAACCGCGAGACCGGGCAAACGCTCGCGGCGAGCTTCGATCCGCTTGGCGAACTGGGAGACGACCACAGCTATCCGCCTGCGCTGAGCGACGACGGGACTCTCGTCGCGTTTTCGTCTCGCGCCACGACGTTGCTCGGCCCCGGAGGCGACAACAATCACAGCCCGGATGTATTTGTGCGCGACCTCACCACGGGGACCCTCGAGCGAATCAGCGTGACGAATACCGGCACGGAGGTGCCAGGGGAGACGCGAGACATCCCCCCCTCGATCAGCGGCGACGGGCGCTTTGTCGCATTCGAAACCACGGCGGCACTCGTCCCTGATGATCCCAACACCGACCTTGCCGACGTGTACCTCTTCGACCGGAGCACCCGCACCGTCGAACTGCTCTCGCGGCGCAGGGTGACGCGAGACCCCCAAGGGGCTTTCGCACCAGCGATCAGCAGAAACGGGTGCGTCGTGGCATTCGTCACGAGATCGACGCGGTTCTTGCCAGAAGGCAGCGACATCGACGACCACCTCGACGTCTACCTGCGGGATCGCTGTGCCGACCCCCCCATCACTGAGCGAATCTCTGTGCGAGCCGACGGAAACCCGCGTAACTTCGCCGACAGCCAGGCCTCCTTGCTCCCGCCGGCGCTCGACGACGGCGGGAGCCGCATCGCCTTCGAGTCCGACGCGGCGCAACTGGTACCCGATGATACAAACGGCGTCGCGGATGTCTTCGTCCGCGACCGCCGGGAACTCCCCGCCCAGACGCTGCGCGTCAGCATCAGCACTGCAGGCGAGCAAGCCGACGGACCCAGCGGCCAGCCCAGCATCAGCGGGGACGGCCGGTACGTGGTGTTCGTCTCGAGCGCTACCAACCTGGTGCGGGGACCCGAAGAAACGGATCCGCGTGGACCCACGAACAAGGTTTACGTGTACGACTTGCT
>JBBIUR010000325.1:0-271 GCA_037440145.1 Myxococcales bacterium | reverse complement strand
ACTGGAGATACATGCCTCGTGCGACTCGGAGACGGCCGCACCCCCACGGATGGCGACAGCGCGCACCCGGTCATCAGCCGCGACGGCCAGTGGATCGCGTTCGAGTTCAACCGCAGGCGCCCGCCCGGAACAGCCCGTCAACCTGGAGACCGAGAGATCTTGGTGGTGCCCAACCAGCGCGAGTTCCAGGATTGCCCCCCACCCCCGCCGGCTCCTACGCCCACACTCGGCCCTTCGGACTGCTGCCAGTGCCCCCAGGGCGCAGAGCTCT
>JBBIUR010000324.1:2069-3725 GCA_037440145.1 Myxococcales bacterium | reverse complement strand
AGGCTCGGCTATGGCGTGGGGCTGCGGCGAGAGCACTACGAGACCGTGCTGGCAGAGCGACCTCCCGTGGACTGGTTCGAGGCGATCACCGAGAACTACATGGACACGGCAGGCCGCCCGCTCTTCGTCCTCGAGCAGATCCGGCGCGACTATCCGATCGCTCTGCACGGAGTCGCTCTGTCCTTGGGCTCCAGCGACCCGCTCGACGCTCGCTACCTCCGGAGCCTGGCTGCCCTGGTCGAGCGGATCCAGCCGGCTCTCGTCACCGATCACTTGTGCTGGACCAGCCTTGGCGGGCACAGCTTCTACGACCTTCTACCCCTTCCTCACACGGAAGAAGCCGTCGCGCATGTCGCAGCACGGGTCGAACGCGTGCAGAATCTCCTGCGCCGCCGGATCGCGCTCGAGAACCCGTCCACGTACGTCGCATACTCCGCGGCGGAGATGCCCGAATGGGAATTCCTGCGGACGGTTGCCGAAAGAGCCGACTGCGGAATCCTGCTCGACCTCAACAACGCGTACGTCAATGCCTTCAATCACGGGTTCGACCCGCGCTGTTACATCGATGCGCTGCCGCAGGAAAGAGTCGTCCAAATCCATCTCGCGGGCTTCACCGATTGCGGTACCTTCCTGTTCGATACTCACAGCAGCGCTGTACATCCCGCCGTGTGGGAATTGTACCGCTACGCCACGCGCCGGTTTGGCCCCCTGCCCACGCTGATCGAATGGGATGACCAGATCCCTCCGTTCGCTGACCTCCGCGCCGAGGCCGACCGCGCGCGCGGCATCGCCGAGGAAATCCATGGGAGCCGAACTGGGCCCGAGCCTAGCCGAACTGCAGCAGCACCTTGCGGCAGCGATCGCCAAGGGCGCTGCAACTGACCCTGCCATCGCTCGGCACTTCGCGCCGCCGCCGCGCGGCTCACTCGAGGACCGCCTGCGCGTCTACGCCTTGGGGTACCGAGCCAGAGTCGAAGAGGCGCTCTCGGCAACCTTTCCCGCCGTGGCTCACATTCTCGGCCCGCGCAGTTTCTCTGAACTGGTCCACCGCTACGCCGGCCACATCCCCGCCGGCTCGTACAACTTGAACTCCATCGGCAGTGCGCTTCCGCACTTCCTCGGGCGCGACATCCTGTCGCACCGCCTCCCATTTCTGAGCGACCTCGCGAGGCTCGAGTGGTACGTATGGCGCGTCTTTCACGCACCTCGCAGGGAGCCGCTCGACGCGCGCGCCCTCGCGCATCTGCGACCTGGCGAGCGCGAGCGCGCCGTTTTCGTGCTTCAGCCATCGGTAGCTCTGCTGCTCTCGCCGTGGCCGATCGGGGAGCTCTGGAGAACGCGTCACACGCCCGCGGCGCAAATCGATATCGAGGTTTGCGGCAAACCCGACCGGGTTTTGATCTACCGGCGAAATTTCGATGTCGCGTGCGAATCCGTGCCCGAAGATGAGGCCTTTCTCCTTCACTGCCTCATTGCGCGGATGCCGTTAGGCCGCGCGCTCGCGCGGGCAGCCCGGCGCGGCTTGAATCCGGATCGCACGGCAGAACTGTTCGCGCGCTGGGCGCGACTCGAGGTCTTTTGGCGCGTCACCGTGGCCGAAGACAACGCGCGGCAGGGGAAAGCACAGGCCCTTGCCGAGCGACCATGAAGGCGGTG
>JBBIUR010000324.1:0-2052 GCA_037440145.1 Myxococcales bacterium | reverse complement strand
CCCTTTGGACCGGAGGACCGATGCCGCAAGGGCAGCGACCCGGGGATCCCCCGCAAAACGGCGGCGCTCTGCTTTGGTCCTCGGCCGCAGGGGGATCACGGCCTCTCCGTGCGCAATCGGAGTGCTCGCCGCCTTGCAGGAGACGGGCTCGCACCAATCACTGAACCGGCCTCCGAACGCTTCGAGGGCACCAGCGCGGAGGGCAGTGGTTGCCGCGCTTCTCGCCGGCGGAGCCCCGGGGCCCAGACTTGCGGCGCGCGGCACAAGGATCGGAACCTCCCGTTTCCCTTCCGGTTCTCCAGCCGCCACCGCGCGGCGGGACACAAAGTGTGGTAGTGCTCGCGAAGCTCAGCCGAAGCAGAGCACTGCGAGCGCCGGCACTTGCACGGCAGCTGCCGGCAAAGCAGCTTCGCAGCTCGGCACAGGGATTCATACTACGACGGAGGTGGAAGTCATGAGCGCGTTCGATGTCGAGGAAGCGGTCCGAGAGAAATACGCAAAAGGGGCGCGGGAAAAAGCGGAGGAGCTGTGTTGTCCCACCAGCTACGACGCGCGGTACCTGGCTGTACTGCCGCCAGAGGTAATCGAGCGCGACTACGGCTGTGGCGATCCGTCCGCCTATCTAGCCGAGGGCGAAACCGTGCTCGATCTCGGCTCGGGTAGCGGCAAGATCTGCTACATCGCCGCCCAGATTGTCGGCCCCCGGGGGCACGTGATCGGAGTCGACATGAACGAGGAAATGCTCGCCCTCGCGCGGCGCTACCAGCCCGAGATCGCGCGCCGCCTCGGGTACGACAATGTTCGGTTCGTGCGCGGTAGGATCCAAGACTTGCGCACGGACCTCGAGGAGCTGGAGCGCTACCTTCGCGACCATCCCATATCGTCCCTAGCGGAGCTGCGGCAATTGGAAGCGCATCTGGCGCAGCAGCGGACCTGCCGGCCTCTGATCGCCGACGAGTCGGTCGACGTGGTCGTTTCCAACTGCGTGCTGAACCTCGTCCGCGACGACGAGAAGCACGTTCTGTTCGCGGAACTCTACCGCGTTCTGCGAAGAGGAGGCCGTGCTGTGATCTCGGACATCGTGGCCGACGAGCCCGTACCGGAGCCTCTCAAGAGGGACCCGGAGCTGTGGTCCGGGTGCATCTCCGGAGCTTTTCAGGAAACCGCGTTTCTCGACGCCTTCGCTGCGGCCGGCTTTTACGGAATCGAGATTCTCAAGCGGGACGAAAAGCCTTGGAGAGTCGTGGAAGGAATCGAATTCCGCGCGGTTACGGTGCAGGCGTGGAAAGGCAAAGAGGGGCCGTGCTGGGACTACAATCAGGCCGTCATCTACCGCGGGCCGTGGAGCGAGGTCCGCGACGACGACGGCCACACACTGCGGCGCGGGGTGCCCATGGCCGTGTGCGAGAAGACGTTCCAGATTTACACCCGCGAACCCTACGCCCGCGATGTCATTCCCGTGGAGCCCCGCATTCCCGTCGCCCCGGAAGCGGCTAAGACCTTCGACTGCGCGCGCGACCGCGTGCGGCACCCGCGCGAGACGAAGGGCATGGAGTATCGGGAAACCACGGCCCCGGCGGCGCCGTGTTGCGCGGGAGGAACATGCCGATGACCTGCGCCGAGCCGTCCATCGCCCCTCCTTTCGCTGCTGCCGACTTCCGCGCCGCACTCAGTACTGCAGGGCTCGCCTCCTTGCGCCGCCAGGGCGTCACCACCGTGCAGGTCAATGTCGGAAAGCGGTGCAACCAGGCGTGTCACCATTGTCACGTGGATGCGGGGCCCAACCGCACCGAGAGCATGGGGCGCGAGGTGGCGGAGCGCGTCGTGACCCTGGTTGCCGCCAGTCCGGAAGTCGAACTCCTCGACCTGACGGGTGGCGCCCCCGAGCTCAATCCCAATTTTCCATGGCTGGTGGAAGAGGTGCGCCGGATCGGGCGCCGGGTGATGGTTCGGTGCAACCTCACCGTGACGTCGGTGCCCGGATACGAGTGGCTGCCCGAATTTTACCGCGACCACCAAGTGGAGCTCGTCTGCTCCTTGCCCTGCTACACG
>JBBIUR010000323.1:2180-3729 GCA_037440145.1 Myxococcales bacterium | reverse complement strand
CCAAGCTAGCGGTGTACCTGGCATCGGAGGACGCGGCGTTCATCACCGGAAAGATCTACCCTATCGACGGCGGCGCACATATGTGAACGGGGGCTTTGCGATGCACGCGGAGTTCGCGGTGGCCTCGCGCCAGAAATGCGAGATGATCGATGTGACCGGCAGGGTTGCCGAGATCGTCTCGCGGGCGGGTATCGAGGAAGGGGTATGCTCGGTGTACGTGCCGCACGCGACCGCAGCCATGATCATCAACGAGAACGACGACCCGAATGTCTGCCGGGACATTTTGAATTTGCTCGACAAGCTCATCCCCCAGGGCGCGTGGCTCCACGACCGAGTGGACAATAACGGTGCGGCTCACATCAAAGCTGCCATCCTCGGTCCCAGCGAGACCATTCCGGTCCGCAACCGGCGGCTCCTGCTCGGCACCTGGCAAGCCATCATGCTCGTCGAGTTCGACGGCCCCCGGAACCGGCGCGTCGTCGTCACGGTGCGCTGACTGCCCCGGCGCCCACAACGCACACCTGGGGGCAGTCCCCCAGCAGTTCGCGGTACGATTCCAGAGTCGCCGCCACCGCTGCTTCGACCGTAAGGTGCGCGCACACCCAGCGGCGCGCGGCCCCTGCGAGCGCACGCCGGAGCTGCGGACTGGTCGCAAGCCGCTCGATCGCCTGCGCTGCCGCAGTCGCATCGCGCGGCGGCACGAGCAAGCCCGTCTCCCCGTCGCGCACGATTTCTGGAACTCCACCCACAGCCGTGGCGACGACCGGAACTCCGCGCAACATCGCTTCCACCACGACACGCGGCAGACCCTCGCTCAGAGCGGGATGGAGGAGGCAATCGAACGAAGGCAGCAATGCGACCACGTCCCCGCGCGGCCCCAGGTGCCTTGCGACGCCGGGCACATCGAGCGGCGCGCGCCAGCGCGCCCACGGGCGCCGGAAGTCGTCCCCGATGACCACCAGAAAAACATCACGGCCTTGGCGCCGCAGCTCCTTAACGGCTTCGATTGCGTACTCCACCCCTTTTACCCGGCGCGCATTCGCAACGGTGGCCACGAGAAACACTCGCGCGCCGATTCTCAACTCGGCGCGCACATCGCGCGGCGGCACATCGTACCAGGCGGGGTCGAAGCCCTTGCGCACCACGCGAACCCGCCCCGGTGCCACCCCGCCCTGCAGGAGCGCTCTCGCAACCGCATCCGAAGCCGCGTGAAATCGATCAACCCGGGGGCTGAAATACTTTCTGCGGTGAGCAGGCACCCACCGCCGCGGCTGCTCCACCCGCCCCCGGTAGAAGACGACTCGCGGCCGCGGTTCCGGGAGCCCGACTGCATGTACGCGCCGCAGCGCCCGCGAGGTCAGCGCATGGACAATGTGGGGGCGAAACTCGCGCATCCATTCTCGAAGCTGCCGGTTTCCCGGTCGCAAAAAGCCCGGGCGAACGGGCTGCACGCAGACACCGCGGGCTTGCAAGGCTTCGCGTGCAGCACAGTCGGGATCCACCACTGCCGAGACCGCCGCGCCGCGCCGGGCGATCTCTGCAATGAGGG
>JBBIUR010000323.1:0-2170 GCA_037440145.1 Myxococcales bacterium | reverse complement strand
ACCTCGCTGCGATCGGGAAACTCCGCGACGAACAGAACTCTCACCTCCGCCTGCCTCCTGGCTGCCGGGTGCGGCGCCCAGCACTCCGAAAAGCCCCACTGCCCTCAAAACCCCCGCCCGAGTGCAGCCTCTGCAATGCGCGGGAGCACCTCGCCGACCTTGGCCCGGATCACGATTTCGGCACTGCGGTCGTAAGGGGTCTCCGTGAGGTTCACGATCACCACCTTCGCCCCCGCGGCCAGGGCGACGCCGACCAGCGAAGCCGCGGGGGTAACCAGAAGAGACGACCCCAGTGCGAGAAAGCAATCGCTGCGCTGCGCGAGCGCGGCTGCTTCGCGCAGCACCCCCTCGGGCAGCGGCTGGCCAAAGGAAACGGTGGCCGGCTTGAGCCAGCCACCGCACGCGCTGCAGGAGGGCACCTCCGCTCCCCGATCCAACTGCTCCAGCGCCTCGCCGATGGGCAGGCGCCGCTGGCAGCGCAAGCACACGGCCCACAAGTTCGTCCCGTGTAGCTCGAGCACTCGCTGGCTTCCGGCCCGCTGGTGCAATCCGTCGATGTTCTGCGTGATCACGGCCTGCAACTTTCCTGCAGCCTCCATCCGGGCAAGAGCCCGATGGGCGGCGTTCGGCGCAGCTGCGAGCATCGCCGGAACCGTCTCCCGCTTGTAGCGCCAGTGCTCCTTGCGCGCTTCGTGGCTGGCGAGAAACTCCTGGTACTCCACGACGCGAAAGCGCTCCCACACGCCGCCCGGACTTCGAAAGTCCGGAATCCCGGACTCCGTGCTGAGCCCCGCGCCCGTGAGCGCAACCGCATGCTTCGCCGCTGCGACCGCGGCCGCAGCGCGCGCGATGTCGTCTTCGGATCCCATGGCCCCCGCTCTTGCCCGCGGCCGAATTTGCCGCCCCTCTTTTCCGGCTTCCGCGGCTCTCCCGCAATAGGGGCGCGATCCCTTCGCGGCGCACCGAGCCCTGGGGCAAGGAGAATCCCGCCTCCGGGTAGTTTCCCGCGGCCCGCGACACGCGCTACACTGTGGAGCGGAGGAAGACCGCGGTACCAGTTCATGGCAAGGCGCGGAAATCGGCTGGCCGCAGAGAGCAGCCCGTATCTCCGGCAGCACCAGTTCAACCCGGTGGATTGGTATCCCTGGGGCGCGGAGGCGTTCGAGCGCGCCCGCGCCGAGAACAAGCCGATCCTGCTCAGCATCGGGTATTCCTCCTGCCACTGGTGCCACGTCATGGAGCGGGAGTCGTTCGAGAACGAGAGCATCGCGCGGCGAATGAACGAGCTCTTCGTGAACATCAAGGTGGACCGCGAAGAGCGCCCGGATATCGACCGCATCTACATGAACGCCGTGCAACTGATGACCGGGCGCGGCGGGTGGCCGCTCACCGTGTTCCTCACACCCGACGGCAAACCCTTCTACGGCGGCACGTACTTCCCCCCGGAGGACCGCTACGGCCTTCCGGCGTTCCCGCGCGTGCTGGAGGCGGTGGCACACGCCTTCCGGGAGCGCCCCGAAGAGGCCGAGGGCAACGGGGCGAGGGTGCTTGAAGCCCTGCGGCAGCTCGAATCCCCGCGCCCGGTGGCAGGGGTTCTTGACCGCGGGGCGTTGCTCCGCGCTGCCGAACGAGTGGCCCGCACCTACGACGCAGAGAACGGCGGCATCGCTGGGGCGCCAAAGTTCCCGAACGTTCCGGTGCTCGAACTCTTCTTGCGCGCTTGGAATGCGGGCGGAGGCGATCGTTATCTGGCCATGGCGTGCCACACCCTGCGCAAGATGGCCGCGGGCGGGATTCGCGACCATCTGGGCGGAGGCTTCCACCGCTATGCCGTGGACAACCGCTGGCTCGTGCCTCACTTCGAGAAAATGCTCTACGACCAAGCACAGCTCGCCCGAGTGTACCTGGACGCTTTTCTCGCCTCTGGAGACCAAACGCTCTCCGCTGTCGCGCGCGAGATCTTGGACTACGCTGTGCGCGAGATGCGAGATCCCGAGGGAGGGTTCTATTCCGCCCAGGACGCGGATAGCGAAGGCGAAGAAGGGCGGTTTTTCTTATGGTCGGCCGAGGAGGTGCGAGCGGCGCTGGGGGCGGCAGACGCAGCTCTGTTTTGCCACTGCTACGGCGTGAGCGAGCACGGCAACTTCGAGGGGAAAAACATCCTTCACGT
>JBBIUR010000322.1:0-3733 GCA_037440145.1 Myxococcales bacterium | reverse complement strand
CGGTCATGGCTCCCTTTGTACAGACTCGTGTTTTCTATTTCGGCGGCGGGGCGCAGCAGCTCCACGGTTACCGTCTCCCCGGCGTCGACGCCCTCGGAGAGGGCGGGAATGCGAAGGATGCCGTCGGCTTTCACCATGGTCGTGATGGTCCCTGCGCCCCGGCCCAAAGGATTGGCAACGAGTCGGCCACCGACGCGCCCTAGGGTCACCCGCACGAACTCCTCCAGGCCCATTCGCGATGGGATCTTGCGCGGCACCAGGGCCTCTGCCACGGGGGGCGGCTCCGGGGCCGTGCCCAGAAGCCGGGCGACCAGGGGGCGCAGAAGCTGCTGGCACACGATGACTGCGGAGACGGGGTAACCCGGAACTCCCAGCACCGGGGTGCCGCCGACAAACGCGCAGATCGCCGGCTTCCCGGGCATGATGTCGATGCCATGTGCGATCACCTCGCCGAGCTTTTGCAAAGCATGCACGGTGTAGTCGCGCTCGCCCGCTGAAGAACCCGCGATCACAGTCACCACGTCGCACGTGCGCGCGGCCTCGGCGACCGCTTCGGCGATGCATTCGGGGTCGTCGGGGACCCGCGGAAAACGATGCGGCTCCGCGCCCCACTCGCGGGCAAAGCCCGCAAGGACTCGGGAGTTGAACTCGATGATCGCACCCGGGGGTGGCGTTTCGCCGGGCTCTACGAGTTCGTTGCCCGTGGGCAAGATCGCGACGCGAGGGCGCGGCATTACCGCGACGTCCACATGGCCCGCGGCCAGGAGGGCGCCTATGTCGTGGGGTCGGATGCGATGCCCCCGCGGTAGCAGCGGCTCGGTGGCAACGACGTCCTCGCCGACGATGCGCACGTGCTGCCACGGCGTCGCGGCCTCGCGCACCGAAACTTTCCCGTCGCCGGTCGGATACACGTGCTCGATCATGATCACTGCGTCGGCCCAGGCCGGCAGGGGCTGTCCGGTATCCACATACTGAAAAGGACGCTCTCCCGCAGGCAGCTGCTCGCCCCCCGCCACCGGGCAAAGGGTTACCGGCGCGCGGTCGCTGGCGCCGAACGTGTCAGCGGCACGCACCGCGATCCCGTCCATGGCCGCGCCGTGGTAATGCGGCACCGAGAGGCGCGCGAAGATGGGCTCGGCAGTGATGCGGCCGAGGGCATCCTCGACGGCAACGCGTTCCGGCTCGCCAGGGCGCAGCGGCGCGCTGCGCACGAAGCGTTCCAGGACCTCGGTGAGAGACTGCTTCTTCAGGTAGCGCGTGCGGCTCATATCCACAGCCGTGCGATCGCGTTCACAGAAGGAGAACCTCCACTTCCGTTCCCGCTTCGAGACCTTCCGCTTCGGCCTCGATTCGGACAAGGGCATCGGCCTTCACGAGAGTGAACACGGCACCGGATTTTCCCGGAATCGGGGTCGCGAGCCACCGGCCGTCTCGCTCCGCGAGGCTCACGCGCACGTAGTCCTCGCGCCCTGGCTGCGAAGATACGTTTTCCGTCAAAACCGCGCGGCCGATGCGCTGAAAGCGGAACGCCTGGCTCGCGGGCTCCCCCTCCAGCAACCGCAAGAGCGGGGCGCCGAACAGCTCGAAGAGGACGAGCGCGGAGACCGGGTGCCCGGGAAGGCCGAGCACGGGCTTTCCGCGCGCCACTGCGAGAATCGTGGGCTTGCCGGGGGCCACCGAAATGCCGTGCAGCAGAATCTCAGAACGCGGGAAGCTGGTGATTGCTTCCAAGGCAATGTCCTTCGTGCCCACCGAGCTCCCGCCCGAGAGGAACACGACGTCGGCGCGCGCGAGCGCCTTCGCCAGCGCCTGGCGGAGGTCTTGGAGGCGGTCGCGGACCACTCCGTGGTCCTCGACTTTCGCACCGGCTTCTTGGGCCATCGCGCGCAGGGAGTACTGGTTGACGTTTCTCACCTGTCCCGGCCGCGGCCGGCGCTCGGGAGGCACGATCTCGTCGCCCGTAGAAATCAGCGCCGCGCGCGGCTGGCGATACACCGCAATGCGGGTGATGCCCACCCCGGTGAGGGCACCGAGGTCGCGGGCGCGCAGGCGCCGCCCCCGCGGGAAGATCGGCGCCCCGGCCGCGACGTCTTCTCCAATGCGCAGCACGTTCTCCCACGGCGAAACGCTGCGGTGGACCTCGACGGTTCCTTTCTCTACCTCCTCCGCGTGCTCGACCATGACCACGGCATCTGCGCCCGGCGGCAGCATCCCGCCGGTGGCGATGCGCATCGCTTCTCCTCGCTCCAAGCGGGTTTTGACTTCTCGCCCCATGGGCACGGTGCCGCGCAGGCGCAGGTAAGCCGGCAAGCTGGCTGAGGCCCCGAAGGTATCCGCGGCCCGCACGGCGTATCCGTCCATGTTCGCGCGGTGGAAGTGCGGCAAGTCGGCCGGTGCGGTTATGTCCTCGGCCAAGACGCGCCGGTGCGCCCGGGCAACCGGGATGCGCTCGCAGCCGACGGGCGGAAAGCGCTGCAGGAGGTGCCGGGCTTCCGCCGTCGTTACGACCCTGAAGAACCTCTTCACCCCTCGAGCTGGATGTGCTGCAGGCATGGCAGTTCGCGCCGCACGCGGTCGAGATATTCGAGATCCACCTCTGCCAGGATCACTGCCTCGCGCGCCGGGGCCCGCGCGAGCACGGCGCCCCACGGATCGGCGATGAGCGAGTTCCCGTAGTCGGCGGAGCCGCGAGGAGTCGTTCCCACCTGATCCGGAGCTACGACGTACACCTGGTTCTCGATCGCCCGTGCCCGCACCAGAACTTCCCAGTGCGCACAGCCCGTGGGGAACGTGAACGCGGAGGGCGCGCAGATGACTTGTGCGCCTTTTCGACAAAGGCGGCGGTACAGTTCGGGAAACCGCAAGTCGTAGCAAACGGAAAGGCCGATCGTGCCGAGCTCGGTCGGGACCGCTACCACTTCGCTTCCCGGGCGGAAGATGGCGGATTCGCGAACGCGCACCACTCCCGACAGTTCCACGTCGAACAGGTGAATCTTGCGGTATCGCGCCAGCAGCTCGCCGCGGGGCCCGAAGAACAGCGACGTATTGTGCGCCTTGCGCTCCCCCGGAATGGCTTCGTAGATCGATCCTGCTAGCAGGTACATCCGGTGCCTGCGCGCCCAGGCCGCACAGCGCTCGCTCGTCGGGCCGGGAATCGGTTCTGCGCCCGAGAGTTCGTCTCCTGGGGCGCCCCGCCACGAGAAGACCTCGGGGAGGACCACGAGCTGCGCGCCGCGCTGCGCGGCTTCGCAGACCAGCGCCTCGGCCTTGTCGAGGTTGGCCTTCTTGTCGGATCCGGCGCAGAGCTGGACTGCGGCGGTCAAGTACTTCTGCATTTGGGGCCCGGCTCCACCGCAAGCTATCGGAGGAAAACCCCACGGGTCAACAGCGGCTCGCTTTCTTGATGGCAGTTCGCTCCTGTGGTAGCCGCACGGCATGACGCGCCTGATCAAGCGCTACGGGAACCGCAAGCTTTACGACCCCAAGACGAGTTCCTACATCACCCTGGAGGGGATCGCGGCTCTCGTGCGCGGGGGCCACGATGTCCGCGTGATCGACAACGATACGGGTGAGGATCTGACAGCGTTGGTCTTCGCGCAAATCATCGTCGAGGAAGAGAAGCGCAAGAGCGGCATCCTTTCCATTCCCGTGTTGCGGTGGATTATTCGGGAGGGCGAGGTGCGGATCCAAGAGCTTTTGGAGCGCGTGGATCGCGGTCGGGAGGCGATCGAGA
>JBBIUR010000321.1:0-3767 GCA_037440145.1 Myxococcales bacterium | reverse complement strand
CTACGACGAATTCCTCGCCTGGGGCATGGCGGGCAAGCGTTATCCGTTGATCGAGAAGGCGCGCGAGTGGCTTTACGCTCATCGCCCTTCGGAGGAGAACGTGGCCCTGTGCTGGGGGGACTTGCGCATTGCGAACCAGATTTTTGACGACGAGCTGCGCTGCGCGGCCGTGCTGGACTGGGAGATGGCGCGGCTTGGGGATCCAGTGCAGGACCTGGCCTGGTGGGTCGGGCTCGACCGCTGCTTCAGCGAGGGCATTGGAGTGCAGAGGCTTCCGGGATTTCCCGCCCGCGAGGCGACCATCGCCCGCTGGGAGGAACTCGTCGGGCGGCCGGCGCAGCACTTCGCGTATTACGAGGTCTTTGCCCTCTATAGGTTCGCGGTCATCATGGCCCGCGTGGGCTTGCAGATGAAGCACTACGGGATTTTGCCGCCAGAGCACGACATGGACGAGAACAACCTCGCCACTGTGACGCTCGCTCGCGCTCTGGAAGAAGTTGCATGAGACCGGCCTGCTGGGCGCTTGTGCTGCGCGGCTTGCCGTGCTCGCCGGCGACGGCGCGCGGCCCCGCGGCGGGCGGATCCTTTGAGGAGGGTTAGGAAATGCCGGTGATTTTCGAGCGGCCCGCGGATCTGAAGAGCGCCGTCGGGCGCAAGCTCGGGTGCAGCGAATGGCTGGAGATCACGCAGGATCGCATCGATCGGTTTGCCGACGCCACGGGCGACCATCAGTGGATTCACGTCGACCCCGAGCGCGCCAAGAGCGGGCCGTTCGGCGCACCGATCGCCCACGGGTACCTGACGCTGTCGCTGGTGAATTGGTTCTTGCCGCAGATCCTCGAGGTGCGAAACGCCCGCATGGGGGTGAACTACGGGGCAGATCGGGTGCGCTTTCCCGCACCCGTGCGCGTCGGCTCGCGCATCCGAGGATGCGGAGAAGTTTTGCGCGTCGAGGAGGTGCCGGGCGGGGTCCAAGCGACGATCCGCGTAACCGTGGAAATCGAAGGCCACGACCGCCCTGCCTGCGTCGTCGACACCATCAGCCGATTCTACGAATGACGCCCCGGCCGCGCGCCGCCGGGCTGCCGAAGGCCGGTGGCGCGGCGCGCGCTTGCCTTTTGTCGGAGCGAGCGAAGGCGCCGCCCCGGCTTTCTCCAAGGGCATCGGCTGGCGGATCGCCGGCCGCCCGAATCACACCGGTGGAAGGGGCATCTGTGCTTTCGAGCCCTTGCGCTGTGTGCGAGGCCGGGGGCATCGAGCAAAAACGCTCGGGGTTCGCACCGGAAAGTCCGGGCCCTACCACCGCCTGGAGGCAGACGCGCTGGCCGGCAGGAGCGCGAGGAGGCAAGCGCGTTTGGGACCGCGACCGGCGGGAACGTCACCGGTCAAGGCCCCTCGTGCAGTCCAGTCCGATGTGCCCCAGGTGCAGGAGGCGGAGCGGTGTGCCGGCCGCACGCCCAATCGAGGACGAATGCTCGCCGGTGCCGGGGGCCGCCGCGCAGCCGTTCCTCGCCGGAGGTGGCGACCACCGGCGCCGCGAGGGGAAGGTCCGCCTTCGGGGCAGACTGTGCCGGGCTCCGCCGCGCAGGGAGCGGCTCGATCGGCGCGGGAGCCGAGACGAGGGGCGCCCCACCGGCAGTGCGCGCGGGGCATTTCGGCTTGCAGCTCCGCACGCGTGGGGTTCGCCGGGCAGTTCCTAGAAAAGCTCTAACCCGGTCATCCGTGCGATCGTATTCCTCTGGATCTCGGAAGCCCCTCGCCGATCTCGAGGAGCTTGGCGTCGCGGTAGAGGCGCTGCACCGGCGAGTCCATCGCGTACCCCGCTGCTCCATGGATCTAGAGCGCCTCCGCCACGGCGGGGCTACACGCCTCGGTCGCGAAGAGCTTGGCCCGGGACGCTTCCAGAACGTGTGGCTCGCCCCTCGCTGCCTTCCACGCGGCCTTCAAGGTGAGAAGCCTCGCGGCTTCGATCGCCGTGGTCATGTCCGCGAGCTTCCCGGCGATCCCCTGGAAGGAACCGATTGGGCGGCCGAAGGCTTGCCGCGCCCTGGCGTAGGCGAGCGCCTGCTCCCAGGCGGCCATGGCGAGGTCCACCGCGAACGCCGCCGCCATGATGCGCCCGAGCGTGAGATCGCGCATCGCTGCCGCGAAGCCCGTGTCCTCGGCGCCCAGGAGGTTTGTCGCCGGAACGCGGCAGTTTTCGCACACCAGCTCGGCCGTTTCTGCCGCGCACGCCGAGCATCTCGATCCGGCGCGCGACGCGAAAGCCCGGCATCCCCCGCTCCACGACGAGGAGGCTCAGGCCTCTCATGCCCTTCTCGGGAGCGGTCGACACCGTGGTGACTGCAAAGTCGGCGAAGGTGCCGTTGGCGATATACATCTTTGTGCCGTTGACCACGTAGGGGTCGCCGTCGCGGACGGCTCGTGTGCGGATGCCACCCGGATCCGATCCAGCGTCTGCCTCTGCAAAGGCCCACGCGCCGATCGTTTCCCCGCGGAGCCCGGGCTTGCGGGGCCGCCGCTTCTGATTCTCCGTTCCAAAAGCGGCCGCCGCCGAGAGCGCGAGTGCTACCTGGACATAGACTCCGAGGGCGATCCCGGCCGAGGCGCGCGCCAGCTCCTCGGCGAGGATCGTGAACGTCACGGCATCGCCGCCACTGCCCCCGTGGTTTTCGGGAAAAGCCACGGCGAGGTAACCGAGCGCGCCGAGCTTGCGGAAGAGCTCGCGCGGATACGTGCCGCTTCGGTCCGCCGCATCGGCGAGGGGAGCGATCTCGCGCTCGGCGAAGTTGCGGAGCGCTCTGCGAAAGCTCTCTTGCCCCTCGGTGAGCGAGAAGTCGGTCATGGCTCGTGCTCCGCCTTGAAGACCGGGTCTCTTGGCTTGGAATGCCGCGACGCCCTCGCGATGGTCGGCGCTCTGCAGGCACTGCGCCTGCGGGAAGGTCTCGAAATCGAACTCGGCCTCGCGGTCGCGGTCGAGGGAGCGATAGGCAGCCTCCTTGGTTGCCCGAAGCACCCTCGGCGCGCCGGCCCCGAGCGTTTGGGCGAGAGAGGAAGCCTCTTCCTCGAAGGTTTCTGGAGGCGCCACGCGGGTCACCAGGCTGATCCGCTCGGCTTCCTCGGCGGAGATGAGCCGCCCGGTCATCATCAGGTCCGTGGCCGGGCCGAAGCCGACCAGCCGGGGCAGGAAATAGCTGGCGCCCTTGTGGCAGCCGGCGAGGCCGATCTTCACGAGCGGAAAGGCGATCCGGGTGGCAACCCACATGATCCGGAGATCGCACGCCATCGCCAGGCTAGCCCCGGCGCCGACGCAGTCCGCATGAATCTTCGCGACGGTCGGGATCGGCGGCGAGAGGAGCGCTCGCAGCGGATCGAGGTAGCGATCGACGATGCGCTCCCACTCCGCGGGTCCCCGGGGCACCATCTCAGCCTGATCGGCGCCGGCCGAGAAAACTTTGCCGCTGCCGGCGACCACGAGCACCCGAGCCGGCGAGCGGCGCAACTCGGAGAGGGCAGCGAGGATCTCCTCGAGGGTCGCGATGTCGACGCGTTCATCCGCTCGGGGCGCTTCAGGGTGAGCGTGGCAATGTCTGCCTCGCAAGAAAGCCGGATGCGCTCGAATGGCATGTCTTCTTCTCTCGCGCCGCTCGGGCCATCAGCGCAATGCAGAAGCGATCGCCGATGCTGCGCACCGGCGTCTCGAGCCGCAGTGGAGAGCGGAGAGGGCGGCGCTCCTCAGATCGGCTGCGTCAGTCTCGGAGATCCCG
>JBBIUR010000320.1:0-3773 GCA_037440145.1 Myxococcales bacterium | reverse complement strand
CGAGGACAAGACCCTCTTCGGCGAGCCCCTTCAATCGAGGGTCTACGTGATTGGAGTCGAACGCGCCCTGGAGGTGGTGCCAGTTTCGCCCGCGCGCGCGGTGGTCATGGCAGCACGCCACACCTGGGGATGGACGGAGACGATTGCCGTCGGACTGTATAAGATCGCCACGGGCCGTATTCCGGCGCGCGATATCGGGGGGCCGTTGGAGATCGCTCGCCAGGCCGGGAAGCAAGTCGATCAAGGTCTCGAGTATTTTTTGATCTACATGGCGGTGATCAGTTTGAACCTCGGCATTTTGAACCTGCTGCCGATCCCTATCCTGGACGGTGGGCACTTGGCATTTCTGGCAATCGAAGCGGTGCTCCGGCGTCCCTTGGATATCCGGCACCGGGAACTCGCGCAGCAAGCGGGGCTGTTCCTGTTGCTGCTGATCATGGCGTTCGCGTTCTACAACGATATCTTGCGAGCGGTGCAGAGCCTAGGCTAATGCCGCGCGCACGGCGCGCGGGGGCGAAGAGTGGCAGACCCCAATGCGGATTTTGGCAATCGATACCGCAACGTGGACGGGGGCGGTGGGGATCGTCGACGGCGAGGTAGTGCTCGCCGATCGCTGGCAGTCCGGCGCGCCCAGCCACGGGTATTCCTTGCTGCCGTTGATCGCCGATGCCTTGGCAGAAGCCAGGTGCGAGTTGCGCGACCTGGACGCAGTGGCCGTTTCGATCGGGCCGGGCTCCTTCACGGGGCTGCGGATCGGCTTGAGCACGGCGAAGGGGTTCGCTCTGACCTGGGGGTTGGAGCTGGTGGGGGTGCCGACGCTGGCGGCACTGGCCGCGGTCGCGGATGTCGAAGAGGGGCTCGTCTGCCCGGTTCTGGACGCGCGCAAGGGCGAGGTGTATGTGGCGCTGTACCGAGTCGGGACGGGCGGAGTGGAAACGCTCGCGGCCGAGCAGGCAGTGCGGCTGGAAGCGTGGCTGGCCCGCATCGAAGGGCCGTGTACATTCCTCGGGGATGCAGCGAGCGCAATTCCGAAACGGCATCCGGGATGGCGGATTTTGCCTTTCGATTCGTATCACCCGCGCGGCTCTGCAGTGGGAAGGCTCGCAGCGCAGCGGCTGCGCGATCATGGGCCGGATGATCTGGATGAGCTCGAGCCCCTATATGTCAGGCCGCCGGACGTAGAGATGGAGGCCAGTGAGAAGGAACTCGTGGAACAGCGAGGCGTCTCTCGCAGTGCTTCAATTGACACGGGCGCACTGCGCCGATAGACGGGGTGCGCCGGTCCGCAGCCTTGGGAGCCAAAAATGGAGAAGAAAGAGGAAGAAATGATCCGCGCTTTGCTCAATCGGGACCCGGAACTCAGGCAATACTACGAGGAGCACGTGGAGCTGGAGAAGCGGCTCGCGGAATTCCACCGCAAGCTCTATCTGACCGCGGAGGAGGAAATCGAGAAAAAGCGGCTGCAGAAGCGAAAACTGGCCGGGAAGGACAAGATCATGGAGATTCTGGCTCGGCATCGAGGCCGCGAAGGAACTGCCGCGAACAGGGAGGTTCCCGGCCGCGGTGCGAGTGGTTGAGAGGCCCGGGTCTCGGAGCGCCCGAAAGCAGGGCGGCGTTGCGCTGGCGAGACCCGGAAAGGCAGCGCAGTGAGAATCGCAGGGCAAGCGAAAAGGCAGGTTCGCTCTCATGAGGCACACGATATCGGTTCTGGTGGAAAACGAATTCGGTGTCCTGGCGCGCGTGGCCGGAATGTTCAGCGTGCGCGGGTTTAACATCGAGAGCCTCACGGTCGCGGAGACGCTGGACCCAAAGGTCTCGCGCATCACGCTCGTGACGCGAGGGGACGATCAGGTTCTGGCGCAGATCAACAAGCAGTTGAACAAGCTCATCAACGTAATCCAGGTGACGGATTTTACCGACCGGCCCCACGTGGAACGGGAGATGGCGTTGATCAAAGTAGTCGCGGATGAGAAGACGCGCGGCGAGTTGATGAGCATTATCGACATTTTCCGGGGCAAAGTGATCGACGTCGGTCCGCGCTCGTATATCATCGAGGCAACGGGCGACGAGGAGAAGATCCACGCGCTGCTGGAGCTTCTGCGGCCTCTGGGGATCGTCGAAATCGTGCGCACCGGCAAGGTCGCGATGCACCGCGGCATGGAGCTGCTCGCGCAGCCGAGCGGGAAGGAGCAAGCGGCATGAGCGGATTGCGGATTTACTACGATGGCGACGCGGACGTCGACCGGCTTCGGGGCAAGCGGATCGCGGTTATCGGTTTTGGGAGCCAAGGACATGCCCACAGCTTGAACCTCCGCGACAGCGGGATGGACGTGGTCGTCGGGCTCCGCCGCGGGAGCGCTTCTTGGCCGAAGGCCGAGGCCGCGGGGCTGGCGGTGCGAGAAACGCCGGAAGCCGTGCGCGGGGCCGATGTGGTGATGATGCTCGTCCCCGACGAGATGGGCGCCGAGGTTTTTCGGGCAGAGGTCGAGCCCGGGCTCAAGGAGGGCGCGTATCTCGCGTTCGGCCACGGATTCAATATCCATTACAAGCAGATTGTTCCCGGACCTTCGATCAACGTGTTCATGATCGCCCCGAAAGGTCCTGGCCACCTGGTCCGCAGCGAGTACCTGAAAGGCCGCGGGGTGCCGTGTCTGCTCGCGGTGCATCAAGACCCATCCGGCGACACGAAGGAGGTGGCGCTCGCGTACGGCAAAGCCATTGGCGGCACCCGCGCAGCGATTCTCGAAACCACCTTTCGGGAGGAAACAGAGACCGACCTTTTTGGCGAGCAGGCGGTGCTGTGCGGTGGGCTTACCGAGCTTATCCGCGCGGGTTACGAGACCCTCGTGGAAGCGGGCTACGCGCCGGAGATGGCCTACTTCGAGTGCGTGCACGAGGTCAAACTGATCGTCGACCTGATTTACGAGGGCGGGATTGCGAACATGCGGTACTCGATCAGCAATACGGCCGAATACGGCGACATGACGCGAGGCAAGCGGGTGATCGGTCCCGAAGCCCGCCGAGCGATGAAAGACCTGCTCGCCGACATTCAAAGCGGCAAGTTCGCAGAAGAGTGGCTCACGGAGTACCGCTGCGGGATGCCGCACTTTCGGGAACTGCGCAAGGAGGCCGAGGCGCATCCGATCGAAAAGGTGGGGGCCAAACTGCGCGCGATGATGCCGTGGCTCGCTTCGGAGCGGCTGGTCGACCGAAGCAAGAACTGACGCGCCGAGGGCGCGACGCGAGGATGAGCGCACCGACCGTCGCGGATGTACGGCCCGAGCGGCGCGTGCCGATTGCGCACGAGGGCTATCCCTGGATCGCGGGCAGTGCCTTGATCGCCGCGGCGGCATGGCTGTTTGGCTTCCCTCTCCTTGCTGCGGGTGGCCTGGCCTGCGCGTTCGTATTCCTGGGTTTCTTTCGGGATCCGGAGCGGATTGCGCCGGAAAGGGCCTCCGCCATTGTCTCCCCAGCCGACGGACGTGTTCTCGGCGTAGAAGAGGCGCCCTTCTCTGCCGCGCCCGGGTTGCGGGTGAGTATCTTCATGTCGCCGCTGGATGTGCACGTGAACCGGTGTCCAATAGGCGGGCGGGTGGAGTCGGTGCAGTACCGGCCGGGGAAGTTCCATCGGGCGTTTGCCGCAAAGGCCTCCGCGGACAACGAGCAGAACGCAGTGGTTCTGCGCGACCCAGAAGGGCGGCGGGTGTGCTACGTGCAGGTTGCGGGCTTCCTGGCGCGGCGGATCGTGTGCTATGTGACGGAGGGGATGGTCG
>JBBIUR010000319.1:0-3786 GCA_037440145.1 Myxococcales bacterium | reverse complement strand
CTGGGGGAATGTCTATGTGGCCGATAGCGATAACCACCGCGTCCAGAAATTCGCGCCCAAAGGGGAATGGCTTGCCACATGGGGGACGCGAGGGCCGGAGCCGGGAAATTTCCAGGAGCCAAACGCTCTCGCAGTAGATCCGGAAGGAAACATCCACGTGGTAGATACCTGGAATCACCGGATTCAAAAGCTCGACCCCAGCGGCCGAGTGGTCCTGACGTACAGGCCTCCGGATCCCTTCTTCGGGCCGCGGGGTATCGCCATCCACCAGGACCGCTCGTACGTGACCGACACGGGCAACAACACCATCACGGTCTTCACTACGAGCGGGCAATTCCTCTTCCGGTTTGGAAAACCCGGCAGCGGAGCCGGACAGCTCGTCGGGCCCGTGGGAATCGCGGTGACGCGCAACCAAGTGTGGATCGTAGATAGCGGCAACAACCGCTTGCAGGCGTTCGATCTCGAAGGCAAGCCGCTGCAGGCAGTGCCGGTGCCGGGTTGGCAGGGGACGGACCTAAAAGAGGGCTACCTGGCCGTTGCGCCCGGGGAAGTTCTGCTGTTGACGGACCCTATCGGGGGCCGGATCCTCCAGCTCGGGAAGGACGGGACGCTCACGACTCTTCTCGGCGGCTTGGAAGCTCCGTGCGGCATTGCAGTGTGGGCGCGGCAGGTCTCCGTCACGGAGCGCTTGCCCTCGCGCGTCAGGACGTTTCCGCTCGGCTGATAGGTCGCGAGGCGCAAGGGTTCGGCCCGCGCTCCTCGCGCCCCCGGCAGTGGAAAGTTGCCTGCACTCGCCGGCCTCCCAGCGCTCGTCGGGCCCGTATGGTGGCCGAATTCCTGCCGTCGAGCTCGCGGCAAGGACCGCGCGCCCCCGGCTCTCGACACCGGCTGTAGTCTTTTGCTAGGCGAAGCGCCGCCGAGGCAGTCCGAAAGCACCTCATGGCAAGCAAGCGCTTCCTACCGCTTTCAGCCCCGCCCGCTCCGGGACGGGTCCGCAACCTGCCCCACCAGCCATGGCACTGAGTCGTATCGCACCCCGCGCGCGGTCGCTTGCCATGATCACCAGCCTGGCCGGCATGGCGTACGGCCAGTGGGGCATCCGGAAAAACCCGGACGACACGGCCGCCACCGCAATCTTCCTCGCGTCTTGCCTGGCCGCCGCCTTGTTGCACGGCAAGCCGATGTCGTTCGAGCCGCCGAAGCTGCACCCGCCGGCGCGCCGCTTACCCCTCATCCGGGCAGCGGCGCTTGTGGCGGTCGCGACGGGCATCCTGGCCATCGGCGCGGGTTCCGCAGCCCTGGTCCTCGACTGGCGCGGAAGACAGCTCGCGGGCTGGGCGCTCGTGGTCCTGGGCACTGCCGTGCTGTCGGCTGCGTGCCGGCTCCTCGATCCGCCTCGAGAAGGCGACCCGGCGTGGAGCCGGGGCGAGGCACTGGCCTTGACGGCTATCTTCGCCCTCGGAGCCGCGTTGCGGTTTCACCGGTACGCGGAATTCCCTGGGCCTTTCACCCTCCACGCCGTCGAGGAACCCCAGACGGGAATGGGCGGCTACAAGGTTTTCGCGTACGGAGCCCGCCCGTGGGAATTTCTTCTGGATCACTACCTCGCGGGCCTGGCGATCTTTCTCACCGGCGACCGAAGCATGCTCTCGGTGCGCATTCCCTTCACAATGTTCAGCACTCTCACGATCCTGCCCGTGCACCTACTGCTGCGCCATCTGGCCCCGCGGCCGGCAGCGCTAGCGGGTACCTTCCTGTTCGCGGTCTCGAGCTGGAACCTCGTCTACAGCCGATGCGCGCACAACATATTTCTCACCAACTTCTTCGTCGTTCTGGTGCTGGCGCTGCTCTTCGCCTATGCCCGCACGCGCCGCCTAGGGGCCATGCCTTGGGTGGGATTGTTCAGCGCCTACACGCTGTACGCATACGCAGGCTATCGCGGGACTCTCCTCTTCGTCCTGGTTTTCCTGATTGGCCTGCTCGCCGTGGATCTCAGGCGTTTCACTAGGGCCATCGGCGAGGAGGAGCGGCTCACCGCCGCGCGCGCGGTGCTTCGTGGTATCGGCGCCACGGCAATGGTCGTCTACCTCGGCCTCGCCCTCGGTGCGCCGATCTACGCCCAAGTGGCCAACAATCCCGCCCAGCCGAACTACTACTTCGAGGCCGCAATCCGCTCGCTTTCCAACCGGCAGTATTACACCCGCGACCCGCGGGGCTTCTTCGAACAGCGCCTGCGCCGCATTCGAAACACGGCGCGCATTTTCATGCACGTTGGCGATGATTCCCCGACCTTCAACGCGCCCAACGAGCCTATGGTCGACCCGCTCACGTCGTGCCTTTTCGCCGCGGGTTTGTTGGGCGCCGCCTGTTACCCGCGCCGCGGTTACAACGCCTTCCTGATTTTCATGTTTCTCTCCCTTCTTTTCGGCGGGGCGGTGTTCGTCCAGAACCTCGACGTGCGCCGCTTGCAAGGCATCACGCCGTTCGTTGCGGCCTTTGCGACTTTGTTCCTGGGGCAACTGTGGGCTGCGGCGAGCTTTCGCTCGCGCACCGCGGGACGAGCGGCGCTCTGCCTGCTCGCGGCGGCGGGCGGCATCTTCGCGCTCGCGCGGAACTACGACGTCTACTTCCGCAAAATGGCCGGCGATCCACGCGTCCGCCAAGCGTTCAGAAACCAGTACGTCACGCTTATTCATTACGGCCAGGTGCACCTCGGCGCGCGCGAGATGTGGCTGCTCTCCGACGTCCGCAACCTCTTCATTCCGTCGGACTACTGGTGGATGGTGGAAGGCGCCTTCCAAGGCCGCTCTCTGCCGGACGCTGCGGCTGTTCTCTCGCCCCCGCAGCAAGACAGCGGCAGCCGCCGAGTGACCGTGGTGGTCCAGGAGCCGCTCGAGCGGCGCGCAGTTGCCGCGCTGGTCCGCGCCCTTTACCCCGCCGCCGCGTGCTCCGAGTTCGCAGAGTCAGAAACTCCGCACCTAGCGCTCACCGCGTGCCACTTGCCGGAGCGCGCCATACCTGTGCCCGTGGACCTCCGCCTCGAAGCCCGTTATTGGCTCGGAGAGCGAAACGGAGTGCCCGCACTGCAGCGCCTCGAACCCTTCATTGGCTTCGCGAACACGCCGCCCATCTGCTACGGGCGGGAAATCCATCCCGAGGCAGAGACGTGCATCGTGCAATGGTACGCGCGGCTCCCCGTACAGCAATCCGGCATCTACACATTTCGCATCGCCAAGCGCGGCGCGGCCGGCTTCGCCCAGTTTCAGCTAGACGGAATGCCCCTCCGCGACGGCGAGCGGAGGCTGCTCGGCGCCGGCGAGCACGACTTCACCGGGCATGCGCGCATCCCACGCGGCAGCGAAGCTGGAGTGCGCCTCGAGTGGGCGGCCGGCAGCGAGTTCACGGCGGTGCCGTTTTATACCACCGCAGCTCCTACAGGCTGAATCGGGAGCAGCGGACTCCGCGCCACCGCGAGCGCGAGCCGCACGCGGGGCAGCGAGCACCCGCGGTGACTCCACGGAGACTCCTGGAAGGATCGACTCGCGGAAGGCGCGCGGCGCGCCACTGCGAACAGTGCTGCACACTCTGCTCCCGGCCTTGTGCTGCTCCCACCGCTCCCCATTGGGCTCGCCCTCGCGTGTCGAGCCGATCGCCGGCGCGTTGTGCCGCGCAAACTGCGCCCGCCTCCGGGAGCGCCCGGGCTCGAGGGCCGGGGTTATGAGCCAATAAACCCTGCGCAGGGGCGAACCTGCAGGGGAAAGGGAGAAGCTCTTTCGGCATGTGCTT
>JBBIUR010000318.1:0-3819 GCA_037440145.1 Myxococcales bacterium | reverse complement strand
GCGATCCCGGCTAACCGAAGTGTCACCAATGTGCTGGACGAGTACACGCGGTTGATCTGGCCCCCGCGGCGCGCTACCGTCGGCGCGCGGTGGGCCAGTCACACGAACCGGAAATTCCGTTCCGCCCCGACGTGTTCCTCGCTCGGCTCGGGGAGTTGGAAGTCGTCCTGGGACCGCACGCCCGGCCCCACGTGGAGCGCATCCGCGCCGCCCTGATCGCTGCCATGGCGGCGCGGGACCGCGGGGACGAAGCCGGTGCCGTGCGCGAGATCGGCGCGGCGATGGAGTGCCTTGCATCCCTGGCAGAGACCCTCGACCTGGGCGAAGCAGCGGCGATGCGCCAGCTTGCAGCCACCGTGGGCCGCGCGCTCCTGCGCGGCGACTCCGCCGAAGCGCGCCGTGCCGCCGAGGTCATCTTTGCCCGCTCGGGCGCTCGCTGGGTCGAGCGAAAGTAGGCGGCGAAGTGGCCCCGCTCGGGGGTTCACATCTCGCGGCGCCCTTCGAGTGCTTGGCCGAGCGTTACCGAATCGGCGTACTCCACGTCTCCGCCGGCGGGAAGGCCCCGGGCGATGCGCGTGACTTTGATACCGAGGGGCTTCAGCAGTTGGGCGATGTAGATTGCCGTCGCCTCCCCCTCGACAGTGGGATTCGTCGCCACGATGACCTCGCGCACCCCGCCGCGACCTACCCGGCGAACCAGTTCCGCAATGCGCAGGTCCTCCGGGCCAACGCCATCGAGCGGGGACAAGGTACCGTGGAGGACGTGGTAGCGGCCGCGGAACTGTCCCGACCGCTCGATCGCCACGAGATCCGCTGGCTCTTCCACCACGCAGATCACCTCGTCCGACCGGCCGGGATCCGCGCAGAGCCGGCAGGGATCCGCATCGGTGAACCCGAAGCACTGCGAGCAAAAGTGCGTCGCCTCGTGCAATGCCGAGAGCGCCCCCGCGAGCGCCTCCACCTCGCGGCGGTCGGTGCGCAGCAGGTGGAACGCCAGCCGCACCGCGGTCTTCTCGCCAATTCCGGGAAGCTTTTTCAGCTCCTGGATCAACCGTTCCACGGGCGGCGGAAAGGCAGACATCGCAACCAGTTCGAGCGCGATCCGCGCAGAGCCGAATTCAGCCCAGAAACCCCGGAATCTTGATGCCGCCGGTGAGCTTGCTCACCTCTGCCGCCACCATTTTCTGCGCCTCGCGCAAGCCTTGGTTCACGGCCGCGAGGATCAGGTCTTGAACGAGTTCCGCATCCTCGCTTTCCCACGCCTCCCGCTCGATCTGCAACCACACCACCTCCAGGCGCCCGTTCACCCGCACGCGCACCATTCCCCCGCCCGCCGTGGCTTCCACGGTTTTCTTCGCCGCCTCTTCTTGGATTTCTGACAAGCGCGCCTGCAGCGCCTGCGCCTGCTTGAGCAGGCCAGACCATCCGCCCCCGCTCTGACTCATGGCCCCGTCCCGCCCCTCGATTTCACCTCTTGCACTTCGCCTCCGAGGATGTCGATCACGGCCTGGACCGCGCGCTCGCGGAGCATCTCACGCGGTTTCGGCTCGCGGGTCGCTTGCTTCTTCGCCCTCGACGTTTCCGCAGGCGCAGCTTCGCGAAGAGACAGGCGCACGGGAGAACCGTAAAAGCGGCTGGCGAGGTTTCCCACCAGCGACATCTGCTCCTCCCGCGCGAGGTAATCCCGGTGGAACCCGGCAGGTACCTCGACCTCTAGCGTTCCGCCATCCATTGCGAGCGCGCGGCACTGGCGCAGGTGAGCCGCAAGCAGCGGGCGTTCGCGCTCGACGAAGGCAAGGAACTCCTGCCAGTTCGCCGCGCCGCTCTGTTCCCCCGCGGGACCCTGCGGCCCGGGGTCGGCGACCCACCCGGTTCCGCCCGCCGCGCTGTCTGAAACTCTCTCCTCCGCGAACCCCGCCGGCTGCCCGCTGCTCTCTCCCCTCGCTTTCAGAGAAGCGTCGAGGCGTTCCAGAACTTCCTCCACGGGCACCACCGGCGGCATGGTGGCGACCTTGATCAATGCCATCTCCAGAACGAGCTTCGGGCAAGGAGAGCGCCCAATTTCCTCCTCGGCTCCGAGCAGCACGCGGAACGCGCGGTCGATATCCTCCGCCCGCATCGAGGCCGCTTGCCGCGACACCTCCTGGCGTTCCTCTTCCGGCAGCTCCCCGAGGAGCGCTTTCCCACCCCCCAGCTTCGCGACGGCCAGGTTGCGGAAGTGCTCGAGGAGATCGCGCGTGAACCGCCGCAGATCGTAGCCGAAGAGGTGGAGCGCGCCGAGTTGCTCGACGGCCTGCAGCGGCTGGCGTTCGACGAGCGCTCGGCCCACCGCGTACAGCACTTCCCGGTCTGCGATGCCCAGCGCCGTTTTCAGATCGCCGTCCGCGATCGCCTTGCCCGCAAACGCGATGAGCTGGTCGAGCAGCGACTGCGCATCGCGCAGGCTCCCGTCGGCCTCGCGGGCAATTGCGTAGAGCGCCGCGTCGCTCACCTGGATGCCTTCCTCCCGGCAGATCTCGGCGAGCCGCTGCGCGATCTGGCGCGGAGAGAGCCGCTTGAAGTCGTACCGCTGGCAGCGCGACACAATGGTGTGCGGGACGCGGTGTGCCTCCGTGGTGGCGAAGATGAACTTGACGTGCGGTGGCGGCTCTTCGAGCGTTTTCAACAAGGCGTTGAACGCATCGTGCGTGACCTGGTGCACTTCGTCGATGATGTAAATCTTGTAGCGGCTCTTTGCCGGCCGGTAGCGGGCGTTTTCTATGATCTGCCGAACCTCGTTGATGCCGCGGTTCGACGCCCCGTCGATCTCCATCACGTCGACAGCGCTCCCGGCGGTAATTTCCCGGCAGTTGCTGCAGCGGTTGCAGGGCTCGGGCGTCGGCCCCGCCTCGCAGTTGAGCGCTTTGGCGAGAAGGCGGGCCGCGGTGGTCTTGCCGACGCCGCGCATGCCGCAGAACAGGAACGCGTGCGCCACGCGGCCGGCGCGGATCGCGTTGGCCAAAGTCCGCGTCACGTGCTCCTGCCCGACGACTTCTGCAAAAGTCTGGGGCCGCCACTTTCGGGCTAGGACCAGATACGACATCGACCGGACTCGCACGGGCGGGTGGAGGTGATAGCTAGGCTTCCCCGCGGCACAGGGAAGCAGTCGGTACCGCTGCTTCCTTCCGGACCTGGCGGGGTTCGCGACGCTCCCTTGCGCGGGACCTAGCTATCACCTCCACCCGCCCATTCGCTTCGCTACCGTGACTTTATGGCACATCCCTCCGCGTTTGTCGCCCCCGCGGCGCCCGGAAACATCGATTCACCGCACGAAGGCGGAGAGGGTGGGATTCGAACCCACGGTACCTTTTGGGTACACACGCTCTCCAGGCGTGCTCCTTCGGCCGCTCGGACACCTCTCCGCGCCCGTTTCACTTTGGGGGACGTAGTTTCACACACGCTCCGGACCCAGCTCGAACCCCCTCACTCCATCCCCAGCTTTCGCCGCCCCTCGGGGGAAATCATATGCGGCGTCCACGGGGGATCCCACACCAGCCGCACCTCGGCTTCCTCCACGCCGGGTAGCCGCTCCAAGCGCCGCTGCGCATCCATGGCGATGGCGGGTCCCATCCCGCAACCCGGTGCGGTAAGGGTCATGGCGACATCGACGCGGTTGCCACCGCTTGGCAGCGCCTCGATACGCAGGTCGTAAATCAGGCCGAGGTCGACGATGTTCACGGGAATTTCCGGGTCGTACACGTTCTTCAATTCCCTCCACACCATATCCTCGGTGAGCGTTCCCGCATCGCCGCGGTCGGCCGCTTCTGCGTGTGCCGCAGA
>JBBIUR010000317.1:0-3837 GCA_037440145.1 Myxococcales bacterium | reverse complement strand
CGGAGGATCAAGAGCGAGTACGCCCCTTCGATTCGTGCCAGGGTGTCGAGCAAGTGGATCTCCCAGTCTTCCGCGTTCACCGCCAGCGCTTCGGCTAGCGCCCGAGTGTCGGAGGTTCCCGGTGGCAACCCCGGAGCTAGAGCCTCCGGGTTCAGGAGGTTCCCGTTGTGGCAGAGTGCCAGCGGCACGCTGCCCCGCTCCAGGAAAACCGGCTGGGCATTCTCGAGCGAACTCGTGCCGCTGGTGGAGTACCGGTTATGGCCAATCGCCAAGTCGCCCTCCCATTGCAGCAGCGCCGCCGGATCGTAGACCTGATCGACTAGGCCCATGCCGACGTGATGGCGCCAGCGGCGGCCGTCACCCACCACCATCCCGCTGGACTCCTGACCCCGATGCTGCAGGGCGTACAAGCCCAGATAAGTGAGCCGTGCCGCCGCGGGTACGCCGAAGACGCCAAACACCCCGCAGGCCTCGCGGACGAAACGACCGGCCCAAAAAACAAGGGGCGGCCCCGCCGGGCCGCCCCCGCTGCAATCGGCAATCGCAATAACCTCACGCATGCGCCGCCGCTCCCTCGCCGCCCTTTGCCCCGGCCCGCAAGCCGCAGAACTCCTCGTAGTCGATCAAACGGGTCACAGTCGGGCGGACACCGCAGACCGGGCAGTTCGGGTCCCTCCGCAGCTTGTGCACCCGCAACTCCATGTTCAGGGTGTCGAAATAGACCATGCGCCCGATCAAAGGCTTGCCGATCCCGAGAATCAGCTTGATCGTCTCCAGCGCCTGCACGCAGCCGACAAGCCCGGGCAAAACACCCAAAACCCCTGCCTCTTGGCAGCTCGGCGCCGCACCCGGAGGCGGCGGCTCGGGGAACAAGCAGCGGTAGCAAGGCCCCTTGCCCGGGTAGAACACTGTCGCCTGCCCTTCGAACTGGAAGATGCTGCCGTGCACGTTCGGCTTGCCCGCCATCACACACGCATCGTTGACGAGGTAACGGGTCGGGAAGTTGTCGCAGCCGTCGACGATCACATCGTAGTCAGAAATGATGCGCAGGATGTTCTCTGAGGAGAGCCGTTCCTGGTAGCCGATCACTCGGACATCGGGATTCAATGCCGCGATCGTCTGGCGGGCCGACTCGACCTTCGCCATCCCGAGGCGCTCGTTGTTGTGCAGGATCTGCCGCTGCAGGTTACTCAAGTCGACAACGTCGTGATCGACAATGCCCAGAGTGCCGACTCCTGCGGCCGCTAGGTACAGCGCTGCTGGCGAGCCCAGACCGCCCGCCCCCACGAGCAGCACCTTGGCATCCAGGAGCTTGGCCTGCCCCTTCTCGCCGACCTCGGGGAGCAGGAAGTGACGGCTGTAACGGGTGGCTTGCTCCGGGCTGAACTGCCGTTCCGCCACCCAGGGATACCCCGCACCTTTCCACGCGCTGAACCCCCCCGCCATCGAGGCCACGTCCCCGTAGCCCAAATCGCGCAAGACCTTCGCCGCCAACAGCGACCGCGTGCCACCCGCACAGTAGGCGATGATGGGCGTGCGCTTGTCGGGAACCGTTTCCTCGATGCGCATTTCCAGGAAGCCGCGGGGCACTGAAATTGCGCCTTCGATGTGACCCTCGCGAAACTCCTCCCGCTCGCGCACATCCAGCAGCACGTAGCCGCGGCCATCTGCGAGCCGCTCCCGCACTTGGTCGATACTCCACTCGGGCACTTCGCGCCGGGCCTCGTCCATTAGCTCTTTGAACGTTTTTGGCATTGGAAATCTCTCCGACCTGGCGGTTATTTAGTCGCGGCGCCGCGGCAACGCAAAGCCGCGCCAGACCGGCCGCGCGATCCCTGGTTCGCTGCCGCCGGCGCCCAGGTCATCCGCCGGCTCCCCGAAGTTCGCAACTCCCAAAACCCTCCGCCCGCGGGTCTTGCGACGGTTCCAGAGGTCCCGCCCATCAAGCCATCGGCACCAGCGGCGCCGCATCCGCTTCCCGGTACTCCTCCAACATCCGGCGAAGCAACGCGCCGCGCCCCTCCTGAGCGAGCACCCGAGACCGCTCCATCAACACCTCTTTCGTCTCCACGAAATCGACACGCGAATATCCCCAGATCTTCGGGTGCACATAGGTGTCCATCCGGATCGCATCGCACGGGCAGGCCTCCACACACAGCCCGCAGTAGATGCACCGCAGCGTATCGATCTCGTACCGCACGGGGAACTTCTCGATCCGCGGATCGGGGTGCTCCCCGGCCTCGATGTAAATGCAGCTCGCCGGGCAGGCGGTCGCGCAAAGGAAACAAGCCGTGCAGCGGACGGATCCATCCTCCCTCAAGGTCAAGCGGTGACTGCCGCGGTAGTTGTCCGGGTAGTATTTCACCTCGTCCGGATACTGGACGGTGACGGCCGCGCGCGCGTTCTTCGCCAGCCCAGCGGCGTGTAACCCGTGGAGCAAGAGATTGCGCCAGAACCGGTAGCCCGTGACCCAAAGGCCGCGCGCGATCTCCGGCAAGTAAATTTTTTCCCACCAATTCAACTCTTCGCGTCGCTTCATCGCGCCCCCGCACTTTGCCCGGCCGCTCGCCCGCCAGGATCGTCGACCTTGGAGCTCCACTATTTGTGCCGCAGCTCGCAATGTCAAGGTAGGGGCTGCCGCGGCGAGACGAAAGGGGGGCCACGCGGCTTGGAGCTTCGGGCCCCACACGGGCGCCGCTCTCGGGCCAGGGGCCGCCCGTCGCGTGCGGGTCCGAAAAACCCTGTGGCGGGCCGCGGAAAACTTGCCTGCGCTTGTTCGGGACTCCAGCAGAAGGCCGCGATGGCTCTCGGGTCCTGATGCATCCGGCGGTAAAGGTTCTCCGCAACGCGCGCCTCTTGCTCGTCGAGGGCAAAGCCGGCCGAGGCCGCGTTTCCCCAGGCAGTCACGGCTCGGCAGCGTGCAGAGACTCGGCCACGGCCACCGGAAAGCCAAGCCGCATCCAAAGCACGCACGCGGTCTCCCCAAACCGCACCGCTGCCAGCCGCAACTGTTCGCGTGCGGGGAAAGCCGGCCGGTACCAACGAAACCGGCTTCCGGAGCATCGCGGGAAAGCACGCGCGCGAACTCGGGACTGCATCCTCGCGCTGTGTGGGCAACGAAGAGGCGGTCCTCGCGCCTAGTGCCTTCGCGAATCCCATTCGTTGTCCCTACGCATCAGGAGTGGGCTGCGGGCCACACTCCGTGCTGCAGCCAATCCATCATCCCCGGTGATTTCGGAAGAACTGCCGAAGCCGCAGTCGGTCACGTTCGCGATCTCGTAGATGCGCGCCCGAGTGCCGTCGAGACGCAGCTGCCGCGCCGCGGCTGCCGCCCAGGCCCGCATTGCTCGGCTGCACTCGGGCGCGGGGAGGGCCAAGCAGTCCGGCGTGACGTCCTGCTCCGCCGCGGCAACCCATCCTCGGCCCCTGAAAAATTTTGGGGACAGCGCAGAGGTCCATGCGCTGGGCCCCGCGCGGCAGGACGCGCGCACGGCTTTCGAACGGGCCCGGCTCCTGGTGCCGATTTCACCTCCGCGCGGGCCCGAGTAAGATTGCGGCCATGGCGAACCGCACCCGGACGAAGATCGTCGCGACGATCGGTCCCGCCACCGCCTCCGCACCGCAAATCGACGCGCTACTAGATGCCGGAATGGACGTAGCGCGCATCAACTGCGCGCACGCGAGCAGCTCGGAGATCCCACTGCTCGTCTCCCTGCTGCGGGAGCGTGCCCAGCGCGGGCAAAAGCCACTGGCGATCCTCGGGGATTTGGCCGGCCCGAAGCTGCGCCTCGGGAGGTTTCCGGGGGGAGCCATTCGGCTGGTTCGCGGACAGCGCTT
>JBBIUR010000316.1:0-3850 GCA_037440145.1 Myxococcales bacterium | reverse complement strand
GGCCGACCACCACGACCTGCACATCTGCCCGCTGCTGCCGGAGCTTTGCGGCGGCGCGCAGAAATTCTTCGTATCCCTTCACTGCCTTCGCCCTGGTGATCGTGCCCACCACGGGTCGATCGGGCGCGAGCCCCAGGCGCCGCTTGAACGGTGCCGGATCCTCCGCCAGCCGAAATCGATCGACATCCACACCGTTTTCGATGACCGCTATTTTGTCCGCGGGGCACTTCTCATCGGCAGTGACGAATTCCCCGACCGCGCGCGCGTTCACGAGAACGCAATCAGCCAGGGAATTCGAGATTCGGGCGGCTACCGCTTCCCGGCCTCGCCGGTGGTGGCATCCCCGCTTGCTGCAGATCAAAACCGGCACGCGAGCGATCCGAGCCGCCAGGGAGCCGACGAATTCCCCTCGGGGCAGGAACGTGTGCACGACGTCCAGCCGCTGCTTGCGAAAGAGCCGAGCAAAGCGCGCGATGCACGGAAAGATGCGGGGGCTCAAGAGCGGCCCGTCCATGCCGCCATTTACCACTGGAACTCCGAGTGCGCGCACGCGGTCCACGAGCTCGCCGCAATCGCGGAGCAGGTATAGAGAGGGCTCGAACGCACGGCGATCGAGGCGTTCGAACAACTGCATCAAGTGATTCTGTGTCCCGCCCCCCAAGCGGAGGTCACGGATCACATAGCCAATCCGCAAGCGCCGAGCCATGCCGCGCCGACACCGCTCTCCCCGCCCCGTTCACATCGGAGTCGCCAGAAAGCGCAGAAGCCATACCAGGTCCGCCGCAGTCACCCTCCCGTCTCCATTGCCGTCGCTCCCAGACGCGCCCGGATTCAACCCGCCCCTGGCACTCGCAGCCGCATCCCCGTCGCCGTCGAAAAGCTCCCGAATCAGCGACGCGATGTCCGGCGACTCCACGGCACCGTCGCCGTCTGCATCTCCTCTGGGAACGAAGCAGAAATCCGGCAACCCGGAACCCGAGGCGTCTCTTTCCTCGAAGAGGTGCGGAGCCGTTTCGCTCGTCCCATAGTGGAAACCCAGGTCCAGCCACCCGCGATCCGGCAGGCCATCCGTTCGCGTGGACCGATCCTCCAAGCCCACGGCTGCCGGAGAGATGGGCGCGAAGTCAACTGCAGGACTCGTTTCTTCCTGCCCAGCGCCCGTTTGGCTCAAGTGGAAATCGCCGGCTGCCGGCTCTACGAAGAGCGGATTACAGGCCGGATCCGAGGTGCTGGCGCAGGCGAGGTCGCTGTCCGGCCTGGGCGTGCCCGCGCCGTATCCGTCCGCGTTTAGATTGAAGGCCGCCTCGTATCCGAGCAAAGAGAGTTCAGCGCGCGCGCCGGATCCTACCTGGATGCCGTTATCCCCATTGCCATAAACGATGTTGTACTCGACGCGGGCACACGGCGACGCGCCTGCTCCCGATCCGATCAAGATCCCCACCAGTCCGTTCGCCGCGCACGTGTTACTCCTGATGAGGGTGCGGCGCGCCCCGCCCTGGCCGCCGACTTGGATTCCGCCAGTGCCGTTGCCGAAGACGAGGTTATTGAAGACCACCACGTCGTCAGCATCCTTCACATCGATGCCGACGCGCCGGTTGGAGGACACGAGGTTGTTTCGAATGCGCGCTCCATCCGATCCGAGCCGAACTTGAATTCCAGCCGTGAGGGCACCTGTTACGCGGAAACCGTCGACCACGGCTTTGCACGCGCGGAGGAGAACGAACCCGGTTCCTGCGCCCTCGGCGTCGAGAAGCACTGGTCCCGGGGGGTCTCCCGTCAGCGACCCGGATGCGTCGGCGACGAAACGCGTGACTCCCCCGTCTTGGATGGGATGGATGTTCCCCTCGCGGTAGACCCCGGGGCCTACGATTACTGTCCCGCCAGCCCGCGCTTTGCGTGCAGCGGACTGAATCGAGTCCAGCGCCACCTCGGGCGACTTGCCGGAATTCCCCCCTGCTCCACCCTGGCGAACGTACACCGGCATAAACGGATCCGGCACCCGGATGCCCTGCCCGGCATCCGCGCCGTAGTGGAAGCCAGCATCGATCGGCCCCATATCGGGCGCACCGCTGGTGGCCGTAGAACCTCCCAAGCCAATTTCTGCTGCCGTGCCGAATCCCCCGTCGACACCGGGGCTATCGACTGGGTCTCCCGCCTGCCTCTGCGCCAAGTGAAAATCGTCGTCGGCAAAGCCATCGCCGCCCAGAACTCCGTCAGGGCCAGCGGGGTTTGTGAACTGTGGAGCTTCCCCGATGTCGTACTCGTTGAAAGGCGTCTTCGGTCCGTAGGAATCTCGGGGGTGAACGTTGAACCCAGCCACATAGCCGCAAGTCGACGAAGTGCCAACGGCGACCCCTCCCTTCCCGTTCGCCCAGAAAATGTTGTTGAGCACCAGGGCATTCGGCGAGGGAACAACCGCCGTCCCTATGCGGAGCCCCCAACCCGAGTTTGAGTAAACGGTATTGTTGAGGATTACGGCGTCGGGGCTTGCCAGGTCTCCGGTACCCACGGCAATGCCATCCTCAGCGTTTGCGTAGACCAAGTTGTTCACGACCAACGGCGCGCGCACGCCTCGCAGCGTGATCCCCGTCGCCCGGTTGGTGAACGCCCCGTTGTTCTGCACCACGACGGCCGCGGTGCCGTTGCCGCGCACGAAGATCCCGTGGGCTGCGTTGCTGCCCGCCGTGTTTCCCGACACCTCGACCCGGGGTTCTGTTCCAGACACTTCTACCGAAATTCCTGAGCCGCCATTCCTCAATACCGTGTTGCCGCGCACGACGGCGGTGCCGCTACCCAAAAGCTTGATCCCGGTCTTCGCCTGGTCGGCAACCGTGTTCTCTTCCACCCGTACCTCGCCGTCCGCCTCGACATCGATCCCGTTGCCAGCCGAATTTGCCACTGTGTTGCCCCGCACGGTGATGTCCGAGCTCGGCTCGCCCCCCGGCTGCGGCCGAACCCGGATGCCGGCATCGAGCCCACCGACAATTACAAATCCCTCGACCGTCACGAACCGCCTGCCCAATAAGAGAAAAGCCGCACGCTCTCCCCCGGGGACCTCTATCGTCACCGGGCCAGGCGGATCACCGGTCGCCGCTCCGCTCGCATCGGCCACGAACCGGATCTCCCGCGCGGCGATGCCGTTCCGGGCCGGCGAAATCCGGCCTTCGGCGTACGTTCCCGGGCCCACGATGACCTCGTCTCCCGCGTTTTGGACCGCCTGGGCAGCACGCGTAATCGTCGCAAACGCGGTCGCGCGGGTGCGCCCGTCGGCCGCGTCATTTCCGCTTTCCCGCACATAGAACACCGCCGCATTTGCCACCGGCACAACTGTAACTAGCAGCAGAAGCGAAAATCCCCATCCGCGGGCTCTGCTCGCACCGCTCGGGCAGCGCCGGTTAGAAGAGCGTGTAGATAAAAGGGCCAATCGCGGTACTCTGCGCCGTGACGATTAACCCGCCCACCACTAAGAGCACAAGGACCATGGGAATCATCCACCACAGCTTGCGCTCCCACAGAAACGCGAGCAGCTCGCCGGCAATCCCTAGGCGGACACGCAGGCTTTCACCGAAACCCATTTTCGTTCCCTCCCTTTGTTGCGGGCACGAGGCCCGCGGCCACTAGAAACGACGCGGTTTCCCGTGCTGCGATGCGATGCCCCGCTTCGGTCCAGTGCCCGTCGTGGTAGAAGTACAGAGGCGGCGTCTTGGGCTGGGCGCGGAGCGCGCCCGCGAGGGCGAAGCAGGGCAAACCCATGCTCGCGCAGATTTGCTCAATCCGCTCGCGCGGCGCATCGAGGTTCCACTGGCGGCCTCGCATCAGCGGATAGGCATCCAGAACGTCCTCCCACCAC
>JBBIUR010000315.1:0-3903 GCA_037440145.1 Myxococcales bacterium | reverse complement strand
GCGATCCCGGCTAACCGAAGTGTCACCAATGTGCTGGACGAGTACACGGGATTGACGTGCGGCGCGGTTTCCGGTAGAGGCGGCAGCGTTGCTGGGTTGAGGGAAGCCGGTGAGAATCCGGCACGGCCCCCGCCACTGTAACCGGAACGAAAGCGGCAATCTTGCCACTGTCAGCGTGATGGGAAGGCGCCGCGAGTAGGAAGCCGGAAGTCAGGAGACCTGGCCCAGCAGCGGATTCGTAGTCCTCCGGGGTGTGAGGACGAGAAGAAAGGTCAGGCTCTCATTCTCATAACCCGGGACGCGAAGCGTCGCCGGGTTTTTTTCGGGCTCCCCTTCCTTCCGCCTCACTCATCGGCCCGGCGAAAACCAGCATCCCGAGTCCGGGATGCAAAACGAGACAGGAGGGAAGAAATGAGGCGAGAGGGAATGTGGAGATCCCCGCTCGGGTGGCGCGGGGTGGCCGTTGCCCTCGGTCTGGCGGTTGCGCAGAGCGCCCGCGCAGCGGTGGTGCCGCCGCCGGGTTATATCTACGACCGGCTCCTGCTAGGGAGCGAAACGCAGAGCTGCGTCGCTGTCGGTCCCGGCGGCACCTTCGTCGGTGTCGGCCCGGGGTTCAGCGCGAACGCGCAAGCCGTGGTGCTGGTTGCCGAGTCGGGAGCCGCGCGGCTTGTCGCTTTCGGGTTCAACTCGATTGGCGACTGCGCGTACGACGCGGCCCGCGATGTTCTCTACGTAACGGACAACGCCGACGCCGGGGAGCTTCCGGGTGCGTTGAGCGGAGACACGGTGTTCGCCGTGCCGTCGGCCTCCACGGCGCCCGCGCGCAGCGCGTCGGGGCTCGAGGTGTTGCCCCCGAACAGCGTGCCGAATGCAGCGAGCGTAGCCGTGGACGCAGCGGGCAATGTGTTCGTCAGCGACGCGGCCGGGAGCGGTGCCGGTACGGTGATGAAGATCGACCCGAACGGCCCCTCGGCAAGCGTTTTTGCCTCGGGCTTCGACTTTACCAGCGGCCTCGCCCTGCAACCCGGGTCGGGTGATGTGTTCGTCGCCGAGGCTACAGCGAGTTTTGCCTCCCGAATCCGGCGGTTTTCGCCCGCAGGCGTCGACCTGGGAGTGTTTGCCGGTCCGAGCTTCGACTTTGGCTCGTATGACCTCGCGTTTCACATCGACGGCAGGCTGCTCGCCACCGGGCTGTTTGGAGGCGATGTCGTAGCGCTGGATGCTTCGGGCTCGCCCGCGCCGTTCGCCAGCGGCCTCACCTTCGCCACGGGCGTCGCGGTGAATTCCTTCACCGGCCGGGTAGAGATCCTCTCGGGTTTCTCCGGCACGGACGACGACCGCGCTGTGCATCGCTTCGTGCCCGTGAGCCGGCTCGTAGCCGGGCGGGGCCGATCGGACCGCGAGTGCCTGCACGAGTTCTACGGGGTCGAGCTTGTCCCGCCCGCACCGGGCAAGCCTCCGCGCGACGCGATCTGCCAGGACGGGGCGCCATGCGACGCGGACGGGGTGGCCAACGACCGCTGCCTCTTTCCGCTCGGGTTTTGCCTGAACGCGCCCGACCCCAACCTGCCGGATTGCGCGGCGGATACGATCGCTGCTTTTGAGGCCCGCGCGACTGCCGCTCAGGCTCTCGTGGTCACCGAAACGATGCGCCGGGTCGGAGCGCAGCTTCCTTTGAACGGCCCCGCATGTTTCTTCACCGACGGCGTTCCGGTCCCAGTGCGCGCAACAGCCGAGGGGAAGAAGAAAGGGGTCGCTGCAGTTCGCGTCCGCGCTGCCACCCAGAGCGGCAGAGCAGACCGGGATGCCGTGCGCTTGGTTTGCAACCCGGCTTGAGCCCGCATGCCCTAGGGGCGCGGATCCCGCTCTGGGATCCGCGCCGGCGGCGGACCTCGCGGGGACCGAGAGGCCGCGGCAAGCGGGGAGAAAAGCGCCGCGGCGCATCCTGCTCGCGTGCGCCGCGGCAGCACTCCTGGTCATTCCAGCGGCGGCTCGGGCCGCAGACCCGTTTGCGGATGCCGTGGTGCTCTACGCGCCCGGCGCTCATGGCGGCTTCGGGGCGGATCGGCTTCCGGATGTCGTGCTCGGTCCGCCCCGTGGCGGCGGTGCTCTGGAGGGTTCGCTAGACGTGGTTTCGCTTGGGGATGGCGGTGTCATCGTGCTCGCATTCACGGATAACGCGATTTGCGACGCTCCCGGTCCGGACTTCACTGTGTTCGAGAACCCGTTCCATGCCGGTGGCCCTGGAGGGCCGGTGTTCTGGGAAGCAGGTATAGTTGCCGTGAGCCAAGACGGCGTGCAGTTCTTCGAGTTTCCCTACGATCCGGAAACGTTCGCAGGACTGGCGGGTAGAACCCCCGTCTACAGCCACCCCGACAACGGCATCGATCCTACGGACCCGGCAGAGTCGGGCGGAGATTCGTTCGACTTGGCAGACGTGGGCCTGTCGTGGGCGGCGTATGTGCGGATCACCGATCCGGGACTCGAAATTCCAGATCCGGGAAACAGAATCCCGAGTGCGGACACTGCCGGGTTCGATCTCGATGCCGTCGCTGCAGTCCACTCTTGCGCATCGGCGTCGCCCTCAGCCGCCCCTTCGCCCACGGCGACGCCCGCAGCCGCTTCTCCCACGGCCACGCCAGTGCCCTCTCCGGCGGCGGGCGCGACAATAGGCGTCTCTCCGAGCCCGGGAACCCCTCGCCCCAGTTCCGGCGCCGGCGAGGCTACCCCGACGCCGAGCGCCCCGCCGCGGCCCTCGGCCACTGCTGCCACTGCGACGCGCACCACGCAGCCCTCTGCGACGGCGACGGCGGTTCCTGGCGACCTCACGGGAGACGGCGCGGTGGATGCGGAGGACCTGCCTCTCCTGGTACGCGCGCTCTTTGCGCCGTTTGCGGGTCGGGCGCGTGCGGCGGATGCGAACCGGGATGGGAAAACGACAGCAGCGGATTTGGTTGCGGTGCTCCGCGGAATCGCACGAGAGCGCCGGCCGGGTGCGGAGCGGCTGCAATGGCGCCCGCCAGGTCGCGGCCCCGCGGCGGTTTCTCTCGCCGCGGCGCCGAAGGGCGGCCAGCCTTGAGGCTCGCCCGATGCTGGCGAGAGTGGTGGTTTATCGCCGCGAGCAGTGTTTGCCTCGCGGCCTATGCTTTTGCCGAAGACCGCCCCGCAGCGACGATCGTCGTCACCGCGGAGCGCGTGCCGCAGACCGAGGAACAGGCGCCCACGGTGTTTTCGACGGTGATCGATCCGGCGCGGCATGCCGAGGAAGTGGAGACCCTGAGCGAGGCGCTCGCGGAGACTGTCGGCGTGCAGGTCCGGCGCTTCGGCGGCCTGGGCGCCTTCAGCACGGTCTCCATCCGCGGCGTGCCGTCGAACCAAGTGCAATTCTTTCTCGATGGGATCCCGCTCTCGCGCGCGCGGAACGAGGTCGTCAATCTCGCCGACCTGCCTCTCGATACACTCGAGCGCATCGAGGTCTACCGGAGCACGGCGCCGGTGCGGTTGGGAGCCGGTGCCATCGGTGGAGTGGTCAACTTGGTGACCCGGCGGCCAGCCGAGCAGCCGCTCACAGAGTGGAGCGGGTCCGCCGGCTCTTTCGCGACGCGCAAGGCGACCTTCACACACGCCGGCCGGCAGGGGCGGTTCGGCCTTCTCGCGTCCGTGAGCTACCTCGGCAGCGAAGGGGACTTTTCCTTCCTGGATGACCGGGGAACCAGGAACAACCCGCTGGACGACGTGACCGCGACCCGCCGCAACAATGCCTTCGACTCCGTCGATGCGCTCTTCCGCGTGGAGGCAGACGTGGGGGCGGGCGCCCGCGCCGAGTGGACGAGCGAAACTTTTTTCAAAGAACAGGGCGTGCCCGGACCGGCGAGCCCGCAGTTTCTCACGCCGTCGCTGATG
>JBBIUR010000314.1:0-3931 GCA_037440145.1 Myxococcales bacterium | reverse complement strand
CGATGTAGCCTCGATCGATCACCCCGGGTTCCGGCTCGAGGCGCGACCAGCTCAGCACCAGCCGCACCGAGTTGAAACCCAGTTCGGCCATCGCCGCGAAGTCACGTTGCGTCGCGGGCACCACCGTGGGCAACTCCGGGGCGTCCTGGTAATAATCCCCAAGACTGTTGAGATTGACCCCGCGCAATAACACCTGGCGTCCCAACGCGTCGTAAATTCCAGCGCGGGCCCCGCGCTCGGCGTGTAACGCCGGCAGTTCCGCCACCCCGATCCCAGGAGCCTCAGCGTTGCTCCCGCAGCCGCTCCCGCCCAGGGTGCTCGCGATGCACAACAACGCGATCCGCTCGTAAAACGAAGACCAGCGCATGGCGACTCCTCTTCCGCAGTCGCTCGTGGAACTCTCGCAGCAGCACCAATCCCGCCGGGCTCGCAATCTCCCCGTCGGCAAAATTCAGGGGGAGTTTTTGTTCGAACCGAAAGATGAATCGGTGATGACACCCTGTAGCCCCGCCATCCCTACTCTGTCGCCCTGGATGGGTCTTCGCACACCGCGGCAGTAGCGCAGTTCCGCGGTGTCGGTGGCTTTACCGCCCTGGAATCCATGAACAATCCGGCTCAGCTCGCCCGAATATCGCCCCACAGCCGGAAGAGATCGTAAAAAGCCCGCAAGATCACCCGCAAGTGAGCGCCGGTTTGCGTCCCCGCCGCGCGCGGATAGTGGTGGACCCCCACTTCCCGGATCCAGAACCCCTTGCGCACGGCCCGACCATACAGCTCTGCGTTGATCAGGGCGCCGGTCGAGTCGAGACGCACCGCTTGCAGCACCTTCCGCGGGATGAGCTTGAACGCGCAGTTGAGGTCGCGGACCCGCACGTTCAGCAGCAACCGGATCAATACTCTGCCGAAAAGGAAGGCATTCAGTTTGCGGACGAGCGGATCGCGGCGCTCCATGCGGTATCCAGTGACGATGTGGTCTTCGTCGGTCACCTGGGGAAGCAAAACATCGAGGTCTCGGATGTCGAACTGTCCGTCACCATCCATATAGAAGACGAACCGCTTGTGCGCTTCCGCGAAACCCGTCCGCAGTGCAGCCCCGTATCCGCGGTTCTGCGGGTGGTGCTGCGGCCGTACCCGGGGCAGCTCGCGCGCCAGCGCGTCCACGATCTCCCCCGTTCGGTCGGAGCTCCCATCGTCGACGGGGATGATTTCGTAATCGATCTGCCGTTCCTCCAGGTACGCAGCCACCGAGCGCACAACCCTCTCGATGTTCGGCTCTTCGTTGAAGGCGGGCAATACGACCGACAGCTCATCCACGAGAAACTTGCCTTTTTGCTGCCCGGCCATACAATCCCTCTCCGTCGCGTGATCATCCAGTGCCCACACTGCAACACCCGGTTCCGCCTGGCGGAAGAACGCCTCGGCGGCGAGCCGCGCATGCTCCAGTGCTCGCGCTGCCGTCATATCTTTCCCTCGCCAGCAACTCAACGCCGGAGCGAGCCCCGGACGGCAAAGAAAACCCGTCTGGAGGCGGACCTGGCCCTCTCGTTCGATGACGCGGACCGAGCGGAGTTGGAAGGCAAGCGGCACCTCGCCATCGAGAGCCCACACGAGGAATACGTGCTCGGGGCCGAAGCCGAACCGGCTCCCCCGCTCCCGGGCACAGCCGCCGCTGGGGGTCGAGAAACGCCCTCGGCGGAGTCGTTGGCCGAGGCGGCGGCCGATTCCCCCGGCGCCCAACCGCGCGGCCGGCGAAAACGCGAACAGGGATTGGCAGCCGCGGCGGCCAGTGCCGGAGCAACTGGCAGCGAGGTAAGCGCACATGGGAGCTTCGGGGAGGAGGAAGCGCCAGCGGAACCTGCGTTCTCCCACCGCCGCGAACCGGCTGCGACGCTGTCCCTCGACTTCGAAGAGATTGACGACGCCGACCTCGAGGACTCAGCCGAGGAGGCACCCGCGCCGGAAGAGACGCCCATGACCCCGCCGCGGCGCCCTCTCGGCCCGATGTATGTCTTCCTGGCAGCCGTCGTCAGCGCGTACTTCGCCCTCTACCGGAGCTTCCTGGCGCAACCGGAGCTTGCCGACAGGCTTGCCGCCCGCCTTCCCGTCGTGGGCCACTCGCTGGCAGCGGACCGGCTGCTCGCACGCAAGGTGGCCCTCATCGATGTCGCAGGTTCGTTCCACCGCACTCGCGACGGTAAGGAGGTGTTCCTCGTCACCGGAAGCGCGCTCAACACCGCCGCTCGGCCGCTCCGCAGTGTGGAAATCGAAGCGGTCCTCCTGGATTCCGGAGGTCAGGAGGTGCTGCGGGAAACTGCAGCCGCCAACAGCCTCTTGTCACGCCGCCTCGTGCCGGATCTCACGCTTCGCGAGGTGGAGATTCTCCGGCGCGTCGAGCCGTCCCCGCCGCGTCTCTTGGGACCGGGAGAGTCCGCTCCTTTCGCGATCCTCTTTCCCCAGCCGCCCGCCCGGGCGGCGGCGTACGAGTGCCGCGTGCTCGCTGTGCAGCGCGCGGGCTAACTCTGCTCGGCCTTCGGCTCCTCGGCCTTGGCCTCAGGCTGCTGCTGGACAGGGGTGATATCGATTTCGTCCGGCGCTTTGACGGCCTTGCGAAAGTTTCGGATCCCCCGTCCCAATCCCTCGCCGATTTCCGCAAGCTTCCCCGCCCCGAAGATAATCAGTACGATGAGGAGGATGATCGCGAGCTCGCCTATGCCGAGTCCGAACACGCTTTCTCTCCGCTCCCTGCACTATACGCGAAGCCGGCTAGCCGGCGCAAGCTAGGAGGCGATCGGTGGCCGATCAGGCGCGCCTCAGCGCAGCGCTGCTCCTCTCCTTCCTGCTTCACGCCGCGCTCTTGGCGGCGCTCCCGCGCACAGCTCGCCCAGGGTTCGAGCGGCTCCTCGCTACGCCGGTGGAAGTGGAACTGCTTCCTCTGCCCTCCGCCCCGATTTCGGCACGGCCCGCACCAGTCCCAGCCACGCAACCCCCGCCGGTGCTTCTGCCCGAGCGGCAGATCGTGGAACCGCCTGATGCCGGTGAAGAGAAACCGCCGCCGGCGACGCGCCTTCTGAGCGACCGGGACCACACGGTCGCTCAGGAGCAAGTGCGCCGGGGCGAAGGCGCAGCAGCGGCGCGGGCACCTGCCGCCACTGCGAAGAGACGCGCCCCGGCGCCGTCGCTCGAGCAAGCAGCCCGGGCCACGCGGCCAGTGCCCGCACCCGAGCAGCTCGCCGCTCTTCCCCCGATCGAACGCCTCCTACCGAAGGCTGGAGATGTCGGATGGCAGAGCAGCGAAAAACCGGCTGCGGAGGCAAGCAGAGGTCGAGATTTCCTGGCGGCGGGGAACCTCGGCACCTTATCGTACCGGTCCGGAACGCGGGACTTCCTGCCCGGGGTTCGCGAAGGAGACATCACGCTGCTGAACACGAAAGCGGAGCGCTTCGCCCCGTTCGTGCGCCGGGTCGCCAAGCGCGTCTTCGACCACATCGAAATCGAGTTGAAGCACGCGGTGCGCGCCGGCCGGGTCATCCAGCCAGGACACGAAGGCGCTGAAGTCGAGGCGGTGATGGACCGCGCGGGGCGGTTCCTCGAAGCGAGATTGGTGCGCCGGCAAGGGAGCAGCGGGCTTGCCGTCGACCGCATTCTGCTCCGAGCCGCTCGTCCGGACACGTTTTTCGACGCAAACCCTCCTCCGGGAGTCGAATCGGAAGACGGCAACATCCACTTCGTTTTGACCATCGATCTCCGGGTGGATGCCGGAATGGATCCCCGAACGGGGCTGGCCTCCGCGGGATACTCCGGGGTCGCCGGCGTCGGGCTCAGATAGCGATCCGCGCCCATCCGGCCCGGGCCGAACACCGCCCGACCTGCCGGCGGCCAGCGGCGCGCGTCAACCGCGGCCAGGCGAGCGCTCCTCCGCCTTTGGCTGCCA
>JBBIUR010000313.1:0-3939 GCA_037440145.1 Myxococcales bacterium | reverse complement strand
AGATGGGCGAGACGGTCGGCATCTCGCTGGTGGTCGTCGTCCCGATGATTTGCTGGAGCTCGGCTTGGGCCGGATACGGCAGCAGGACCTTGAAAAGAAAGCGGTCGAGTTGTGCTTCCGGCAGGGGATACGTGCCCTCCATTTCGATCGGGTTCAGTGTTGCCATTACGAAAAACGGCCGCTCCAAGGGGTGCGTTTCGCCGCCGGCAGTGACCTGGAGTTCGGCCATCGCCTCCAAAAGCGCGGATTGGGTCTTGGGCGTGGCGCGGTTGATTTCATCGGCAAGCAGGACGTGAGTAAAGATCGGGCCCGGCGCGAACGAGAACTCCCGGCGGCGGTTTTTTTCGGTGAGAATTCGAGTGCCAGTGATGTCTGCTGGCATCAGGTCGACCGTGAACTGGATGCGCGCGAATTTGAGGTTGAGCGCTTGCCCCAGCGTCCGCGCCAGCAGCGTCTTCCCTGTTCCTGGCACGCCCTCGATGAGCACGTGCCCGCCGGCGAAGAACGCGACGAGGATCTGTTCGATCGCGTCGCGATGGCCGACGATCACGCGCCCGAGTTCGTCGCGCAGCCGCTCGAAGGTGTCCTGAAAGCGCTGGATCTCGTATCGCGTTCGCTGGACTTCCGGCTCTGCGTTCACCGTCCCCCCACCCTCCTGGGAACCTGCCTGTCCCTTTCCATCCGCTATTCTGCTGGACAAGCCACGCCAACGCCAGAGCCGTCAGTCCGAGCTCGGGGCATACAGCCGGCGCACGGTGTTCTCGTAAGGAACGGGCACTTGCGGTCGTTCCATCGACTCTTCCTCTGCCTGCTCGGGGTTGAGCGGCGCAGCCGCGCCCCGGGGCAAAGTCGTGCTGGCGCCTTTTCCCTTCGTTCCCCCACCTGCCGCGGCTCGGTCCGGCGACGCGACCGAGAAAAGTGCGAGCTTGAAGGTCGAAGACCGCATGCCGCCGGGTGCCATGCGCTGCTCGCGTCGCCCCTCCTGCTGGCTGCCGAACAGAGTCTCCGGTGACACCGCCGTGCCTGCACGCGGGGCGTTTCCCGGCGGTGCAGGGCCCATGGCGACCTCGCCCGGTGCCCTTGCCGCATCGCCGCCCTCTCGCATCCGGGCCCCCGCTTCTTCCGGCCCCGGCTGTCGCGCCGCCGTGCCGCTGCGCTGAGCGGGCATCGAGCTCGATTCCTTGCTCGCTTGCGGGGCGGGTTTCGTCCGGAGCCCGGTGCGTTCCCTCGCGCTAGGCGCTGCCGGGGCCGCCGCTCCTCGCTGCATTGGAGCGCTTGTGCTGGCCGCGGCGCCGTCCTTGCGCGGACCGGGCATGCCCTGGGGCTGGCGGGCGAGCTGTCCCGGGGATGCGCGCGAAGGCGGCGCGTCTGCCCCCCTGCGGCCCAGGATCATCGCCTGAAGTTTGCCAGCGAGGGTCGTGACTGCTCCCCGGCTTGCAGCCAGCCCAGCGGCGCCACCGGCACGCGGAGCTCCCTCGCCACCTTCGTGCCCCGAGGCGGTCGCCGCGCTATCCGAGTCGGTGGCCAGCGCCCCGCGCCGCTGGCGCGGGTCGAACGTGCGCGCCGCAGTGAGCGAGTCCCGCTGCGCGGCCCGCTCGGCTGCGTTTCGAGATGCGAGCTGCGCGCTTTCCGGAACGGCACGATCCGCAATCCGGGGGGCAGTCTCGCGTCCCAGATGCCGCACGGCGAACAAGGCGGCAATCAGAAGGCAAAGGCTCAGCGGTGGCAAAACCACCGCCGGCGGCACCCGCCGGGGCTCGATCCGTTCTGGTTTCCAAGAGGCCGCTCGCTCCAGCGCGTCCAGTACGAGCAGCGCAGCCAGTCGCGGTGGCGGCGCTTTCTCGGCGATCCAGACAGCCGTGGCTAGGCGGTCCTGCAAGTGCGCTGCGGAATCGGCGAGTCGGGCAGCGGCCGGGAGGGACAGCCAGCGGCACCACAAGCGGTAGGCCGCAGCGGTGCAGGCGGCTACCGCTGCGAAGGCGCCACCCATCGCGATCGCGCCGAAGGTCTCCGGTGAGGCGAAGCCCGCCGCGAGAATTGCCACGGCCGCCGCTGCGACGAGGGCTGCAATGCCTTGGCAAATGGCGCCAAGCAAGGCGAGGCGGTTTCTCCGCCACTGGAGGGTCCCGACCCGATCTCGAACTTCCCGCAGCGCAGCGGGCGTCGCTGGCATCTTCGTCTCAGACCTTACGCAGCAGCACTCGGAGGGTCAACTCGGAAGGTCGGGTAAGCGCTGCCGCGGCACGGGCCTCGTTTGGGTTTGCGGGGGCGGGCTGGCTCCGAGCGCCGGCGGCAATCCGTTCGCCCCCCAGCCCGCGGCGGCTATGGGGAGCGGTTTTCCGGGTCGGCGGTGTGAAGGAATGCCCGTGAGGAAGCGCACGGCGAGGGCGTGGTGCCAAGGAGGCGGAGGGATTTTGCCATAACCGCCATTGCAAAATTCCGGCTCCCAGTTTTCACAATATCGAAGACGAGACGGCTCAGAAGGCGGAGTGTCGAGATGGCAGAGCGAGGCAGTCGCGCCGCGCCTCCCGGCGGCTATGTGTCGGGAGCCCCGAGACGAGGCCGGCGCTTCCAAAATCTCACGGCTCCCGAGGTGCGCGCGCCGGTGCTCGACCTGCTTGCGTACGCGCTGCGCCGGGCACGTGTGTCGATCGCGCCGCCGCGCCCGGGAGCGGCCGAGCTCGTTGCGTTCGACGTTGGTGCGATCGTGCGGAACCCGAGCATTACGTGGATCGGGCATGCCACGTTCTTGGTGCGGCTCGACGGGGTGAGCTTTTTGACCGATCCGGTGTTTTCCGACACGGCTGGACCGCTGCCGGGGGTCGGCGTGCGCAGGCTCGTCCCTCCCGGCGTCCCACTCCGAGCGCTTCCCACAGTGGATTTCGCCCTACTTTCTCACGACCACTACGATCACGCGGACTTGCCTTCCATCCGCGCACTCGCGCGGCGCGGCGTGCGCTTTTTCGTGCCGCTCCGCGTGGGCGATCTGGTGCGCCGGGCGGGCGGGGAGGCGACCGAGTTGGATTGGTGGCAGACGGCGGAATTTCGGAGCGTGCGGGTGCACTGCGTTCCCGCGCAGCATTTCTGCGGTCGGGCCATTGTGGATCGGAACCGAAGGCTTTGGGCGGGTTGGATCGTGGAAGGGCCGACGCGTCGCTTCTACCACGCCGGCGACACGGGGTATTTTGCGGGTTTTGCCGAGATTGGCAGGCGGTTCGGGTCGCCGGACCTTGCAGCCGTACCGATTGGGGCCTATGAACCTGCTTCGGTCATGCGGCCCGTGCACTTGAATCCGGAGGAAGCAGTGCGGGCGGGGTGCGAGATGGGAGCGAAGCGCCTCGTCGCTATGCATTTTGGCACTTTCGACCTGACAGACGAGCCGCTCGCCGAGCCACCGGAGCGATTTCGCGCCGCAGCGGCTGCGGCGGGGCTAGGAGCGGATCGGGCGTGGACGATGGCAATCGGTGAGGCCCGCGCGTGGTGAAGCGAGGGGACAGCAGCGGCTCTGGCGCTGCCGAGCTGCAATTTCGGTGGCCGTGGCGATGGGAGCCGCGCTGCGCCGCGGCGGACGCCGGGCGAAGATTGCCCGCTGCCCGCTCGCGGCTGGGGCACGCGCGGGCTTGAAGAATGGGGGTCCTGGCAGCGTTCTGCGCCGCGGCGCTCTACAACCTGGCCGTGGTGCTTCAAAAGAGGCAGGCGCAGCGCGAGGAGGCGAGCGGGGTTCGCCTGGTCATCCGCCTGTTCGCCCGGCCGCTGTGGTTGCTCGGCCTGGCGGTGCAGGTGGCCGGTTTGGGCTGCCACATTTACGCGTTGATGAAGTCGCCGGTAACTGTGGTCCAGCCCATCATTGCAGCCGGCATCGCGTTCCTCGTGGTATTCGCGCGCTTGGTGCTGGGCGAGGTTCCGGACCGCCGCCAACTGGCCGGAATGGCGCTCGCG
>JBBIUR010000312.1:0-3943 GCA_037440145.1 Myxococcales bacterium | reverse complement strand
CGCATCGATTTCGTTGGCCAGGTGCCGCGCCTGCATCGGGTCCGCGTACGATCGCAAGCGGTCGTCGATGGCATGATCCAGCGCCAGGTTGTTGAAGATCGCCGCCCATACACGCTCGTTTTTCTTGAGGCCAGCGGTTAGCGACCGCGCTGCCGCCCGGCGCACCTCTCGGTCGGGGCTGTGCAAGAGCGCGATCACCTCGCTCTCCGTGAGCTCCTGCGTACGGCCGTCCACGTCGACCTCGAACGCCGTGGTGGACAGCAAATCGTCGAACAAGCGCACGAACGCGCGCGCGCCCGTGTTCGCCTTCAACGCTAGAATCTTTTCCTCCGCTTCGCTGAGCACGTGCCGTTTGTACCGGCGGAGGGCGTGGAGAAAATGCCGGTGGCGCTCGCACTCCTTCGACTCGATCACCGGCCGTGCGTCTTCCTCCGACAGCGCGAGCCACTCCAGGTGGAAGAAGAGCAGGCGTTTCCGGATCTCCGTCGCGGCCTCCTGGGTTCGCGCAACCAGCGCCCCGTGCAGTGGGGGCTGCGCGTCTCCCGCATGGAGCAACTGCGCGAAGCAGACGGGCTTCTCCGCAAGCTCGCCGATGGCCTCGAGTTCGGCGACGGCGGCAGCCACGTGTGCTGGAGCAGGGCCGCCCCGGGTCGCGATGGTGCCGCGATACTTTCGCTCGAACTCCTCGGCGCGCCGGAGTGCCTGCTCCAAGTCCCGGATCAAAGAGGGATCTTCCGGCGACGGGTACAGGTCCGCCAGGTCCCACCGGACCCCAGCAGCGTGGCTTCGGTCCACGTGTGCAACTTTTGCCGGGACCCCTCGCTCGTTGCAAGCTTGACCGCAGCTCCGGAAAATGCGCTTGTGACACTGTCGCGCGTCGGGTAAACGTCGCTGGTTATGAGCGAGCCGAAATCCCGCCACATCGTGTGGCACGCGAACACCGTTACCCGGGAAGATCGGGAAAACGCTGCTGGCCACAAGGGATGCACGATTTGGCTTACCGGGCTATCCGGGTCGGGCAAATCGACGATCGCCAACTTGCTGGAGAAAGCGCTGTGGGAACGGAACGTTCGGGCTTACATCTTGGACGGCGACAACATCCGCCACGGCCTCAACCGCGACTTGGGCTTCTCGCCTGAGGACCGCGCCGAGAACATCCGCCGCATTGGCGAGGTTGCCAAGCTGTTTACGGACGCGGGGATCATGGTGATCACGGCGTTCATCTCTCCCTACCGCGCGGACCGGGATCGGGTGCGGAGCATCATGCGAGAGGGAGACTTCGTGGAGGTGTTCGTGGATGCGCCCCTTGCGATTTGCGAGATCCGCGATCCGAAAGGACTTTACAAAAAGGCCCGCGCGGGAGAGCTCGTGGAGTTCACTGGCGTGAGCGCCCCGTACGAACCACCGGAACACCCGGAGATCACGCTGCACACCGACCGTCAAAGCCCGGAAGAGTGTGTTCAGCAGATCCTCCGCTACCTGCAAGAGCACGGGTACTTCTCCACCGGTTGATCGGGTCTGCCTCGCCCGGCCGTAGCGAGCTGGCACCGCTGCCGCGCCCCAGCGCCGGCTTTGTCCCGCGGTGTTTTTGCCGCCCGACTCGCACCGATCTGTGGATCGCGCCGGACCACCAAGCTAGATAACGAGAGAGAATGCGCTTGCCGCCGCGAGTCGACCGCCAGCAGCTTTTCGACCGTATTCGGAACCTGGCTGCAGCTCAGTTGCAGCCGGCCCTTGAATGGGCCTGGCGGCAGGCGCGCATCTGGTGGGCCGAAAGCCTCATCGCCATGGGCTTGGCAGCAGTGGCACTGCTCACCGCCTACCTGTTCCTGGTCGGCCGATAGCAGGCCCCCGGTCGAACGACGGCGAACCCTGCGGGCCGGCCTCGTCCAGGTCAGCGGAACGCGCGCACGATCGCGCGCCAGCGATCGCGATCCAGCGCCGTGAAAGGCATGTAGAGCGAAACGCGATCCAGAATGCCGCCGTATTTCGCCTGGATCTTCTCCGGGATTTCTTCCCATTTCCCGGTTACTGCGTAAACATGGAGCATTTCGTCCGTGATCTCCGAGGCCATGCCCGCCCAGTCCCCCCTCGCCGCCTTGGCGTTCAACCGGTCACACGTCTCACCCCACCCATGCAGCTCGAGGACTCGCCGGTAGGTGCGGGTAGAGGCGTAAAAGGCGATCTGCTGGCGCACGGGGCCTTTTGCGGCCTCGATCTCCTCTGGCGTCTCCCCGGCGATCACGAAGGCCGTGGTAGAAAGGGCGCAGGCGCCGGGATCCCGCCCCGCCTTTTTCAACCCCGCCGAGACGTTGGGAAGCACCACCTCGTGGAGGTAATTCAAGGAATGAAAAGGGTGGACGTGAAAGCCATCGCAGAGTTCTCCCGCCAACCGGCACATGTACTCGTTCACCCCTGCAATGTAGATGGGTATGTGCGGGTGCTCGATCGGACCGGCGCTGAAAAACGGGGTCATCAAGGTAAACCGGTAGAAGCGCCCCTCGAAGCTCGGCCGTGTGCCGTTCTGCCAGCAATCCCATATGGCCCGGATGCACTGAATCATCTCTCTCAATTTTGGCCCTGGATGCTCCCACTTGATGCCGAAGCGCCTTTCGTTGTGCCCCTTGACCTGGGTTCCGAGGCCCAGAATGAACCGCCCGCCCGAGAAGGCCTGCAGATCCCAGGCGATTTGCGCGAGCACCATGGGCGCCCGCGGGAAGGCAACCGCGATGGCTGTCCCCAGCTTGATGCGCGACGTGTGCTCCGCTGCAAGCAACAGAGGGAAGAATGGATCGTGGCTGGTTTCTGCCGTCCACAGAGCATCGAAACCGATTTCCTCGGCAGCCCGTGCCGCCTCCGGTACAGCAGGTAGCGAACCTGGCAACAACCCGGTGTCTATCTTCATCGATCCCACCTCCCAGTTTCACTTTGGGGGACGTTTCACTTTGGGGGACGTAGTTTCATGTTGGGGGACGTAGTTTCATTTGCGAGGCAGGCAAGTCCAGGCACGCAAATAGCGGATGGCCTCGGGGACGTGCGCTATGCGCAAATGTAGAACTGGCAAATGAAACTACGTCCCCCAACATGAAACTACGTGGCCGGGTCGAGGATTTTCTTCGAGCGCAGCCGCATGTTTTCGTCGAATTCGTAGACGATGGGGACCCCGGTGGCGAGGTTGAGGTTCAGCACCTCCTCCTTGGAAAGCCGATCAAGGTGCATGACGATGGAGCGCAAGCTGTTTCCGTGTGCGGAGACGAGGATATTTTTGCCCGCACGCAGGTCGGGCACGATGTGGCTCTCGAAATAGGGCAAAGTGCGGCCGGCGGTATCTTTCAAGCTCTCGCCACCGGGCGGGGCGACGTCGTAGCTGCGCCGCCACAGGTGTACCTGCTCCGCGCCAAATTTTCTCGCGGTCTCCTCTTTGTTCAGGCCTTGCAGGTCCCCGTAATGCCTTTCGTTCAGCGCCGGATCGCGCTCCACAGGAATGTGCGTCTGGCCAAGCTCCCGCAACACGATGTCAAGGGTCTCCGTGGCCCGCTGCAACACCGATGTGTACGCCTTATCGAAGCGGATACCCCGCAAGACTCGCGCCGCTCGCCGCGCCTCCTCTCGACCCCGATCGGTCAAGGGAACGTCCACCCACCCGGTAAAGCGATTTTCCAGGTTCCACTGCGATTCACCGTGTCGCAACAAAACCAGCAGAGCCATCGGTCATCCTCCGCGCAGCCGCGGGTCACGTCTCCCCCTATCCGGCTCCGCCCTGCGTGTCAAAGCACCGCGGCGGAACCAAAAAGATTCCACTCGCCGGAATCCAGAAAACAAGCAGCAAGCCAGCGGCGCTGCCAGCGCCGTCGAGGGCAGAGCTCAGGCTCCAGGCCACTGCACAAGTTGGCACTCCTTCGAGCTTGGAGGAGAGCCATGCAAGTGCGCCGTGTGGGATACG
>JBBIUR010000311.1:775-3972 GCA_037440145.1 Myxococcales bacterium | reverse complement strand
GAGCCGCTCCCAGTCGACGCCTGCTTGTGAGACGAACAATCCGAGGTTGAGCTAACCCATTTCGCAGGACTCTTACGGCAACAGGGGCTGCTCTCCGCACGGATTTGTGGCCTCGATCGCCCCGAGAGCCGGCGTGGGGTTGTGGCGGTTGATCTCGTCGAGAAAGACAAGTCCTGGGTCCCCCGTCTCCCAAGCCGCTGCGCCCATGGCATCGAATAGGGCACGCGCGCGCACGCGCCGGACAACCCTCCCCGTCCGCGGGTTGCAGAGAGCAAACTCCGCCCCGGAGTCGAACGCCTCCCAAAACGCGTCCGTCACGCCCACTGACAGGTTGAAGTTTTCCAGGCGCCCTGGCACTCGCTTCGCCTCGATGAAGCTCTCGATATCGGGGTGATCGACGCGCAGCACGGCCATGTTGGCGCCCCGCCGCCTGCCGCCCTCGCGGATGATCGCGGTTACATGGTCGAAGAGCTCCATGAAGGAAAGGGGACCGGAAGTCGTGCCGCCCGTGGTGCGGACGTGATCCTCGCGCGGTCGAAGCCGGCTGAAGGAAAACCCGGTGCCGCCGCCGGTCTGGTGAATGCGGGCCATACGAGCCAGAGCACCAAAAATCGACTCCAAGTCGTCCTCGACCGGCAGGACAAAGCACGCCGCGAGTTGTCCCCCCGGCGTTCCCGCGTTCATCAGCGTTGGCGAGTTCGGCAGGAACTCCAGCCGCACCATGCGCTGGAAAAACCGCTCCTCCCACAAGCCGGGGTCTTCCCCGTAGGTCGCTGCTGGCGCGGCCACTGCGCGGGCCACCCGCCGCAGCATGTCGAGCGGCGATTCCAGCACGTTCCCCACCTCGTCGCGCCGGAGATACCGCTCCCGGAGCACGGCGAGCGCGCTTTCCGAAAAATGCGGAGCCGGCGCCTCGCGTCTCACTCCGCTTCCTCCTTGCGACTCGGCTCGCCGCTGCGCTGGGCCGGCCCCTCCCAACCGATCTCTGCGCCGAATGCGGCACTGGCAGCAAGGGCTGCGTCGTACTGGGAGGGTCTCAGCCGGCCCCGCATGAGCTCGATCCGCAAAAAGAGAAAGTACGTCTGGATCACGTCCTGGCGACAGTAGCGGTGGATCGTCGCCAGCTCCCCGGCCTCCCACAGTTCCTGCACCTTGGAGCCGTCGAGGGACATCTTTCCCGGCAATCCCACGAGCTTCGCCAGCAAGTCGAAGCCGCCCCGCACTTTGTGCGCCCCGTAGTTCGTCAGAAAGTCGTACAGGTCGTAGTGCGACTCCGAGTATCGATGGCGGTGCCCGCGCGGATCGTTGAAGTAGTTCGGCGCCGGGCAACCGTACCGCAGTGCCTGCAGCTCTAACACCGGAAGGTCGAAGTTGCGCCCGTTGAACGAGACGAGCGTGCCCTTGAAGCGCTCCACCCGCTGCCAGAATTCCCGAACGATGTTCTCCTCGCTGTAGTCGGCCGCACCGAGCGTCTCCACACCCGTCAAGACCCAGTCGCTGTTCACGTCCCCGATCGCGATGGAGATCGGCACATGACACGAGAGCGGAAAGAAGTCACTGCGGCCTCCACTGGCCGCCAGCAACTGCTCCCGCATTCTGTGGTACGCCTCCTCGGGAGTGATCGGTTCGCCGCGGAAAAACGCGCGCCGCAGCAGATCCTTGTCGATCCTCGTCTCGATGTCGAATATGGCGTACCTCATCGCCGGCGCACCTCCGAGACCCGCACCCAAACTGGGTGATCTTCCTCCACCTCCTGGGCGTCGAACTCCGCCACCGCGAGGCCACGGGCCTCACAGGCAGCCCGGAGCCACCCGTCGCGGGTGCGGACAGACTCGGCGCACCAGGCGCGCCCGTTCGCGGCCAGCGTCGCTGCCAGAACGGAACTGACCGCCTCGGCGAGCCCCTCCTCGTAGCTGACGTCCGCAGCCAGACACAAGTCAAAAGGCCCGCGAACCGCAGGCGCGCGAAGGTCGCACTGCACCGCGCGCACGCGGCAGCCGTTCTCCCGCGCGTTGGCCATGGCGAACTCCAGCGCTTCGCGTTCGCGGTCCGCAAGGGTCACGCGGGCGCCGCGCAGCGCGGCCACCAGCCCTGGCAAGCCCAAGCCGCACCCCAGCTCCAGAACACGGCACCCTTCCACGCGCGCGCCCGCAACCAGCCGCGCGAGCATGCGCGCCCCAGGCCACACGTGCATCCAGTACGGAGGGTCCCGCAGCGCGTCTCCGCGAAGCAAGGCCTCGCGGTCCACATACTCCTCCATGTCCGCCACCGACAGCAGGCAAACCGCCATCGGGCCGATTTCCCAGTGCGTCCGGCGCACCGCGTAGCCGCCGATCCGCACCGCTTGCAATCCGGCGCACGGCATCCCGGGTCAACCGGAGATCAATATCCCTCCCTGCGGAGCGCCCGCTCGTCCAGGCCGAAGTGGTGCCCGATCTCGTGGAGCACGGTCCTTCGCACCTCTCGCCGAATCCGCTCCCGCGACCGAAAAGCGCGCAGTAACGGCCGATAAAAGATCGTGATTTGATCCGGCAAGGCGTTCCCGAACGCGTGGCCGCGCTGGTCGATCGGTACCCCTTGATACAGGCCGAAAAGCGAATCGCGCCCGGGGCGCAATCCGAGCTCGCGCAGTTGCTCCCGGCTCGGCTCGTCCTCCACCACGACCGCCACGTTCTCCAAATAGCGCGCAAACCGCGGCGGCAGCTCCGCCAGTACCTCCTCGACCAGCGCCTCGAATTCTGCCCGTGTCACGCCCTCCATGATACACGAAACCCGCGGCTGCGCCGAAAGCGGCCGCCGGCGCAATTGCTGGGATTCTTCGCAGACCGCAACCCGAGCCAAATGGGGCGCTGCGGGTTCGCCTGGCGCGGGCGAGAAGGGGGCAAACGGCAGAGGCTCCGGGGGGCGAAACGAGGTGTCCCACACCTCTCAGTAGCCAACCTCGACTCGATACGTTCCTGCAACCCGCACGAACACGCGGAAGCCACCCGGTACCGCAACCGCTTCCCAGCGACCCACGTTTTCTCCCTGCACTTGCGGAAAGCGCGCACCCCGTGCGGGCACCCAAACGTCGGCGGTCCCCTCCGACCCAGACTCGCCCTCGAAGCGCAACGAGGCAGCGCTCGGGTCGCTTCGCATCCCGCGCAGCGTGCCCGGCGCTGCCCCCGTCTGCGTAAGACTGTCGGTCGCTGTCAGGT
>JBBIUR010000311.1:0-765 GCA_037440145.1 Myxococcales bacterium | reverse complement strand
CGTCAAAACCTCGACCCACTCCGGCACCAATCCCAAGTCTACGTCCCCCGGGCAGCCGGTGCGGTGCAAGAGAATGAGCACTGCCGGTGGCCGGCCACCGAGCACCCCGATGCTGTGCGGGTCGCCGCAGGCCTGCCGCCACTGCCACCAGGCACCGCCTACCAGCAAGCGGTCTTCCTCAGCCGCATAGCGCCTGAGGCGCCCCAGATTTCCCGGCGGATCCGAAAACCAGCCGTACTCGCCGATCCAAAAAGTGGTGCCGTAAAATGCTGCGTCCTGAGCAGCTTGTGCAAAAGTCTGTTCGATGGTTTTGAATTCGATGATCGACTCCGCGTAATTGTGCGGCGCAAAAACAAACGAATCATCCAGTAAAAAATCAGGCGCCGGCAGGGAATCCCCCACCGGCCACAGAATCACCGGCTCGAAGAAAATGATGTGCTGGAAACCGCCTGAGGCTTGTTCCGCTTCCCGCAACGCAAGCACCACACGCCGGTACAAGCCAGCGAGTTTTTCTGCGCCGCCAGTCAGGCTCGCTCCAAAGTTCGGCTCGTTGAACAAATCGTAGCCCGCCACAGCCGGCTCAGCAGCAAACTCTACAGCAAGCGACGCCCAGGCCCGCGCGAAGTGATCTTGGATGCCGTCGCGATTCGCGTAAAAGTTCTCGAAAGCGGCCCACACCGCAGGTGAGAATTCGCGCAGACCTCGAGCCCGACAAGTGCTCCTGCCGTCCGTGTAGGTAGCCCACTGCGGCGCACCGTCCCACCC
>JBBIUR010000310.1:0-3982 GCA_037440145.1 Myxococcales bacterium | reverse complement strand
GGTCACGAAACTCACTCCTTGGCCGGCCGCTTCCGTCATCAGATCGGCACGGCGGTGATCGTTCGCGCCTTGGATATAGTCTGAGCTCAACAGTATCTGGTACGGCGCGGGCAGCACGGGCGGGGCTTCGGGACGCGCCCACTCTTCGGTCCACGGGCACTTGAGCACCCGCATCGGCATTCCGGAGATAGCCCGCGAGTAAGTCGTGTCGTCCGCGCCCGCAGCCAAAAGGCGCTCCTTGATGATCATGTCCGTATCTGACTCGCGCGAGGCCAGCCAGAGCGTGCCCGTCCACACCCCCACGGCGCCCAAGCACAGCGCTGCCGCCAGGTGCCGGCCGGTGGTCACCCCGCCCGCCGCAATTACCGGCGTGTCGCCCGCAACGGCCACGACTTCGGGCACGATCGAGAAAGTGCCCACGAGCCCGGTGTGACCCGCGGCGTCGTAACCCTGGGCCACGATCGCGTCGACCCCGGCTTCGATCTCCCGCTTCGCCTGCCGCACCTTGCCCACAAGCCCGAACACCTTGATCCCGCGCTCGTGCGCCGCGTCCAGAATGAATGCCCGATTGCCCAGACCCGACGTGAACACCGGCACGCGTTCCTCCAGCACGACTTCGAGCTGCGCGCGTGCCATCTGCTGGTTGAGCCCGCCCCACCGGTGCAGCGCCACCGGTCCCTTCGGATCGGGAACGTTGTACCGCTCCTTGATGCTGCGGGCGAAGCTGCGGTGCGTCTCGGGAATCTTCGCCATCAGCTCTTCCAGTGTGCCCGCTGGCGGGGCGGATGCCGGCAGCACCAGGCCGATTCCGAACGGCTTGCCGTCGATCCGCTCCCGAATCCAGCGAATATCGGCGGCGATCTCGTCGGGCGTGTGCATGGCCTCGCCGAGGACCGCAAAGCCACCCGCGTTGACCACCGCCACGACCACGTCCTTGCAGTGCGTGAAGGCAATCACCGGGAACTCGATCCCGAGCATGTCACAGAGCTTGGTGTGCAGCGGATTCTTGGGCATGAGAACTCCCGACCCGTGGGCAAGCAGCGCCGCCGGCTCGCTTGCAGCGCGAAACGAACATTTGTTAGGATTCCACTACGGTAAGGTTCGCCGGCCAGTCAAGGCATCGGCAGCGACGAGACGGCAATGGGGGAAGGTGCGCAATCAGCGCCAGCAAACGGGCTGCCCGGCGTGAGCGGGCTTGGGGCCGCGGCTCGCGCGAGCGGGGCAGCGGCTCGCGGGAGCCGGCCGCGCAAGCACCGGCTCCCGGTCCGAATCGTCAACGCCAGCGCGCGGGTTGCGGCGCGGGTCGGTTACCGGCTGGCGAAGTTCGCGGAATCGGAGGAATGGTTCCTCGACAAGGCGCGGCGCGCGGCCGGGTACAGCGACTTCGGGGACGGCCGATTCCGCCAGCACTTGCGGGTTCTGCTGCGCGCGTACGACGAAGAGGCCCGGCTGACCCCTTTCGGCCGGATGATGGTGCGGGGCGAGCTGCTCGCGATTCTCAAAAACCGCCTCGCCGTGCAGCAGGCGTGGCAGCGAGCTCCCCAGGTGCTGGAGGCGGAGATTCGCCGCCCGGTGTTCATCCTGGGCCTGCCCCGCACAGGCACGACGGCTCTGCACCACTTGCTGGCGCAAGATCCGGCCAACCAGGTGCTGGAGTACTGGCTCGCTGCCGCGCCTGGGCCGCGCCCGCCGCGCGTCGGGTGGGAGCGCGATCCGCGTTACAAGAGTGCGGTGCGCAGCCTGAGGCTCATGTACTATCTGGACCCAAGCCTCGAGGCGATCCACTGGATGACCGCCGACGGGCCCGACGAGTGCCGGCATCTCTTCCTGCAGGAATTCCTGGACGACACCTTCGACTCCAACGCCACGATTCCGAGCTACACGCAGTGGTTTGCCCAGCAAGACATGCGGCCCTCCTACGCCCGCCACCGCGACATCTTGAAGCTCATCCAGTCCACCGATCCATCCCGGCGGTGGATCCTCAAATACCCGGCGCACCTGCGCCACCTCCGCATTTTGCTGGAGACCTACCCCGACGCTTGCATCGTCCAGACCCATCGCGATCCAGCCCGGGTCCTACCCTCGATCTGCAGCCTCGTGAGCGGCTGGCGCAGCCTGTACGAAGACGGGGTGGACCGCAAGGCGGTGGGTCGCTGGCAGCTCGAAGTGTGGGCGGCCACGATGGAGCGCGCGATGGCCGTGCGGCAAGCAAGCGATCCGCACCAGTTCTTCGATATTTGGTTCCAGGAGACGGTGTCCGACCCGGTGAGTGCGATCCGGCGCATGTACTCCCATTTCGGGTTCGAGCTGTCCCGAGAAGCGGAAGAGCGCATGCGCGCCTGGCACGAGCAAAACCCGCAAGGGAAGCATGGCCTGCACGCGTACACGGCAGAGGAATTCGGGCTGACGTACGCAGAGATCGCCGCGCGCTTCGAGGCGTACTCGCAGCACTTTCAGGTCGAACCAGAACCTCTGCGGTAATCCTACGGATTCAGCGCATCCCTGCCACTTCTGACAGGGGCGCCACGCGCACGGCCGGTTCGGGATGCTCCCGGGCGGCGACCCAGCGAAAGCACATCGTGCCCCGGCGGTGCCCGGCGGTTTCCAGCCAGTTCGGCACGCCGGGATCATGGTGCGCAACGACGATGCGAACCGACCCGTCGGGCTTATAGCGCACGTGGCGGTGGTTGATGGCAATGCGGGGGTAGCGGTAGTCGAGCGACTCCATCCAGTAGTTGTTCAGCTGGAAGTTCCAGTACTCGCACGGCGGCGGGGTCACCTCCACCAGCAGGGCCTCTTCCTCCGCGAGCTCCCAGTACCCGTGGAAGTAGCAAATGTTCGGGTCTCCATGAGCTGCGGCCGCAACCGCTGGGTCGAGGCGGTGAAGCCGGTTGACGCCCCGGCGCGCGAAGTCGCGCGCCCACCCGGTGAACAGTGCCGCAGTTCCCGACACGAACGCTCCCGCGGCGGCCAACCCCCGGTCGAGCGCCCCGGCCGAAAGCGGCGGCGGGCTCCCCCGCGTCCCCATGCGCTCGATGTGCACCTCCGCAACTTGCTCGGCCGCCCGATCTGCGAAGGTCTGCCGCACGATCAGCAGAGAGGTGTCTGGTTCCATGGGGAGCCAATTGCCGGGATGGGGGCGGCAGCTCGCGACGATCTCGAATGAGCCATCAGGGTGGATGCGCATTTGGCGCGCATCGAGGTATCCCGTCTGCCCGGAGCGCGCCCGCGATCCGTAGGCTCCGGCGTACGTGCCGAAACCCAGGTACGCAACCGTGCCCCGCTGGCCCCAGAGCCGGTACTCGTACTGCCCGCTGCCGCCCATGTCCGAGCACACCAGGTTTTCGATGCCCAGCGCGCGCGACAAGTAGTAGCCGCCCATCAGCCCGCCGACGGGACCAGACATCACCGTCTCGAACAGCCGAGGGTAGCGAATGTTCGTCACGCCGCCGTAGCACAGCACGGTCTTCAGGGAGCGTGCGTATCCCCGGCTGGCCAGCTCTTCCTCCACGCGCAGGAACTGCGCCCGCGCCTTTTCGGTCGCATACGCCTGGATCACGGTGGCGTTGGCGCGCGATATTTCGCGCTGCACCGGCGCCACCTGGCTCGAGACCACGACATACACCTCCCGGCCCGCTTCGCGGATCGCCTCCTCCGCGATTTCCTTGGCGCGCAGCTCGTGCGCGGGATTCGCAAACGAGTAGAGAAACACGATCGCCAGGGCTTCGATTCCCTCCGCCAGGAGATCCCGCACAGCGCGCCGCACCTCCTCCTCGTAGAGCGGGATCACGGGGTTGCCGAACATATCGATCCGTTCGGTCACGCCGCGGGTCCGCTTCCGAGGCACCAGAGGGGCCGCGTGCTTGCGGTACTGCATGTGAGTGATCTCGGGCCAGTCGAAGCCGATGAATGTCTGCCGCCCTCTCCCCTGCACGATGATGTCCTCGAAGCCGCGAGTCACGATCAATCCCGTCTTCAGCCC
>JBBIUR010000309.1:0-4021 GCA_037440145.1 Myxococcales bacterium | reverse complement strand
CGAAATCAGCTCCGCGGGCAAAAGCGTCTGCACCTCGCCCAGGCGCGGCGATATCCCTGCCACGTAGCGCTGCGTCCCCCAAAAGCCGCCTTCGGCCTTCGCGAAGCTCCGGTCGAACGATTCCCGCAATTTGAAATTCAGGGCGCCCGCATTCGCGAAGTCCGCGTAGTGGACGAAATAGGGCCCTTTGTATACCTGCAGTCTTTCGACCGCCTCCGGAATTACGAAATTCGTGTCGGCGTAACCCTGGCCATGAGCGTGCGTCGGCAAGTTGACCGGAAGATCGTCGACGAACAGCGCGAAGTCCGTGCCGTGATCGGCGTCGAAGCCGCGAACGAGCCACTGAAACGCCTTCGCTCCCCCCTGATGCTGCGCCACGACGAGGCCCGGTACGTTGTTCAGAATTTCCTGCGTCGTCGCGTGGGGGCGCAGTTGGTAATCCATAGCGCGGACCTCTTGCGAGGAACCGGCCGAGAGAGGCCGTTCGGCCGTGACCACGATTTCATGCCACCGGGGCGGCTCCTGGTGGCCCCCCTGCGCCGCCGACTCCAACGCAAACGCGAGCACCAGGCACACCCCGGCGAACACACCAGTCCCCTGCATCGCCTCCTCCTTGCGCGCTGCGCGGTGCGACACCGCGCCGGCGCGGCGGCGGAATGACTTACGCAGAAAAAGGCCGGGACAATGATGGCACTGGCGGACTGCGGCTTCGCTCGCGCCGCGAAGGCGCGACAAACACCCCCCGGCGCTCCCGCAGCCGCGCCGGGGTCAGAGGAAGGGCCGGCAACGCTGGCCTGGATACGAGAACCGCGCTCGGGAAAGAAGGCAGCGGCAGATGTGCGTGGAAGTCGTCGTCAGCGGCGAGCTCGCACTGCCGCGGGCCGCGGCGCGATGGCCGGTGGCCACCCGCCGCACCGTGAGCCTCCTGCATCCACCGCCCAGCGCGCGCTGAAACACCGGCCTCCCTCTCCGCAACGGGCGCAAAACTGAGATGAACGTGCAGCCGCGAACCGCCGGAATGCCGGTGGCGAAGGGGCAGCGGCGGGTCCGACCCCGCAACCAAGACCGCGGCGATCAGCGCTGCGCTCAGCGCACGCGACGGAACCGGCATTGCCGCACACCTGCGCGGCCGCTTCTTTCACGTCCGGTCCCGCCGTGTCAACAGAAGGCGCGCAGCCCCTTCGCGGCGGCATACCCCGTGCGCTCGCCGTGCCGGCCATCCACCGCAGGCGACGGCTGCGGGATGGGAACCTGCCGCGGCCTCGTCGACCAGTGCCGCCGCAACCTTGCGCGCGGCTCACACTTCACGCACCAGCACCTGCGCGGCCCTGGATCGCACCCCTACTCGGCCCGGACCTCGATTTGCCGCGGCTTCACCTTCTGCGCCTTCGGCAGGTGAAGGGTGAGCACCCCGTGCTTGAGCTCGGCCGTGATCTTTTCCTGGTCGATCTCTTCGCTGATGTCGAACTGGCGAAAGAATCCCTGCAGCTCGAACTCCCGCTCGACGGGCTCCCCGGGTGCGAGCGACTGCGGCTTGGCGCGAATGGTCAAGATATTGTCCTCCAGCCGCAGATCGAGGTCGCCCTTCTGGACGCCGGGCAAGTCGGCAAGCAACACGAGCTCTTCCGGGGTTTCGTAAATATCCACCGGGGGTGGCACGTGGCGCTCCCTTGTCCGGGTGGCCTCCCGCGCCGCTGCTCCCTTTCCACTGGCAACGGTTCGCTCCACTGCCATCGCCGCTCCCTCCTGTGTCCGGGTCTTCACGCCACCTGTACCTGGATTTCCTTCGGCCGCGCCGCCGGTGCTTTCGGCAGCGTGACGAGCAATAAACCGTTTTTGTATTCGGCCTTCGCGCGGCTCTCATCGACCTCGACGGGCAGCTCGATCCGCCGGCTGAAGCGGCCGGCGCTCCGCTCCTCGCGGTGAAACGCTTCGGGCTTTACGGCTGCAGCGGTCCGGCGCTTCTCGCCTGCGATGGTCACGCTGTTGCGCAGGACCGTGAGGCTCAGCGTGCTCGGGTCGAGACCTGGCGCCAGCGCCTCAAGGTAGAGCGCATCCTTGTCCTCGTGGAGGTTTACCAGCGGGTACTCCCGCGGCGCCTGTCCGGGCAGAAACGCCGCCCGAAAACTCGCGGGCAACCGCAACCCCACGCTCTCGAACGCGCGATCGATCTCGCGCCGCAGCTCTTCCACTTCCTGCCAAGGATCCCACCGTGCCATGATTCATGCCCTCCCTTCGATTCGTTCCGTTGCCGCCGTCCGCGGCGTTCGCTGCAATGCCGGCTGCGCCCACGGCGCCGCGGACGACCGCATCCTCCCTTGCAACCGCGCAAGCCAGCTCTCGCCGCTGCCTCTGCCGAGACGTTCCCAGAGCCCGGGCCGCGGACTGCCATGGGCCGCAGCGAAGCGGTTACCCCATCCGCCCAGCAGCGGCGTCTGGCTCAAGCGTGCCCACAGGCCGCGCTCCCCCTGCGCACGCCGCTCGCTCTCCGCTGCGTGCCGCGCCAGAGCAGCCCGGATCTCCGGCAGCGCCGCTCGCCCCGCACGGCGGCCCGCTTCGATGATTTCCGCCGCTCGGTAGAACTCGAACAACCCTGCATCGGTCTCCGGGAGCACAAGCACATCGGGCGGGTGTTCCCGAAACCGAGCCGCTGCAATCCGCGCCTGCACGGCGGCGCTGCTGCGGGCCAAGATGTCTGCGATACCCAATTCGGCCGGCGGTGGGCCCTGCACCGCTCTGCTGGCCCCCGCCACAGCGATTGCCGCAACCTGCGGAACGCGATGGATGCTCACGGCGATGACAAAGTCCGCCCCCAGCGCCCGCACGGCACTCACCGGGACCGGGTTCGCGAGTCCTCCGTCCACGAGCCACCGCCCGCCCACGCGCACCGGCGTCAGAATCCCGGGCACGGCGATGCTCGCACGCACCGCCTCGACGACGGGACCGCGGTCCAGCAACACCTCCTCGCCGGTGAAAAGGTCCGTCGCCACTGCCGCAAACCGACACGGAAGCGCTTCGATGCGCTCGCCGAGATGAGGCCGCACGAGCTCGAGCGCGCGGCGCCCTTCGAACAGCCCCGACCGGGGCCAGGTTGGGTCGAACAGAGCGAACACGCGGGCCCGGGTGAGCGCGAGCATCGCCGCGCGCAGACCCGCGAGCTGCCCCGCTGCAAACGCCGCCCCGACCAGCGCTCCCGCACTCGTGCCGGCCACGCAGGCGACGGGCACACCGGCCGCGACCAACTCTTCGAGCACCCCGATGTACGCGAGCCCCGCGGCGCCTCCGCTGCCCAGTGCGACTCCCACGGTCCCCGTTGCCTGCACGACCGCTCCTTTCTTCTCGCGCTCGAAGCCCGGCGCGCCGCCGGGCCACTGGGTTTCCCCGAATCTTTCTGGCGGCCGCGCCTGCTGCTACCGCTTCGCACCCGCAAGGTGGGTCCGGCGCGCCCGGCCGTCAAGAGGCGCCAGCGGTACGGGCGGAGCTTCGACCTGCACGGCCGCGCGCTTGCATCGCCCCAGAGGTTCGACTAAACGGGCGCCACTTCGGAGCGATCGATGGGAAAAGGCATTCCGGGCGGCGCCAATGGCGCGCGGCGGGGTGCGGGTGCGCGCAACCGCCCCGGCCAGCGTGTCGGCATCGACGTGGGGGGCACGTTCACGGATTTCGTCTTGCTGCGCAGCGACGGTTCCCTGCGGTTGCACAAAACGCTCACCACTGCTGACGACCAGAGCCGCGGCGTGTTGAGCGGCCTGCGCGAGCTGGCCGCTCTGGAGGGCATGCGCCTCGGCGAGTTTCTCGACCGGACCCGTGTCATCGTGCACGGGACGACCACAGCCGACAACACGATGATCACGCTGAGCGGAGCCGTCACTGGCCTGCTGACGACCGCGGGGCATCGGGACGAGCTGGAGTTGCGGCGCGGCTACAAGGAAAGCATCTGGGATCCGGGCCCGCCCCCCCCCCCGCCCCATTTTCCCCCCCCCCCGCGCGGGGGGCGAGGGGCGGCCCTGCGCCGTGTCCG